>NZ_JBSGVZ010000001.1:5127-405555 GCF_053608705.1 Peribacillus sp. NPDC055009 | reverse complement strand
CGAGACTCCTGCGGGAATAGCGAGTCCAAGGGAGACCCCACAGGCGCAAGTGCGCCGAGGAGGCTCCCGGACCGCCCGCGGAAAGCGAGTGCCTGAAGTGGAAATCAACGTCTAAATTTGTACAAGCAAAAAAAACTGTAGACAAATTCGATTTTCATCGAGTTTGGCTACAGTCTGAAATGCCCTTTCATTCCAGGGCATTTTCATGATCCAATTTATTAATTTACGAAAAGATATAACTTCCTATGATATTCCTCAAATGCCTGCTGGTCCTTTTCCGTGTAGTCCATCCACTTCACTTTCTTGCATCTTTCCTCTAATCTCTCATTCAGTTCATCTTCTATTTCATTCATGAAACGAATGATTTCCCCATATGACATGTTGAAATGACGGGCTGCGAGCCTTGGCGGAGAATGCTTTACCAGCAATCTCATGAATTGATCGACCGTGTCCGCCTTCGATGCAAGATAATCTTCTTCGTTCACGATGAATTCATACACTTGTTTTTTGACGCCAGAAAGTCTGGTTACTTCGTCGCGCAATAAAAACTCCATTAATCTTTCGTTCATATGGCTCTACCTCGAATTGGTTTATATTTAAATCCTTTTTAGATATGTATGAAAAGTCTATACTGACCGATACCTCATTATGACATCGTAACCGCAAGCCATCAAGCAATTCCTATACCAATACACAAAACGTAATTGTTACGATTTATAATCCATTTAAGTAAAATAACATGTATATGCCTTAAAAGTCAACGTTCGATTTGTGCGACATCTCAGGATGCATAGTAAGCATCCTGTATTGGAAAAATATGATCATGAACAAATGGAACAGCTCTTTATTAATTTTTCTATAGGTATAGAGAATAATTTTGTTAAAATTTGATATAATAAATGTAATATTTAGTCAATTAGTATCTTTTCCTAGAATTTGCTTTTGCAAAGGGGTAGAATGAAGCTAATGACATCTTATTTTTTCTAAATGTTTCCGAGGAGTTATAGGGTGGGTATAGCAAGTACATAGTGACAGCTGAAATGCTGTCCGACATATCGGTTGTTTTCATTTGTTCAAAATAACAATGAAAAGAATAAGGAGTGATTTTTTGAAACCTTCAACAAATCGCATGTTAACCCGTATTAAATCCGTTTATATGTTCATTAGTAATAACGGTACGGTTTCTACTCAAGAGCTTGTAGAAGAATTTGGCATCACTCCTCGAACTGTGCAGCGCGATTTAAATGTCTTAGCATACAATGACCTTGTTCAAAGCCCAAGCCGTGGCCTTTGGACGACAACAAGTAAAAAGGTGAAGATGTCATCGTAAAAAGAACGACCACCCGAACAAGATCGATATGTAAAATACTTTGAGGCAGACAATATTG
Source organism: Peribacillus sp. NPDC055009 (assembly GCF_053608705.1). Taxonomy (NCBI): domain Bacteria; kingdom Bacillati; phylum Bacillota; class Bacilli; order Caryophanales; family Bacillaceae; genus Peribacillus; species Peribacillus sp. NPDC055009. The sequence continues at coordinate 404,167 of NZ_JBSGVZ010000001.1, read as the reverse complement.
TCCGCCTCATTTTTTGTATCCAGCTATCATTCAGTCGGTTGGCCTGCCTTTAACTGTTCAAGCTCCTCCGCCGTCAACTCACGGTATTCACCAAGCTCAAGTTCCTCATCAAGCTGTAAACTCCCCATGGAAAGACGCTTTAGGTAGACGACACGTTTGCCAACGGACTCAAACATCCGCTTCACCTGATGGAACTTTCCTTCCATGATCGTTAGCTCGATATCCGATGTCAGACCTGATTTTAAAATGTTCAATTCACCTGGTTTTGTTTCGTATCCATCATCCAAGGTCACGCCGTTGCGGAATGCCTCGATATCCCGTTCCGTCACTTCGCCATCAATGACCGCAAAATATGTTTTAGGGACATGTTTCTTTGGAGAAAGCAGTTGGTGGGCAAGCTTTCCATCATTCGTTATTAGCAATAAACCTTCTGTGTCCTTATCAAGACGGCCTACAGGAAATGGCTCGAATACCGAATCCTCCGGCTCCAAGATGTCGATGACCGTTTCTTGGTAGTTGTCTTCCGTTGCCGACAATACGCCTGGCGGTTTATTCATCATTATATATATGAATTCCCTGTATTCAACCCGTTCACCATGAACCGTAACTATTTCCGTTTCAGGGTCCACTTGTTCCTTCGGGTCCTTAAGAAGCCTGTCATTGACCTTCACGGCGCCGGATTTCAGGAGCTTTTTCACTTCTTTCCTGCTGCCATAACCTATATTGGATAAAATCTTATCTATTCTCATCGTTTCCTCCTAAAGCCTTTTTCAGTAAAAAGCCTTGCCCACTTAAATGTCAGGCAAGGCCAATATATTTTAATCTGGGGATTCACCATTCAATACCCTTTATTTTACACATCAAACTTCCAGCTTATAATCCTAATTTAGCTTTTAACCGATCGATCCGGGTACCGAACAAACGATGGGCAAGTTTGCTTTTCAAGGAAAGCGCCGCATAAATGAGCGCTCCAAAAATTGCACAAACGGCCACGATCAAAATCGCCTGGAAGCGCCCTTCCGTTGTAAGCCAAAGCGATAATAAACTGTTCATGCCCCATGCAGCCAGTCCCATTATTATTGAAAAAACTGTGATCAAAACAGATCTTCTGATGGTAAGGCCGTAACGATATCCAGTAAAGTAGGTAATGACATACAAATTCAGCAGCACGGCAGCCAAGTAGCCGAATGCCGTAGCATAAACGGATCCTTCCGTTTCAAACAGCTTGATCAACGGGATATTCAAGCTCAATTTGATTAAAAAGCCCACAAGCAGGCTGAGCACTGTATATTTTTGCTGATTGATGCCTTGTAAAATGGCCGCCGAAACGGAAAAAAGCGCAAATAAGATGGAAACGGGCGCATATGCCTTCAGGACACTGATTCCAAGTGGATCATGGCTGTAAAAGGCACTATAGATTGGATCGGCTAGCACCGACATGCCAACGACAGCTGGAATCGTAATGAACAACAAAATTTGGAAGGCTTGGTTCAGCTGGCGGTTTAACTCTTCCGAATCCTCGCTTACATATGCCTTCGTCACCGAGGGAAGAAGCGCCATTGAAAATCCGGTTGCAAGTGTCATCGGAATCAAGACAAGCTTCTGGGCATATACATTCAACACCCCAAGGGCATCTTCTGCGACGTGCTGCAAACCGATTGATGACATCGCCTTATTGAAAGACAGCAAGTCCGCAAACTGAAACAATGGCATCGCGATTCCGACAAATATGAAAGGAATCGACGAAAGAAATATTTCTTTATAAATCTCCTTCAGGGAAATTTCCATCGTCCCCCGGTCTTTGTTCATCAAGCTGTCCAAATGGGGTTTTTGTTTTTTCCAATACCAAAATAACACCACTAAACCGCCGACAGCCCCGACCGTTGCCGCGAAGGTAGCTACTTGGATGGCTCTCACTAACTCTCCATCCAGGACATTCAAAACAACATACACACCGGCCAAAAGGAACACGATGCGGACAATTTGTTCAATAACCTGAGAGATGGCCGTTGGTTCCATCGCTTCATGACCTTGAAAGAAGCCGCGGATGATGCTCATGAACGGTACAAAAATCAAGGCGAAGCTGACTGCCCGTATGATCTCGGTGACATCACTGACATCTTCCTGCCTGACCCCAAAGACTCCAGTAAACAGCGGGGCCATCGTATAGAGAATCAAAAAAGCGAGAAAACCTGTGACAACCATTAATTTCAGGCTCGATTTAAATAACTTCTCACCGACTGCGTATTCCTCAAGCGCATTATACTTCGAAATGAATTTAGAAACAGCAAGCGGCATGCCTGCCGTTGCAAAACTAATGAAAATGGTATATGGAACGTACCCATATTGATAGAGGGTAGCCCCTTTATTCCCAACCATATGTTCAAATGGGATAACGTAAAATAAACCAAGTATCTTGGAAATGATCGCTCCCAGCGTTAATATAAAAGCCCCTTTTAAAAACTTAGATGACATCTAATCCCTTCCTGCCTCTGTCAGTTACGTTTCACACGCTCTTTATCTTATCATATTAAAGAATTTTTTCTATAGAAAACTACACTCAAGTTTATCGTTTTCCATGATAATACACAAACAAATAATTCCTTTTCTTCTACATTCGCAATCTGACGGGCTCTTGCTATATAATGAAGGGACTGAAAATGATAAAGTGGTGATCAATTTGAAATATGATGTAGTGGTAATTGGCGGCGGTCCTTCCGGATTGATGGCAGCAATTGCAGCCGGGGAAAAAGGTGCCCATGTCTTGTTAGTGGATAAAGGCGAGAAGCTTGGCAGGAAACTTGCAATCTCGGGCGGCGGACGCTGCAACGTGACGAACAGGCTCTCAATCGATGAAATCATTCAGCATATCCCTGGAAACGGGCGATTTCTATACAGTGCATTCTCAGAGTTCAATAATGAAGACATTATTCAATTCTTTGAAAAATTGGGCGTGGCTCTTAAAGAAGAGGACCATGGCCGGATGTTCCCTGTCAACGATAAAGCGCAAAGTGTCGTGGATGCCCTTCTGACGCGCCTGTCGAATTTAAAAGTAACGATCTATAAGAACTCCCCAGTTGCGGAAGTTCTCTATGAACATGGAAAAACCAGCGGTGTCCAGTTAAAAGATGGCCAGACCATTGACACGGATGCAGTCGTGATTGCAGTCGGCGGAAAATCAGTTCCCCACACCGGTTCAACGGGAGACGGCTACGCATGGGCTAAAAAGGCGGGACATACTATTACCGAGCTTTTCCCAACTGAAGTTCCCGTACTTAGCAATGAAACATTCATTAAAAATCGAACACTTCAAGGTCTCGCACTTCGCGATGTTTCATTGAGTGTCCTTAACCCAAAGGGCAAGGCCCTGATTACACACCGAATGGATATGCTCTTCACCCATTTTGGCGTCTCCGGTCCAGCTGTTCTAAGATGTAGCCAATTCGTCGTGAAAGCGATGAAAAAATGGAACCTGTCGGAAGTGACTATGAAACTCGATGCCCTGCCGGACCGAAACAAGGAAGAGGTTTTTCAAGATATCATGAAGGAAATCAAGGCCGAACCGAAAAAAGCCATTAAAAACACCTTAAAAGGCTTAGTTCCTGAACGATACCTTCACTTCCTGCTTGAGCGAAGCGGCATCGACCTTCAAGAACAAGGAGCGACGATATCAAATGAAAAAATCCGCCGCTTTGCAGAATTATGCAAGGACTTCCAATTCGGAGTGCACGGCACCCAGCCGCTGGAAAAAGCCTTCGTCACGGGCGGCGGCGTATCCGTCAAAGAAATACATCCAAAGGAAATGGCATCCAAACTAATGGACGGACTGTATTTCTGCGGTGAAATTCTGGATATACACGGATACACAGGCGGCTATAATATCACATCGGCATTAGTAACCGGAAGACTCGCCGGAATGAATGCTGCCATGTATGCCCGTTCATAATTCGTAAAAGAGGCTGATCCGCTTGGATCAGCCTCTTTTACTGCGATTTCGTAAGCCTATACATCCATTCGGTGTTTGTTGGGCTTTGATTCAGGCGAAGATGCGGTTATTTGGGTCTTCACCGTACTTTTTTGGGCCGTACCCGCGACGCCTCTATTATCCGGCTTTTCGTTTAAAATATTTCTGGATGATGGCGAAAGGCTTCAAGATCAATGGTATTCCGTTTCGTGAAAGTGACGCCTTCACTCTCGAGCATCGCCTTCTGGTGTTCTGCGGCTCCCTCCGCTTTTATGCCGATTTCTCCTTTGGCATTGATTACCCGGTGCCAAGGAAGGTCATGCTTTTTGCTGCTTGAATGAAGGATCCTTACGACCTGCCTTGCACCGCGCGGACTTCCGGCGAGCTGTCCAATTTGACCATATGTCATCACTTTACCGGATGGGATTTGTTGTATGATATTAATTACCCGTTCAGTAAAACTTTCCAAATAACTCGCCCCTTCCATTCTATCCGTTTGCTAAAATCGTGATTTTTTCATCGGTTATCAGTACCCCATGATGCTTGATCAAGTTTATTTTAAGCTCGGCAGGCACTCTGCAGTCATCGTACGCACAAACAGAAATCAATCCTCGTTCCTTGATCAATTTGTCGATTCCTTTTTCATATTCTCCTATTGCTAAGGTGGCTTGATCGTCATGGCCCCATTCAACATGGCCCCAAGTCCGCACGTGCTGATTGCGTTCAGTATATGTAACGATATTTTCCAAGAAATAATTAACCATCGTCGAAGGTTGGAAGTTTCCATGAAAACAATAAAAATCAAAATTGTTCATAAGATGCACTTGCTCCAATTGCTCCTCATTTAAATGAAGCTGCAATTTCTTGTACACAAAAGGAAAGATACGGTCATTTTCGACGACCAGAATATGGTCTCCCTGTTGAACACCGGCAATGATGAAAGTTGCCTCATTTTCAATGTAGGCTTCCAATTCATTAAAACAGTATAAGATATGTCCACCATCCGATTGCTGTAGATTTTCTATTAGTTGTTTCATATTGTTATCCAAAATGGATCTCTCCTTTAAATACACCAGTCCGCTCTATGTATTATGTATAACTTTACCTATTATCTCCGTGTTTGTAAAATTCATAGATAAATATAATCAGTTTTTCTTAATGACATCTGTTATGATCCGGAACTTAGTTGAATCGAATTGAGGCTGCTTTTAGTCCACTCATCGAAAGACCAAGGCAGCCCATTTCAGCAAACTCCTTTCTTCATGCATTCCCCCTAGTACGTTGACCTTAAATCACGGGATAAAACGGCACATAGCGCGGGTTATAATAATATGGCGGTCTTGGTCCTATCAGCGGCAATTCAAAGGTATTTGGGTTGGAATCATATAATAACTCCACTTTTTCATCAGATTGATCGACCAATAACAATTTCACTTCTTCGCTATAATAATATGGCATATTGAGGCCTCCAAAAACTTTTTTTCTACACTTCAGCATATTCGAGCTGTACGGCAACGAGCCCGTCCCCATACATGTTCTTCATGCACGGCATATACCTGATCGTCATAGAGTAATCCGACTAAATTCTTTTTTAGGAGGACTCCTCATGGCAGAAGATAAGAAAAAGAAATCATCATGTGAAGGCTATCCCATGCATCCGAATTATGGAAAAATCACTCGTTATCAAGACGTCCCCATCACGGTTCCGGAGCAACGCCAATTTCGCCAGCCTGGTGTAGAAAAATTAATGGTGCCACGGCCCATCATCGAAAATCCCAATTATAAGGGCAGTGGAAAATTAACAGGCAGTGTCGCATTGATAACTGGCGGAGACAGTGGAATTGGCGCTGCGGCTGCCATCGCTTTTGCTAAAGAAGGCGCAGATGTTTCCATCGCTTATCTGGATGAACATGAGGATGCCAATCGGACTAAAACGAGAATTGAAGAGCTTGGACAACGTTGCTTACTTCTGCCTGGTGACTTAAGGGATAAACAGCAATGCATCAAGATCGTGGAAGACACCATCGAAACATTTGGAAAGCTCAATATTCTTTGTAACCACGTGGGTATTCAATTTCAACAATTAAGCTTGCTTGATATTACGGATGAGCAATTCGATGATACCTTTAAGGTGAATATCTATTCCCACTTCTACACGACCCGTGCTGCCCTTCCCCATTTAAAAGCTGGGTCCTCCATCATTAATACATCTTCTGTTGTGACGTTTAATGGGAATAAGCAATTAATTGATTACACGGCGACTAAAGGGGCCAACATTGGCTTTACCCGTGCCTTGGCAAACAGTCTTGTCGATTAAGGCATCCGGGTGAACGCCGTTGCACCCGGAAGGTTTTGGACACCCCTCATCCCGGCAAGTTTCTCGGCAGACGAAGTGACACAAGTCGATAACCCGATGGAGCGTCAAGGCCAGCCATTTGAACTGGCTCCCACCTTTGTCTATCTCGCTTCTGATGATTCCCGTTTTGTGACAGGACAAACACTTCATGTCAACGGCGGGGAAGCGACATCGACCTAATTTCCACATCGTATATGCTCCCTTCCGAGGAAGTCAAAATTCTGATTTCCATAAAAAAAGACTACCTATTGCCTGCCAGCAAGCAATAGGTAGTCTAATGTTGAATATAGGCCAGCCGGCCTTTATTTTTTTTTATAGATGATCATCGCACTAAAACAGTAGATCTGTTCCTCTTCCTCTTCACCTGTAGTGGCGACATTGTATTTGATATCGACTATTTGATTATCACGAATGTCTTCAAGGAAAAAGTTCATTTCATCCTCAAGATCCTTTTCATGCTCATAATCAAATAATTTGACTTGTATCATCGGCTCTCCCCGCCCTTTTACTATAATGATAGTTATTGTGCAGGATGCCCATTTTTCAAAAATATTATACTTGATTTGTTTGTAAAGCGGATATTAATGCAACCACTTCATCCCCGACTTCTCCTGTAGAAGCTGTCCCGCCCATATCAGGGGTGAGCGCCTTTTTATCAACCATCACCTGTTCAATCACGTCCAACACTTTAGCACCCCAAACCTCATGCCCAAAGAAATCGAGAATCTGACTGGCGGACCATATGGCCGCAAGTGGATTGGCAATGCCTTGATGTGCTATATCCGGGGCTGAACCATGGATCGGTTCGAACATCGAAGGATAAATCCGTTCCGGGTTTAAATTGGCACCGGCCGCCAGTCCCATCCCGCCTGCAATGGCAGCACCTAAATCCGTGATGATGTCACCAAACAAATTGGAGGTGACAACGATTTGAAACCGTTCGGGCTGCTTGACAAAATACATGCTTGCAGCATCCACCAAATAGGAATTCGTTTCTACATCCGGAAACTCCTGTCCAATTTCTTCAAAAACCTGATCCCAAAAAACCATTGAATAATTCAAAGCGTTCGCCTTGCTTATACTCGTTAGCGTCCTGCCCGTCTTACGCGCAAGTTCATACGCATAACGGATGATCCTCTCCGTCCCTTTTCTTGAAAAGACCCCCGTCTGCAGGACGACTTCTTCCGGCTTGCCTTTAAAAAGCCAATCACCGGCACCGGAATATTCCCCTTCACTGTTTTCACGGATGACAACCATATCGATTTGGTCACGAGTCACGTCTTTTAATGGACAGGGTGCACCTTGAAGCAATTTAACGGGTCGAACATTCACATATTGATCAAATCCCTTTCTGATTTTCAGCAGAAGTTCACGTAAAGAAATATGGTCCGGGACACCAGGATAACCGACCGCCCCAAGATACACAGCGTCAAACTTCATCAGTTGTTCAAGTCCGTCGTCGGGAAGCATTTTACCGTGCTCAAGATAATATTCACAGCCCCATGGAAAATAGGTGAACTGGAAAGAAAACTCCCCGGCAATTGCAGCTACTTCTTTAAGGACCTTTACACCCTCATCAATCACCTCAGGGCCTATCCCGTCACCCGCAATGACCGCTATTTTATGAACATTCATGCTTCAACTCTCCTTTTTCTATATTTTCTGATTTTAACCCCTAATTTTAACATATAATTTATACATTCCAGTTAGAAGAGGTCCATACAGAAAAAAGAGACCTTTCATGGTGAAAGGTCTCTTTTTTTACGCCTTCAAATATGCGCGTCTTTCTGCATATTCACGGCACTGTGAACAAACCATGATCTTTTTTCTTTCTTCATTCAAATAAACCGTCACATTCCTGGATTTACGCTTACAAAAGTAACAGGTCTTTTTGAGGAACCTCACTTAACGATGACTTCGCCGTCCCATTCAAGCATTCCGCCAACCATGTTTGCCACTTTATATCCTTGTTCCTGAAGATAATGGCATACATTTTCACTGCGGCGTCCTGAACGGCAGATAAAAATATATTCTTTTTCTTTATCAAAATAGTCAAGGTTTGCCGGGATATCATTCATGCGAATATGTTTAGCGCCTTCGATCATTCCCTCTTGCACTTCTTCGTCTTCACGAACATCGACAAGTTCCATCGCTTCTCCTGCCTCAAGCTTAGCTTCCACTTCTTCAGTTGTAATGATTTTGATTTCTTCCATAATTAGCACCTCGAATTATCGTTTGATTTATCTTTTTCATTATAGCAAAATTTCCAGTTAAACATCACGTAATCGATTTCCTGATGAAAATTCCCTCAAGCCTGACTGTAAAAACGCCGGCGAATATATTATTCGCCGGCGTTTTAAAGCATGAATTCGTATTAATGCTTGAATCCCAGTTGATATTGTTCAGGGATCTCCGTTTTTTTATTCAAAGCTTTAGATGCTTCCAATGCCCAATAAGGGTTTCGCAGCATTCCTCTGCCGACGGCAACCAAATCCGCTTCTTCATTACCTATGATTGAATTTGCAAGAATCGGATCATCTAATCTACCTACGGCAATCACCGGAATATCCAAAGCTTTTTTGATTTCCCTGGCCAACGGAGTTTGATAGCTGGCATGGGTACCAGGCCTTCCGTCTGCTCCAATCGGGCCTTCTCCTCCAGAGCTCACATGGAACATATCGACGCCTGCTTCTTTAAAGACTTGTGAAAATGCAATGCTTTCTTCAATACCATATCCGCCTTCAACGTATTCTTTTGCAGAAATGCGCATGATTAAAGGCATGTCGGCAGGCATTTCGCTTTTCACTGCTTTAATGACTTCCACTCCGAATTTTGTCAGGTCTCTTCCATATTCATCATCACGTTTATTCGTAAGCGGTGATGTGAATTGGTGGATTAAATACCCGTGTGCACCATGTAATTCGATTACGTCAAATCCTGCTGTAACTGCCCTTCTGGCCGATGCCCGGAATTTATCGACCATTTCCTTCACTTCTTCCGTTTCTAAAGCTCTTGGTGTTTTGTACGTTTCATCAAACGCAATGGCTGATGGTGCCACCGGCGTTTCCGCATCCTCCGCTTTACGGCCTGCATGGGCAATTTGTATTCCGATTTTTGCACCGTATTGATGAACTTCCTTAACGATGTTGGAGAAAGCCCCAATTTGATCGTCGGACCATAATCCAAGATCGCGATTCGAAATGCGCCCATCAGGCTCCACATCGGTCATTTCAACTATAATTAACCCCGTACCGCCAACTGCCCTGCTTACATAATGCTGATGGTGCCAATTCGTTGGTATACCATCTTCCGCTTCGACGGAGTATTGGCACATCGGCGGCATGACGATCCTATTTTTCAGTTCAAGTTCTTTTATGCGATAAGGTGAAAATAAATCATTCATAATTTTTTATCTCCTTTTTTATATAATGCATGCACATGCATTTATATCATCCCAGTAATACTGTGTCAACTAATCAGATTCCCGAAGCTGTCATTGTAAATTCCGATGCAGAAATCCATAAAAAAAGAGAAAGACGGATATCCCGTCCCTCTCCTTCATACTTAATTAAAAGTCGAAATTATCAGGATCTGGACCAACACGGTGATTCTGATTCAATCCATCAATTTGGTTCATTTCCTCTTCTGTCAATTCGAAATCGAATACAGTTGAGTTTTCGACAATACGATGTTCTTTAGTTGATTTTGGAATCGTTACAATCCCATTTTGTAAATCCCAGCGTAAAATGACTTGTGCAACAGACTTGCCATGGTTGGTCGCAATTGCTTGTAATACTTCATTATCCAGCAGTTCACCTTGCATCAAAGGAGACCATGCTTCAAGTTGTATTCCTTGTTCCTTACAAAATGCCTGAACTTCTTTTTGAGTTAAACGCGGATGGCATTCCACTTGATTGACCATCGGCTTCACTTCTGCATCTTCCATCAAATCTTTTAGATGGTGAATTTGGAAATTGCTCACACCGATCGCCTTTACTTTTCCTTCTTTATATAAAGTTTCTAACGCTCTCCAAGCTTCTTTATATTTCCCTTCCACTGGCCAATGGATAAGATATAAATCCAAGTACTCCAAGCCAAGTTTCTTTAAGCTTTTTTCGTAAGCCGCGATTGTTGATTCATATCCCAAATCAGCATTCCAGACTTTTGATGTTACGAATAATTCTTCCCTTGAGATTCCAGCTTCTTTCAATCCCTCACGAATCCCTTGTCCAACCCCTTCTTCATTTTCATAAATGGCAGCCGTATCGATGCTGCGATAACCATGTTTAATGGCCACTTTAACTGCATTTACCAGCTCCGGTCCTTCTTCCACCTTAAATACGCCCAATCCGAACCAAGGCATTTTAACTCCATTATGCAACGTAGTTGTATCTTGTAAATTTTTCACCATTATACTCTACCTCCAAATTTTCTCTTCATTGTTTTTTAAGATTGTAATGCGTTTAAGTATCAGTATCATTACATCCCTTCAAGGAACCTTCCATCATTCGCTGAAGGGATGCAATGATACTTGGTTATTGATACTCTAAACGCATAGCATGCTTTTTCTAACATGCATCACTTTTTCATTCCTATGCTATTTTGTCCGTTCCCTTGGTACGGTCTTTACTTTCCAAGGCCCGACTCAAGCCTGTTAAAATCACTGCTGCAAACACCATGACTCCACCTATCCATGCTGTATGGATCAGTCCGATCGAATCGGTAATCACCCCTCCTAAGTAGGCACCAATGGCGATTCCCGCATTGAAGGCGGCAATATTGATGGCTGAAGCCACGTCCACTGCACTCGGCACGAAACGCTCCGCTAACATGACGACATAGACTTGAAGCCCTGGAACATTCATGAATGCAAACAATCCCATTAAAATGATCGTAATTAAACCAGCTATCTTAAACGGTGCCGTGAAGGTCAAGACCACCAGTACAATGGCTTGTATAAGAAACATATAGAATAGGGCATTAATAGGATTGCGATTGGCCAATTTCCCGCCGAGAGTATTCCCTATCGCTATGGCTACTCCATATACTAGCAAAATCAAGGCCACAGTTCCTTCTTTAAACCCTGTTACTTCCTGAAGTAATGGCGACAGGTACGTGAAGACAACGAATGTACCTCCGTATCCTAACGCTGTAATGATGAATACTAACAGCAAACGTCCATTCGTCACCAATTTGATTTGGTCACGGAACGTCGTCCGTGCAGCTTTTCTTAAATCGGATGGGACAAGGATGCCATTTCCGATGAAAGCTATCAGGCCGATTGCCACAATGATGATGAAAGCGAATCTCCAGCCGAATTGCTGCCCGATGAACGTTCCAAACGGAACTCCGGTCACCGTTGCCACCGTTAGACCTGTGAACATGATGGCGATGGCACTCGCCCTGCGGTTTTCAGGGACCAAATCAGCCGCAATCGTAGCGCCGATCGACATGAAAATACCATGTGCAAGCGCTGAAATGACACGTGCGATCAATAACACACTGATCGTGGTCGCAGAAGCCGCCAATGCATTTCCGGCAATGAACACGACCATGATCCAAAGCAATAAGGTCTTTCTCGACATATTCGATGTAAGGGATGTAAGGATAGGTGCCCCGAACATGACCCCCAAGGCGTATAGAGATACCGTCAACCCCGCCGTCGTGACTGTAATGTGTAAATCTTTAGAAATGAGCGGTAATAATCCCACGCTGATGAACTCGGTTGTTCCAATTGCAAAGGCGCTGATCGCTAAAGCGAGCAATGCCCATGTACTTCTATTTTTATTTGAAATCATATCCTCTTCTCCTTCTTATTGTTTTGTACTATCATTGAAATTGCCTAAGCAACTTTTTTTATAAATGGTACAGTGGAATTCGGTGTGCAAATGTTATTATGAGATATAATACAAATAAAAAACAGTACGTACTTTAAAGTAATATAGGTACCTTAAAGTTCCTATAAAATAAGGAGAGTATACAAATCATGCAAAAAAAGAAGTACAATATATCCGTTGAAGCAACACTGGAAGTACTGGGCGGGAAGTGGAAATGCGTAATCCTCTGCCATCTGACTCACGGAAAAAAGCGGACTAGTGAATTGAAGCGCCTAATGCCAAACATCACCCAAAAAATGCTGACTCAACAATTGCGGGAGTTGGAACAGGACGGTGTCATCAATCGGATCGTTTATAACCAGGTCCCCCCAAAAGTGGAATATGAATTAAGTGAGTATGGACAAAGCCTGGAAAGTATTCTTTCCGCACTATGTACCTGGGGGGAAAACCACATAACCAGGGTGTATGGTGATAAGTTTTCCGTTCTAGAGGAAAGTGTATTGAATGATCAATTAAAGTAATCTTAAACAAAAAGGATTAGCTTGAAGTGGCTAATCCTTTTTTGTTTATAAAGAATTCTCCTGGTTTAACCAATAATTAAAGCTAGCCCCATATTCCCATAAATTCCCCATCGTAAGAGGCACCTGTTTTATTCCCCTCCTTATTTTTGGTATAATATGTAATATCACATCATTTAAAGTTTTTATTTTTTAATCGAAGAAGTATAATGGTGAAACCAAGGAGTGACATATGAGGGTCTTATTAGAATTGATACGCATCATATTAATATTCGGGATAGCCGGCACAATCATTTCGAGCATTGTAAACGGCATATATATAAACATAGGAGTGAATCAGTATGGCTGGCTAGGATCGATTGCGATACTGATTTTATTATTCGTCTGGTATAGAAATAAACTTCAGTTCAGTGGCTGGTACTCGGGAAAAGGGAAGGAAAAGCTTCCAAAAACAGCCTCACAAATACTCATTCTGTGTTCACTATTTTTGTTATGTGCCCCACCTGTCTTAAGTTTTGTGCCGATGATCTTTCATTAAACGGGATTTAAATCCTGGATAGAGCAGGAGTGATCGATTTGCGGAAATTGTTTAATATTGTGGTCCTCATACTCCTACTCTCTGGATTATGGTATGGATATGGTAAAGATATTCAGGAGTCTGGATTCAAAGCAGGGGTTAGTGCCTTTGCTTCAGATGTTCGTTCCATTATAAACGGGCCCGAGGTTTCAACCGCTTTGGAAAAACTGAGTACTGGAGTCAGCAGCCTGATTGGCTCGCTGTCGGAAACATTGGATACCGCTTCTGAAAAAGAATTGCAGGAAACGGAAAAAGTGAAAAAACCAGCACTGGAAGCACCTGCCGATGCATCCTTCTCAGTCCGTAATATCGAAATTGGCGATACGAAGGATGATGTAGAAAAATTGGCTGGTAAAGCAAAACGGAATACCCGAAATGAATATGGCGTGGACTGGTTCGCCTATCACGAAAATTATCAAAATTTCTTCATGGTTGCCTATGATAACACCAATAAAGTTGTTGGTTTATATACGAACCAAGATTTGATTGCCTCAAAGGAGGGCATTAAACGCGGCACCCCCAAAGAAACCGTGACTGGGAAAATGGGGGAGCCTGTAACAAAACTGCTTAAAGGAAACGTCTATTACCAAATTCGAAGTGACAGCGGCGAATACGATATGTTTGAAATGGATAATAGCTATGTGACCATTTTTTATGACAAACATGAGAAAAATACAGTCACGGCAATCCAAATCATCGACGCAAAACTCGAAAAGCAAAAGAGCGGCTATTTTGCAGAAGCCGGTCCCGGATTAAAGAAGGGCTTTGAATATCAATTATTCGATTTGACCAATGCCTCACGGGTCAATCATGAGCTCTCAGTGCTTTCATGGGATAAACAAGTGAAGGTCACAGCACAGGATCATAGTTCAGATATGGCCGTGAATCAATACTTCAACCATACAAACCTTGAAGGAGAATCCCCTTTTGACCGGATGGAAGATGACAAAATCAATTTTCGAATGGCTGGGGAAAACCTGGCTGCCGGTCAGAATAGCAGTATCTTTGCCCATGAAGGCCTAATGAATTCCATTGGACACAGGGAAAACAAATTACAGAAGGATTTTGAATCGCTCGGTGTCGGAGTTGCCTTCGATGAGGAAGATAAACCATATTATACGGAAAACTATTTGACGAAATAAACGAAAAAGCTGTGCAAGGGAAAACCTGCACAGCTTTTTTCATATAAAAGAGGGCACCCATTCATAAAAATGGATGCCAATGTGTTAAATCACCAAACGAATAATCCAACGACCATGGCACTTAGCAAGGAAACAGCCATCCCGCTAACCAGCAGCTTCCAAACATTCCTTCCGATAATGTTCGATTTCTCATCATTGAGAATGGAATTGAATGTTCCATAAATCATGCCCACTGTACTGAAGTTGGCAAATGACGTCAGATAAGTGACAGCCACAGCAACTGTATGCGGAGGCAGTGTACTGACTTTATCTTTTAAATCGAGCAAGGCAACGAACTCATTTGTGGCAAGCTTGATTCCCATCAATTGAGCAACATACATGGCATCATGTCCAGATAATCCAAGCAAGAATGCAAATGGACTAAAAATGACAGAGAAAATCTTTTGAATGGTCAATCCATCCACGAAGAAACCGAAAATGCCGTTTACGCTGGCCGTTAACGCCACATAGCCGATAACCATTGCCATGATAACGAAGACCATTTTGGCCCCAACCAGCATACTGTTGGAAATGGTGGAAAAGAAATCTTTACGTTCCTCCTTGGAAGGTACATAAACGACGTCTTCTTCTTTACTGACATCGACAGGATTCAGCATGTTAGCTATCAGCAGGGCATTTAAGCAATTCAAAGGTATCGCTACAAAAACATAGGTTGCCGGTACCATGGACAGGTAGGCTCCAATGATTGAACCGCTGATGCTGCTCATGCTCATGATTCCAAATGTCAAAAGACGCTGATCCTTAATCGCACTGAGCTGAAGGCGGAGTACGGCAAGTGCCTCAGTATTTCCTAGGAACATCATCTGAATCGAAAAGAAACTCTCAAGTTTTGGCAATCCGGATACTTTTGAGATGAGCCATCCCACTTTATCAATGATCCAGGTAAGTATACCGAAATACGATAAAACATCAAAAAACGTGATAATGAAGATAATTGGCATCAATGCGCTGAAAAAGAAATCCACTTGTTCATTTGCCATAAGTGAAGGAAAGACAAAAGAAATCCCTTCATTCGCACATTCAATCAACCAGGTGAAGAATGAAGCGATCAGATTAATGACCCACGCCCCAATTTTTGTCGATAACATGAACCATGTGATAAGCAATTCTAGAACCAGCAAGGTAAGAATGGCTTTCCACTTAACGTTCCTTTTATTAGGTGAACAAAGGTAAACGATGCCCATTACAACTAAAACACCTAATATATTCAATAAGAAATACATGCTTTCATCCCCTTTGGCTATATCATTTCCCATTCGTTTTTTTTATATAAAAAGCCCTCACCTTTTTACACCTTCAGCCGCTGGAAGAAAGTGTGAAAAAGTAAGAGCATCCATTCAAACATGTTATATGGATCACAAGCGAACCAACATGAACTTGTCCATCTCTTCTATATTCATACTTCCTTGTAGTCCGGCATTACGGCTGCCAGGTAGAAACTATCAGACCATCGTCACTGATATTATACAAGGATATTTTTTAAATAAATTTCTTAGGAAAGATATCATTTTAAATCAGTTTATTTTTAATTACAATACGTTTTAAAGTTGTTATATTAATATAAATTTTTTGAAAACATTTAAGAAAGTCTCAGAAGGACCGAGGTTGGGTAATACTTAAGAAGGAGGTGGCTTAAACTATAAACGGCCCCATCTAAAGATGTCTTAAATACGCTCCCAGTTGTTTCAATTCATCCTACTGACCATTACATCTCCTTTAAAGGAAATAAGGACGTGAATTTTTTGTGGAATTTTTTAATAGCCAGGAAACTCTTACTGCAATCCAGTGGACTTTAAGAGCCATTATATCCTTCATCTTCTTACTTTTTTCGGTTAAATTGATGGGACAACGGTCCATTTCGCAGTTACGGTTACTTGATTTCATAATGGCATTAATTATTGGAAACATTCTTGCTCACCCTTTATCTGATGAACAGTTAGGTTTGGAGGGCTCAATGATAACAACAGGTGTATTGGTCATTTTATATATAATTAGTGTGTTTACAAGCCTTAAGTGGGGTAAACTCCGAAGGTTTTTTGACTCTGATCCCTTTCCCCTTATCGAAAATGGACAAATCATATACAAAAGCTTGGCAAGGGCCCGAATCTCGATCGATGTTTTATTATCGGAATTAAGAAAAGAAAAAGTCAAAGATATTCAAAAAGTATCACTCGCACTATGGGAACCAGGTGGTACCATTTCATTGTTCTTATATCCTCAATATGAAGCGGTAACCCCAGCAGATATGCACCTAGCAACAAATGCCTTCACATTTCCTAAAACGATTATTAAAGAGGGAAAGATTGATGCTAAAGAATTAAATCGGGGCGGCAAGGACGAAGCATGGCTGAAAAACAGAATCAAAATAACATATAATGCCGACGTGAATGATATTTTATTGGCAACTATTGACAATAACGACACCTTAAATGTCTTTTTCTACAAATAAATCTTCAGCCAAAGTAAAATCCCCTCAAGTATAGTGTAAAGCCTACTTATGAATGCAGGCTTTACACAGTTTAACTTAAAGGGGATTTATCAACTCGCTTATTACTCCGACCAGTTCAGTGTATTTAAGAACTTATACACATCTTCATACACCTGTTCACGTTCCTTGCCCAATGTGATAATATGACCTGAATTTTCATACCATATCAAGTGTTTATGCTGCGTATCCACTTCATTGAAAATCGCTGTAGCACTCTCCGTATAGTCAGGATCATCCAAGCGCCCTTGTAAAACAAGCGTTGGTGATGTGATTAAATCTAAATTTTCACCTGTCTCATTTATAATATTCAGCACATCTTTAAGTTGAGGCATAGGCTCTTCTTCCAGCAGCTTCACTTCTGCAGCAATTTGGTCTGCATTTTTACCCTCAAACTTCTTATAAGCCTGTGCATAATTGAGCAAGCGGTTCTTTTGTCGATCGATACTTTTCCCTTGCGTCGGAGCGCACATTGAAACTACGCCTTTTACAGGCAATTCAATTCCCACTTTTAATGAGAAAACTCCTCCTAAGGAAATTCCTACAACAGCAATTTCTTCATAGCCTTCTTCTTTAAGGAATTTATAGCCATTAACTACATCTTCCCACCATTCCTTTGGACCAGTCTTAACGAGTTCCTCACCAGACACTCCATGCCCTCTATAAAGAGGTCCGTGGCAAGTATAGTCAAGATCATTCAAGTATTTCCCTAATTTCTTCATATCTCCTGTACTTCCGGTAAACCCGTGAAGTAAAAGAACAGCTCTCTTTCCACCAATATATGTGAATGGCTCTGGTGCTTTCACTTTCATCTATCTAGGACCTTCTTTCTTTGCTCTTGTTGATAAATAGAATCTAAATGATTTTTGAAAAAAAATCAATTAATACCCCTTGAGTAGTGATTCTTCTATCCTATTCCGTATTTTCATTAAAACAATTAAATCATGTATATAGTATCCTTACCACACTCTTCACAACTCATCCGTTCCGAAGCACATTTTACTATGATTAAATTTATTTAGCAATCGTCATTTAACCATTTTTTTTTAGAAAAGTAAAATGCACCTTGTGATACGATGTACAACGTATTACACTTTAGAAATGAAAAGGAGGAGAATTTATTTGGATAAAGAATTAATGAAGGGAAGCATTGACCTCCTTTTGCTTTCACTTCTTTCACAAAAAAAGCTATACGGCTATGAAATCACGAAGATCTTGAAGGAAATGAGCATGGGCAAATATCAAATAAGTGAAGGCACCCTCTACTCCGCCCTGAAACGGTTAGAAAAAAAAGAATTCATAAAAGGCCATTGGAAAGAGTCCGAGTCAGGCCGCAGGAAATATTATCATGTCACCGAAAATGGACAAACAGAACTTGAACGGAAGCGAGAATGCTTTTTCTTCCTCGAAAAATTAGTTCGGAAAACCACTGAGCAATTCTAAACAAAATACAAAGCTTCCTAGCCCCATTAATGGAACGGTTCAGGAAGCTTTTTTTGATGTTTACTCGTGAATTCGTCCTGCACTCATAATTTCGCACTGTTTATTCGTGAATTCATACGGCACTCTTGTGTTCGCACTGTTTACTCGTGAATTTGCGCTGTTTACTCGTGAGTTTGGACTGTTTACTCGTGAATTTTGCACTTTTACTCGTGAATTCGTACTGCACACTTAGTTTCGCACTATTTAATCGTGAGTTTTTCACGTTTACTCGCGAGTTACTCCGTTAACGCGCAAAAAAAGGACCTATTTTGGTCCTTTTTTGTCAATTCCTTTATGCTTGCGATAATTGGCGCAGGAGAGCTTCATGCATTCCCCTTGAACATGGGGGCCATATTTTTCACGAAAGGCCTCGAGGCAATAGCATTTATCTTCTTCCTTTTTGGTTCCTTCCATCGAGTGCACCCCTCCTGGCATTTAACTGGAGACTACACGTTTCTCCAGTTCTACGTTGATTCGTCCCAACAGTACGGCACCAATTGACTGTATGATGGTTTTAACGATGATTTGCCCGATGACCGCAGCGGGTACTGCTTCCCATGGCAATATATTGGCACCCAGTGGACTTAGGCCAATCACGACAAATATCACCGAATCGAAAAATCCTCCAACGATCCCGCTGTAAAACACCCTCCAACTCATCGGAAGCTTTAAACGGGTATAAATTTCCGTGTCCGCTGTTTCTGCGACCACAAACGATAATGCGGAAGCAAATACAATCAGTAACGTATCCCCTAATAAAAATGATACACATGCAGATAGAATAAGTGCAGTGACGATACATATATAGGTCTTCTCGCGGCCGAATTTATTCTGGACCAGATCTCGGAAGATGAAGGTTCCCCCGATGAGCAATGTCCCCATCGGGATGATGAACATGCCAAAATGTAATGGCGCAAAAGCTGCTGTAACCACATTCGCCGTGATTATGGATACTAAATACAATAAAATTCTTAACATTTCTTAATTCTCCTTATACAGAAAAAACAGCACCCTAAGAAAGAGCACTGTTCTCCTTAGTTTTTTTGAGAGGGTAGCTAGAACCTCTTCCGCCCGGGCGGATTATCATTTTCCTCATTTATCGTAGCTTGAAAACGATTGGAAATCAAGAAGTTTCCATATGGCCCTTTTATGTCACGGAGAATCCGATATTAGCAATTCACTTCAAATCTTCTTCAATGCAATGACTTTGCCGATTTCTGTCGCAAAAAACTGCTTGACCGCCTGTATATGAAAGCCGAAAATCAATGATAGAGTCATGTTACGATCTTGATACCTTATTTGGCGAGGAGGAAAAAGAATTATGAAAAAAACTACGTTTGTCTATCCTATTTATATCGCAACCACACCAGAGAAGCTTTGGGAAGCCTTGACGAGTGGTGAAGTCACGAAGAAATATCACTTTGGATTGCAAGTACAGTCTGACTGGCAAGAAGGGGCAGCCGTTAAATATTTGCTGGAAGATGGGCGGATTACTGATCATGGTAATGTACTTAAATGCGAGCCGTTGCACCTGCTCTCGTTTACATGGATCATGGCAGGAGACGAAACACCTCGCGAGCAGCCTACACGGGTCACTTTTGAATTACAGAAAATGGGCGATTCGACTGTGAAGTTAATTCTTAGGCATGAGGAGCTTTTGAAGACAGATTTCGTATATGATGACAATACCTATGAAGGCTTGAATAATGGATGGCCAGCCATTCTAAGTAACCTGAAGAGCTTGCTTGAAACTGGACGGACACTGCCGTCAATATCAGTAGATTGGGATAGTGGAAAACAATAAAAACAAATCGAAAGAGAGTTGTTTTAGTATGGATACCCAAATAATCACGAAATTTAAGATAATCAAGCCAGCTAATGAAGTGTTTGAAGCCATAGTGAATCCTGAAAAAATCAGGAATTTCTGGTTCTCATCGAGTTCGGAAAGATGGGAACAAGGCAGGACACTTACATTGAGATACAACGAATACGATGCTGAAGTGGTCATTAATGTAATGGAAGTTGAGGAAAATAGGAAAATCGTGTTTGCGTGGGGCGGAAATGATCAAGAAACGATTGTTACCATTACACTAAAAGAGATGGATAAAACGAGTACAATCATTGAAGTAAACGAATCAGGATTGAGTGAGGACGACCCTGAAATAATAAACAAAATGATCGGACAAAAAGAAGGTTGGGTTTATACATTAACCTGTTTAAAGGGTTATTTAGAAAATGGCGTTAATACTTTGAGAGCATCATTGGTTTTTTAATTATTAAAGGGTGCTGGTTCAGATGTATAAGGCATCCGTTAAGCAAGCTCCTTCCTAATGTCGATTGTCTAAATCAACTAAGGGAGGAGACCTAGATGTTTCCGAGAAAAAACTGCCCGTATGGTTTGACACGAAATTCAATCGGAAATCACTTTTAGATACATGCCCTTTGAAGCTTTTTTGTAGGCTTCAATTCCCATTTTCTTGACTTTTTCCGATAAACTGGATGATATTACCAATTTAGTTCCTTGAATAACTGAAGGATCTATCAGGCGCATTTTATTTTTCCGATGTATATCGTATTCCACTTGATCTTCTTTCAACTTTACATTACCATGGATCCGTTTTAACAGGTTTTGAACTTCATGGTCTTCAGTGAAGCTTAACAAGCACATGACTTCTTCATCTGTACCGAGTAAGTCATCAAGGCTGATCAGTTTTTTTGCTAAAGCCACTTTTAAGGTCTTTGCCAAGATATCATAGCCATATATATTAAGTGGGTTCATGAAAAAATCAATAACTTCGCTGTAATACGTTTTCACAAACCATTCCGCCGATTCAATATTATCCAGATACATCCTTCCATTTATTATGATTACATGTTCTAGAAATTCTTTAATGGCTTCGATTGTGATATGTCCATATTGATACATATCCCGGAGCGTATAATCTACCCGATCGGCACATAACTCAGGTGCTGGCTGTTCAAGCAATTCCCATTTTGATTGAAAAATGACTTTACGATCATATCCAAATTCCTTCAGTATAAATGGGATTTCGGATTCCATAATGACTTGTTCATATATTTTTTCATGATAATCTTCATCCTTACAATCCAGAACGAAATCAATTACATGTGAGAATGCAGTGTGGGATACGTCATGCAGCAAGCCCGCGATTTGTTCCTCCAATGAACCTCCAAGCGCTTTTATTAAAAGCATCACACCAATTGAATGGTCAAATCGTGTGACATCCCACTTCTCATTAACTAAATAACTTGCCCCGCCTTGATGTATCCCCTTCAATCTTTGGACCGGTTTGCTTACTATCAGCTCTTCCAGAACTCCCTCTACAATGTGTTCCCCATAGATACTATCCGAAACTATCAATAACTGCCGCCTCCACCATTAGTTTACTCATTACAGACAGGTGATTTCACTGATTTTTTTCTGTAAAAATTATTTCTCCCTTTTGATTTTGCTCATATTGCTTTTTTACCAAATTTTCCAATTCCTCTTCATCATTCAAATCGACATCACTCGGATTGACCTCATCAACTCCATCTATGATCATCATTTCATTTATTATTACCTGATCTCGTGGATACACTTCAAAAATGTCTTCTACAGGAATTGTTTTATCTTTATACGGTTTATTGAATAAAAAAAAGCCGTCAAGACTATGAAAATTGATGCCAAAATACCGAATTTCTTTTTCATTTATCCATCCCCTCAAAGCTCCAATAATATCCTTATAATACCATATAGGGGTATTAAAGTTAAAAATAAAAACGCTGCAATGTCCTGCTCCCCTTTGCAACACTAGGGGAATTCCGCTTCAATAAATGGTAAAGTTTATCTTTAAAAACAGGAATTATTATTCAATCTAATATTTGACATTTGGAAATCAGTGAGCTATCATCCTAATTAACCAGTGGTCAATTAATAAGGAGGTGACAAGATGTCGCCAAGGAAATCGGCAGGTAAAGAATTATCCAGGGACATGGTGTTGAATGAAGCTAGAAACCTTTTTGCAACGTTAGGGTATTCTAATGTCTCCATGAGGCAATTGGCTAAATCATTGGATTGCAGCCATGGAGCCATTTATTATCATTTTAATAATAAGGCGGAAATATTTTATAGTTTGGTAAAAACGGATTTCTCCGTTTTAAATAATTTAATCGATGCTATCATCATGTCGGAAAATGATTCTTCTGTAAAAATGGAAAAGATTTTATTGTGCTTCTTGGAGTTCGGTCTAACCCAACAAAATCATTATTCCATCATGTTTTTATCGAAGGAAAAAGAAATTCAGCAGTTACTTCAATTTGATTCTAATAAAACATACGAAAAGCTAATCCAGTCCCTGACAGACCTAACGGACAACAAATTGAATCCTGCATCCATATGGTCGATTTTTCTTTCTCTTCACGGATTCATAACTTTTTATATTAATTCTGAGCTAACTTATCAAGATGTAAAAGGCCTAGCTTATTTTCATGTAAAAAATATCATCAGGAACATCATATAATTTTTTGAATATTATTGACCATAGGTCAATTAAACATTGGAGGTTTTAATATGGTAAAGAAATACCTTCATATTGAAGGACTCATGGTCCTTGTAGCGGTGATTTACATCTATTCGTTATATGAATTCAGCTGGTGGATTTTCCTTCTATTGATTTTATCGCCTGATGTTTCCATGCTGGCCTACCTGATCAATGATCGGATTGGAGCAAGGGTTTATAACTTATTTCATACTTATACTCTGTCCATCTTCATGATTTTGCTAGCCATTTTTCTAAAGTCGGATGCATTGATGCTGATTGGTTTAATTTGGACCGCGCATATTGGAATGGATCGCTTATTTGGATATGGCCTTAAATACACATCATCCTTCAAAGCTACACACATTCAAAGGTTGTAATAGCTTAAAAGGCAGTGTGATTACGCATCACACTGCCTCCGCTCTCTTTTCTTTATACGCCCCGCTTGTTACCCCATATATAGGTATGCAGCTGGGGCAGGACTTTCACATCATTCAATTCATCATCTGTTATCACTTTATCAATTAACTCTTCGTACTTCTTCAATAGGCCGCTGATCAATTGACGATCATCCGCCGTCCTGCTGTCGTCATTGCCGACCTGCAGATAAAAAGGAATTTCCGGGTAACGCCCATGTACATGTTTGGCATATTGATAATCTTCCTCGTTAAAGACGACGATTTTCAATGAGACATGGTTTTCAGGATTTCGATTGGCAAGGTTCGAGATGATTTTGTCGAGCACCGTAAAGTCGGTGTTCATTCCAGAGCTCGGCGGCTTAGGTGAAATAGTCAGTTCATCAATATCGAGAAACCAATCCTGCCATCGGCTCCCTTGGGTTTCGACACCTATTTTCATTTTATTTTCATGTAAGATCGCTATCAAGACGTTTAGGTTTTTCAGCAGAGCCGGGTTTCCTCCTGATATCGTAACGAAGGAAAAAGCGGAACCCCCAATACGCTTCAGCTCATCCCATACTTCTCTAGCAGTCATCTGGACGGTATCTTCCTTACCGGAGCCATCCCATGTAAATGCGGAATCACACCAGGCACACGAATAATCGCAGCCGGCCGTCCGAACGAACATGGTTTTTTGGCCAATGACCATTCCCTCTCCTTGGATGGTCGGCCCAAAGATTTCCATAACCGGGAGTTTACTCACTTTCCATCCACTCCCGTCTGGCTTCTGCATAGCTTGTCGGCGTTTCGTACAGTCGAACAAATTCGACTCTAGCACCTTCATATTCTTTTAATGAAAGGGATTCGGCCATTTTTTCATAAATCCAGACAACCATATTTTCAGCTGTTGTATTCATGAGCGGCAGGGTTTCATTCAAATAACGGTGATCCAGGTGGATTTCAATTTCATTTTTCCATATATCCTTGATGTCCCCAAAATCTATCATCAACCCGCGTGAATCTGTATACCCGCTTAATCCGAAAATGACCTTATACGTGTGGCCATGCAGGTTCTTGCATTTTCCTTCATAATCATGCAGATGGTGTGCCGCATCAAAGGTGAATTCCTTACTCACGAGAACCCTCTTGTTCGTATACTTCAATTGGCTGCGCTGAATATCTTCATCTATTTTTTGGAGTTTATCCACTATCGTAAAACCGTACATCATGAAAGCACCTTCCGTCTGCTTACATAGTCATCCAGTCCTTTTTTCCGCAGATTACATGCCGGACAATCTCCACAGCCGTCGGAGATGATTCCGTTATAGCAAGTCAGGGTCTTTTCGCGCACAAAATCGAACGCGCCTAGCTGATCCGCTAGCTCCCATGTTTCCTCTTTATTAAGCCACATTAGCGGCGTATCAATGACGAATGACTGGTCCATCGACAAGTTCAAGGTCACATTCAATGATTTAATGAATACATCGCGGCAGTCCGGATATCCGCTGAAATCCGTTTCACAAACACCGGTGACAATATGTTTAGCGCCAATCTGACTCGCCAGCACTCCGGCAAACGAAAGGAACAGCAAATTCCTCCCTGGTACGAACGTCGACGGCAATTCCCCTTCTTCTCCGTCCGCCACCGCAATATCACTTCTCGTCAGCGCATTTGGTGCCAGTTGGTTCAGCAGCGACATGTCAAGGATATGATGGTTTATGCCCAATTCCTTGGCAATGTTTTGAGCGCATTCGATTTCCAAGCTATGCCGCTGGTTATAATCGAACGTCACCGCTTCCACTTCCTCAAATCTCTCCATCGCCCAGAACAGGCACGTCGTACTGTCCTGACCTCCGCTAAACACAACCACTGCCTTTTCTTTCTTCTTCATTTCTATAAAACTCCTTTTTACGGAAAAAAACAGCACCCTAAGAATAGAGCACTGTTTCTCCTTAGTTTTTTTGAGAGGGTAGCTAGAACCTCTTCCGCCTTAACGCGGAATATTATATTTTTCCAAATCAATAGTAACTTGAAAACGATAAGAAATCAAGATGTTTATATTAAGAGAACATTGGATCTGATGGAAAATTTGGTTAACTTTTCATTGCTTAAATATCCTTTTATTTATCCGATAAAACAGTGTGAATAAAATATCGATAAAGGGGTCCAATAATTTGAAAAGCATTAAAGCAAAGGTATTGGTGGCATTTTCACTCATCATATCTTTATGTGTCATCTTAGGAGCATTCAACATCTACAGCAGCAACAAGTCACTGGTATATTCCCAGGATATCATCGAAAAGGAGCTTCCGCTTCTTATCCAAGACGAAAAGCTGCTATACAATCTAGCACAAAGAACCGCATACGCCCGGGCATATATTCTTTATGGTGACGAGAGTTATAAAGAAGGGTTCTTACAATATACCGAAGAAAGCCAGGTCATCCAGGAGGATCTCCTTGCCTTAAGCGATTCTGTTGAAGCGAAGGAATTAATCGAGAAAAGCGTGGATTGGAGGACGATGATTGTAGACCGGGTGTTTCCACAATATGAAAATGGAAATGAAGAACGCGCTAAAGAGATACTCGAAAATGAAGTGGCGCCAATAAGCAATGAAGTTATGGAGGGTTTCAAGGAGCTTGTTTCGGAACGCGAGGAATTGATTGTCGCTTCAGGTGAAACCGTCATCACCAGCGGGAAATCGGTTAAGACGACAAGTATCATCATATCCATTGCGGCAGTCCTTATCGGCCTTGTCCTTGCGGTTGTCACTGCCAACCTCATTACCACCCCCCTCCTTAAAATCAGAGATAGGATGAAAATGGTGGCTGCAGGAGAGCTGAATCATGAGCCCCTGGAGCAAAAGTCAAATGATGAAATGGGCGAACTAACGGTATCCGCCAATCAAATGCAGAAAGACCTTCGTGATACGATTGAAAAAATGCTCATTGTTTCGCAATCCGTTTCCAACCAAAGCGAAGATCTGACTCAATCAGCAAATGAAGTGCAGCAGGGCAGCAAACAGATAGCGACTACTATGTATGAACTTTCGGAAGGTTCGGAGTCACAAGCCAACCGGGCATCTGAAATGGTTCGCATCATGGATGATTTCACCGGCAGGATTAAGCTTGCCTACATAGAAGGGGTGGATGTAGCTAACAGTTCAACCGAAATCCTTTCCTTGACCAAGGAAGGCACCACTTTAATGCGCAGTTCGGTCCAACAGATGCAAAGTATTGATGGGATTGTCAAAGATGCCGTAGAGCAAGTGAAAGGGCTCGATTCTCAATCACAGCAAATTTCGCAGCTTGTGCAGGTCATCAAGGATATATCCAATCAAACTAATCTATTGGCGCTGAATGCAGCCATAGAAGCTGCTCGTGCTGGTGAACATGGCAAGGGCTTTGCTGTCGTCGCCGATGAAGTGCGGAAACTCGCTGAAGAGGTCACAGACTCCGTTGGGGATATCACCAATATTGTCTCCGCCATTCAAACAGGTTCAAAAACGGTTGTCCACTCCCTAGAAGATGGTTATACTCAAGTGGATGAAGGCACGAAACAAATCACGCTCACAGGGCGAACCTTTGAAACAATCAATCATTCTGTCGGGAATATTGAAATGAAAATACTGCATATAACAGACGAATTGAACTACATTTCCACAAATAGCCAAATAATCAATCAGGCAATCGAAGATATCGCAGCCGTTTCTGAAGAGTCCGCGGCAGGAATCGAACAAGTCTCCGCCTCCGCTCAGCAATCCAGCTCTTCGATGGATGAAATCACGAATCATGCCAGTGAACTTGCATCTTCGGCAGAACTGCTCACTGAACAGGTTAAGAAGTTCCAATTATGACACTAGCAATTTCCCGAATGCGGGAAATTGCTTTTTCCCTTCCATTATAAGGTTTGTTTCATTTTCGTATATTCGGGGAATAAATAACTATACACAATAATGAACCATTAAAAAACAAATCTATCAGAAGCGGCTGGAAGTGAATATTTTCCTTTGTTTTCAGAATATTTAGTGTATAATTGATTAAAGGAATATTTTAACTTAAATATTCATCACTTCCAATACCTGCTACTGCAAATCCCGACATTTCCTTTCAACATGCACGAGAACATATACCCAGTAAGGTTCCATTGCATGCTTTCTCTCGAATCAAGCCATTCACAACTTTATTCACACAAAAACACGATTCCCACTTCAAATTTTTTAAAAAGGTTAAATTTCATTAATGATATGATACTATTAAACCAAGACCTTTTAACCCCATAAGGAGGAATTCATATGAAACGTTTTTTCAAATTCATAACAGATTTTAACGAAAGAAAAGCACTGGAACGGGAAACCGATGAATTCTTTCGCAAAGAATACGAAAATTATATGAAGATGAATCCTGACAATCAAGGAAAAAGAAGGAGATTAACTCCTAGATTTTATGTGATTGATGGCGGTAAAAAGGGCTCCAACCTTGAAATTTCTGACAGAAAGAAATCCAGTTGACCTGATTCCTTCCATAATCAGCTACCCAGGCTGCAGCTCAAGACTCCCCAACGTTAAATCTCCAGATGAACGGAGATTCGTGACCATTCCATTATTTTCAATATATAAGCCGAAAGCTCAGAAATGCTTCTGGGCTTTTTTATTTTGCATTCATCTATAAACACTATATCTATAGAAGAAACTAGGTATTTTTTTAAAAAATGGGTTAACTTTAGTTTATTTCATGTTTTAGGTAAAAGATCAATGATAGACCCATGGGTATTACCTAAGGAAAAAACCGGTAAATATCAAAAAAAAGAGATGTGTTCTTTTACTCATCTTTATCCATATTCAAAAGAGTTCAACTAATTGAGTCGTTAGATGCAATATTTCACATTGAATTACAAATGCATAAAAATTGTTACGTTTATGTCAAACAATGGGTAGAAACAATTAATAAACTGTAATAAACCTCACTTTTCAAAAACAATTATTATTCAAATATAGCCATTATGAATTAGGTTTAAATGCTCATGAATCTATTTTGATTCTAACCAAAATGGGTTTTTATTAAACTTTCCATAATTTAGTGTAAATAAACCGAGGATTCCCTTGATTTCCAGCCATATCTTTGTACTCATAAAACAATTTATCCCATTAGATACTATTACACTCCAATATACATTTATTTGAAAAAGCTGATAATAACTATATTGCAATAGAATAATTGACTCTTGCCTATTAAGTTTAAAATCATGTAGTGTGTATTCAGTAAATCAAATATTTAAAAAAAGAGAGGTTAAAAAATGGCACCAATATTTATTTGTGCGATCTTTTTGCTTGGCTATGGCATTTTCGAACAAAAGCGCCATCAGAAGCGTCTCGACTCCATCCCGGTACGTGTGAATGTGAATGGGATCCGAGGGAAATCGACTGTAACGCGTCTGATTACAGGTGTGATCCAGGAAGCTAAGTACAAAACAGTAGGTAAAACAACCGGTACATCAGCAAGAATGATCTATTGGTTTACCGACAAGGAAAAACCGATTGTACGCCGACCGGAAGGACCCAACATAGGAGAACAACGGCGTGTAATTAAAGAAGTTGCCGATTTAGGAACCGAGGCGTTGGTTTGTGAATGTATGGCCGTACAGCCTGACTATCAACTAATCTTCCAAAACAAAATGATCCAAGCAAACATCGGGGTCATCGTGAATGTATTGGAAGACCATATGGATGTCATGGGACCGACTTTGGATGAGGTTGCTGAAGCCTTCACCGCTACCATTCCCTATAATGGTCACTTAATAACCATCGAAAGTGAATACTTGGACTTTTTCAAGCAAATTGCCAAAGAACGCAACACAAAAGTGATTGTTGCAGATAACTCCAGAATTTCGGAAGAATTTCTACGCGAATTCGACTATATGGTATTTCCGGATAATGCATCCCTGGCATTGGCCGTTGCGGAAGCTTTGGGCATTGATGAAAAAACAGCATTTCGCGGCATGTTGAATGCGCATCCCGATCCAGGTGCCATGCGGATCACCAAATTCGGAGATCCCATCCAGCCAACTTTCTTTGTCAATGGCTTTGCTGCCAATGACGCGTCATCGACGTTGAACATCTGGGAACGAGTCAATACATTCGGATACAGCACAGAACCTCCTATCGTCATCATGAATTGCCGTCCCGACCGTGTGGACCGTACCGAGCAATTTGCTAGAGATGTATTGCCTTACATAAAATCTGAAATCGTCATATCCATTGGTGAAACCACATCACCGATCACTCGGGCATTCGAGCAAGGTAAATTGGATACAAAAGAGTATTGGGATTTGGAAAACTGGTCAACTGAAGAAATCGTGGCCCGCCTCCGCCCAATGATGAAAAATCGCATCGTCTACGGTGTCGGGAATATTCACGGTGCAGCGGAACCATTAATTGAAGCATTCATGAAATCTAAAACGAAGCAAAAAGCGAGTTAAGTAGGAGGAACCTTAATGTTTGGATCGGATTTATATGTAGCCCTAGTGCTAGGAGTTACGCTTAGCCTTATATTTTCAGAAAAAACGGGTGTCGTACCCGCAGGACTTATCGTGCCAGGTTATTTGGCATTGGTATTTGACCAATGGGAAATCATGCTGACCATCCTGATCATCAGTGTCGTAACTTATTTAATCGTCACTCATGGTCTTTCAAGATGGGTGATTTTATATGGAAGAAGAAAATTCGCAGCCATGATGGTGACCGGGATTTGCTTGAAGCTCCTATTGGACTTAGTCTACCCCGTCATGCCATTTGAAATATTCGAGTTTCGGGGAATCGGTATAATCGTACCTGGATTGATAGCGAATACGATTCAAAGACAAGGAATGCCATTGACACTTGGCAGCACGCTTTTATTATCCGGCTTGACTTTCGGTTTAATGAACGTGTACTACCTATTCTGAGGTGCAAAAAATGAAACGGACTTTAAATGCAAAAGAAAAAACACTTATCTTTATTAAACGCACTAAGAAAAAGAATCTTAAATACTCTGGAATCATACTACCTATATTACTAATCGCTTTGGTCATCACCACTTGGATGGGACGGGCTGAAGAAGTGAAAACAACCGCTCCAAAATCCGATCAACCATTGACTATGACAATGGTCGGTGATGTGATGATGGGACGTTATGTTGAAGAAGTGACGGAAAGGCACGGGTATGAATACCTCTTCCGGTATATGAAGCCATATTTCGCCAATTCAGATTATGTCAGTGGGAATTATGAACATACCTCTTTAAAAGAAGAGGTATCTAACTACAAGGAAGCAGATACGCCCATCCGGTTAAACTCCAATACTAGTGGTGTGGAAGCCGTTAAAGATGCTGGCTTCTCTGTGATGTCTTTGGCAAATAACCATATGATGGACTATGAAGAACAAGGACTCCTTGACACGATTGATGAATTCAAAAGTGCAGATATGCACTATGTCGGTGTTGGATCGAACACTGCGGAAGCTAAAAATAGCATCGACTATGCGGATGTTGATGGCGTACGTGTCGCAACACTTGGCTTCACAGATGTTTACGGTAAGGATGCCGTGTCAAAAAATGATAAAGCCGGACTATTGAACTCCAACCCTGATTTATTATTTGAAATGATCGGCAAAGCAAGGAATGCCAAGCAAGGCAACGCAGACTTGGTTGTGGTGAATATGCACTGGGGACAAGAGTATTCAACATCAACCACCGCTCGTCAAAAAGACTTGGCTAAAGCTATCATCGATGCGGGGGCTGACATCATCATCGGCCATCACCCCCACGTGCTTCAATCGTTTGATGTTTATAAAGATGGAATCATTTTCTATAGTTTAGGAAATTTCATATTCGATCAAGGCTGGACACGCACAAAGGATTCGGCCATGGTTCAATACCATTTAGCGGAAGACGGAAAAGCTACAATCGATGTCGTTCCACTTCAAATTGAAGAAGCAACACCAAGGCCAGCTACCTCTTCAATCGACAAATCACGTGTTTACCGGCAGTTGACGAAGGAAACGAGTGAAAAGGTCCAGTGGTCGAAAAAAGAGGATCGCATCGAGATTACCTTGGATCACAAAAAGGTAATCGACCATAAGGCACAACGTGAACAAGAAGCAAAAGCAGCGAAGGAAGCAAAGGAAAAGAAAAAAGCTGCACAAGAGAAAAAGGCAGCACAAGCTATACAACAGGACATCCAGCCCATTCAGTAAGGATCGATTGGATACTACTATGTGAAAAGAGAAACAACTTGGAAGCTCAACGAGAAGGGGGAATAATCGATGATTAACCGTATGACGAGAAAAGTGCTCATTCCCATTAGCATACTCATATATATTGCTGGATGTTCGAAGACACCCCCTATTTCTGACACGAATGATCCGATAGAGAGTAAAACGGAACAATCATATGGGGTCAGTTCTTCAAACCCAATCGCAATAGATGTAGGGATGGATATATTAAAAAATGGTGGAACGGCGGCGGATGCCGCCATTGCGGTATCCTATGTATTAGGTGTAGTTGAACCTTATGGATCTGGCGTGGGTGGCGGCGGCGGTATGCTGATTGCCCCGGAATCCGGCGATCCCAATTTTATCGATTATCGTGAATCCTCTCCGGAAGACCCAAGTTCAAGACACGATACAGGGATTCCAGGCTTAGTGGCCGGCATGCAGGTTATAAGTGATAAGTATGGGAGCGTACCGATGGAGGATCTTCTTCAGCCGGCGATAGATCTGGCTGAAGACGGATTTGAAGTCGACAAATCGTTATCATCACGCTTAGAAGCAGCTCAGCCAAGGATATCTTCCGATGCGACTTCTCTTTTTTATCCTGATGGTGATGCCATTGAACCAGGCAAAACTCTCGTCCAAGAAAGACTTGCTGAAACATTGAAGCAGATTCAAAAGGAAGGTCCTGATGGTTTTTATAAAGGGGAAATTGCACGGGATATTAAAAGAGAATCAGATATCGACTTGATGGATTTAAAACGCTATGAGGTGAAGGAACGTAAGCCGGTCCAAGGAGCATTTGCCGGTTATGATGTTTTTACCGCCCCTCCGCCCTTTTCAGGAATTACAGTTCTTGAAATGTTAAAGCTCGCCGAGGAAATGAACCTAGGTGATACTTCAAGCAAATCAGCTTATATGAAAGTCTTGGGGGGCATCACGGATACTGCTTATCAAGATCGGTCCGCCCATGTTGGAGATGGAATAAGTCACTCTAAAGCGGAAAAATTGCTCTCCCCCATTCATTTGGATAATCTTAAAAATAAGATCAAAAGTGAAAAATGGGACGATAAAGAATCGAATGGTTCAGAAGAACATGAAAGTACGACACACTTTG
The DNA here is from genome assembly GCF_053608705.1 of Peribacillus sp. NPDC055009. NCBI lineage: Bacteria > Bacillati > Bacillota > Bacilli > Caryophanales > Bacillaceae > Peribacillus > Peribacillus sp. NPDC055009. Next base: position 371,447 of record NZ_JBSGVZ010000001.1, on the reverse strand, counting down.
TGATAATGGACAAGTATGGCACTGTCGTTTCAACAACAAATACGCTCAGTAACTTTTTCGGATCTGGGGATTATACGAATGGATTTTTCCTTAACGATCAATTGAAAAATTTCCGGTCCGGCTTGAATTCTCAAGAGGCATATAAACGGTCAAGAACTTTCACCGCTCCGACCATTCTCAAGAAACCAGGGCAGGAATCGATTGGGATCGGCTCACCAGGAGGGGATAGGATTCCGCAAGTATTGATGCAGGTTCTTTATTCTTACACAGAGAATGAAGGCCCATTTCAGGATATCGTCGACCGTAATCGGTTCGTCTTTGATGGAAAGAAGATTTATACAGAATCCAGGCTTTCGGATGAAACAATATCAGAATTGGAAGATTCAGGATATGAAGTCATTCAGAAGATTTCCCCCATGTATTATGGCGGTGTTCAAGTACTTGTTAAAAACGAGAAAAATGGACAATTATCCGGAGCAGGGGATAAAAGAAGAAATGGAAGCTGGAAAGCTCAGCAATAAACGAGCAATCCAGCTCCTCCTTTTCTAAATATCATATGAATTTTAGCGATGTATAAGGGGACGTAGAATATGAATATCGTAAAAAAAATAACAAGCTGGGTCATACCCGTTTTTATAATAGCGGCCCTGCTTGTGACCATGAATACGTTTAAACGAACAGAAACTTTAACACCCGACGAGCAAAAAAAGATAGAACAATATACGACTGTCGAAAAATGAAAAAAGCCGGGGCATCCCCGCTTTTTTTATTTTTGCCGTCAACGAGTGAAAGATATACGGAGGATAACCATGAAGGAAAATAACTATACTGATTTTATTGAACTAGAGCAAAATGAACAAGAAGACCTCGATTACCGTATCATCGTTCATCACAGGAATCCTGATATTGCAGTTCTAGCCATACATGGCGGGAACATCGAACCAGGAACTAGCGAGATTGCAGCCGCACTTGGAGAGAGACTTTGTGCAAGCACCTATCTATTCGAAGGTCTTAAACCAAGGGGCAACCAGGTCCTCCATATAACATCCCGCTTGTTCAATGAACCGATCGGCGTTTCAATGGCAGCGAACGCACAAACCACCCTTTCCATCCATGGCCACTACGACGTACATAATGCGCTGATTTACTTTGGCGGAAGGAACGAACCCTTTAAGAACCTGATACAGCAATGCCTCAACAAAGCTGGATTCCAAACTGCTCATGCACCGCAGCACCTTTCAGGGATGAAAGGAAACAACATCACCAACATATCCAAAACGGGTGCAGGCGTGCAATTGGAACTTTCCACTAAGCTTAGAAAAAGCTTTTTCAAAGGTGATGACTTTACCAGTAAAAACAGGGTCAATCACTGTGATCTTTTTAAACGGTTCGTTACTGCCATTGAAAAAGCGACTCTTGAATATAAACAGATTGAATGATCTTCTTAGTCCATAAGGCTTTCAACTTGGCCGAAGCTTTCGAATTTCTCGGCAAAATAAACTGACGAAAGATTGGAGATATGAACGCCCGTGTTTTCCGTTGTATGGAGAAAACGGCCATCACCTAGATAAATACCTACGTGGGTCACACCCAGCCTTGTTCCTGTGTCCCTAAAAAACACTAAATCCCCTGCCTTTGGATTTTCGATTTTGGACAGTAATGAGAAGTAATCCGCTGCAGAACCCCGTTTTACTGAAAGGCCCTGTTCCTTCATGACCCAATAAATGAATCCGCTGCAATCCATTCCGATCATCGGATCTTCCCCACCGAAAACATAGTTGAATCCGCGTAGAGTGTATGCATACTTGATGACATCATATGCTTTATCATATGCAGCCTCCTGGTTTACATAAAACGGATACAACGGGTTGCTGTATAGTTGAAGATACTGCCCTTGCATCAATTCATCCGTACTTAAAGCGTTACGACTTTTGATCGTCCTCATGGAAATGCTGTAATTCTCCGATATACTTTTAAGCGTTTCTCCCGTTTGGACGATATGCTCTCCTTTAGGCGTATATGTTTTGTACGCCACTTGGTATTTTGCAAAGTAATCTTCTGTAGTGGATCTCACCTGCACCGTTTCCGCACCATATCCAGAATTGATAAATTGGTTTTTGCCGACATAAATACCCGCAGTCACGACTTTTAAGCTGTCTTTTTCCAGAAAGAATATAATATCCCCCGTTTTCGGAGTGGCTGTATCCATCCCTTGCTTATAAAAACCATCTACTGTCAAACGGTCGACCGGCACATTTTGCCGGGAAAGCACCCAATGAATCAATCCGCTCGAATCAAATCCTTTTTCAGGCGTCTCCTCTCCAGCTGTCTTTTTAAACCCTATAAAGGATTTCGCATAGTTTGCAATTTTTTTTCCTCTCTCCGACCATTGAAAGATGGAAGGAGTATACGCCGTGTGAATGATTGTCAACCTTTGGCCCGCAAATAACTTATCATCCGGTAAACCATTCGTTTTCATTAATTGTTCAGCCGATATCTCATATGTCTTGGCAATCGATTCAACCGTTTCGCCAGAGGTTACAGTATGGACAGGCTCTGCTGCCTCGGCCATTAAGCCAGGTAAAAAAGTGAAATTGATCATGAATACCAATGTAAGTATCATTCCGCTTAATTTTCCGTTAAACATTTTAACCTTCCTTTATAGCTGAAATATTTTTAAATATACGATGTTAAAGTAAACTCCATCACATGAATCTTTTATCCTATCATCCACCCAAAAAAAATGAGCCTTAACTCTCAACACTTCCATATTATCGGCGAACAGAATAAAACATTTAGCCTATTTTCACAAATTATCATCAATCCGATTCAATAAAACCACTTTAAAAACAAACCATTATTCCTATATTATGTTCTTTTACCGTCACAGTGTGACTTTCCCTATAGCTACCCAGGTCATGGAGAAATGTACATGGTTGGAATCGGAAAATTACTAGAAGATTTTATTTTTTTGGACAGAAAGGGTAAAGTTAGCTGAGGCCAGTGATGATAAAGTCGTACTAACGATATAGGAGTGAAGATATGCAACATAGTTTAGGAGGGGCAACGCATTTGAGGTTTTCATAAACAGACCTTGCTGTAACGTGATGAACTACACATATAGCTTGGCAACTCTAAAAAAGGATCAGGAACCCGAATCCATTGATATCACCCATCATCTAGCAGAAGAAAAAAGGGGAAAGCTTAAATGGCCTTCCCCTCGTTTCTATGAATCTATGGCATGTACACCGTTTTAATATGTGAAAGCTTCAAAAACACATGTTCTCCACTGGCTGTCGTTAATTCAACCAAGTTGTTTTCCGCCTTTTTAAGCATACCGATTTTCATCGGGTCCTCTCCCCCATCAAATACTACTAGCTTTCCTGCATTTTTCTTTAATTGGTCTTCCAAAGAACGCAGCATTGGCACATCTGAAGGGTTGACGGGAAAACTCTCTTTACTGAGTGTATAGGGTGTGGCATTTTGATTGTACGGGGTAAGCCATTTAAGGTGATGCAGCGAGACATACATCATTTTATATACAGGCGAGTAGAATGCAAAGTAATCATTGAAAACATTGGTTATATAGCCGTGTAAAGGAATGTGTCCAGCAACATGGATTTCTGAAAAAACCCCTTTTGCGTTCATTAGTGTTTTACGATAGGAAATCGACGCCATGTCTTCCATTATGGGGGACTCCATAGGATTTTTGATCTCGTTATCAATCTCTGTACTCAGATTGAATCTATGGACGTGCAGCATAGGAAAATACAAAAACTGCTGTCCATTGAACAACACTAGAATATCCGTGCTCAGATCAGTTAGAATTCCTTTGAAAGTTTTTTTTCCTGAGATTTGGACATCAATCTGTTTACCCAGTAATGCAAACGCATCACTCATTACTATCTCCTCCTAGGGGGTTATTCAGCTAAAAATCATTTGCACCCAATAAAATAATAAGAGCAGTGTCACCACTGTCGTTATTGGTATGACTATCAGGGTTACACTTAAATAATCTTTCCACTTAATTTTCACTTTGTTTTGTTTCAGGATGTGCATCCAGATAAGTGAGGCAAGAGTACCGATGGGCAATAACAATGATCCCATGTCACTACCGATTATATTAGCTAGATAGATAGTTTTTAATGTGACCGGATCCAGTCCCATTTCGGTTAAGGTAATGGTACCTATCATTAATGCTGGATGATTATTGAAGATGTTTGATAGAATCGAAACCAATCCTCCCATGACAAAGCTCGCACTCAGTAACCCTTGATTTACAATCGGTTCGCATATCTGTACGAGCATGTCTGTAAGGCCTACATTATGTAGACCATAAATGATCACATACATGGAGAATGCGAATATCAGGATGTGCCATGGGGTCTTTTTTAAGATATCGACAGGGTTTGTCCGTAAATGGTACCACCTCCAGATCAGTAAAGATAAAGAGCCAAGTACAGCAACCCACTCGATTGGAATGGAAAAATAAGAAGCTACAAAGAGTAAACAGCGCACCACGAACACATAGAGCAATACTTTCAACATGAATTTTGTGCGTTGCCTTTTTGTTTCAACCGTCACTTTCCCCTTTAGGGGGTGGAAATTCTTAGTGAAGAAACTTTCCTCAATGTCATAAGAAATTTTTGGAAGTTTCTTGGGCAATTTTTTCTTGACCACTACGAACATCAACCATGACATGAAGACCAACCCCAAAGTTGCAGGTACAAACATCATGGCAGTATGCATATAAAGCGTCATGTGCACAATTTTCAAAGCGATTAAATTAACAATATTACTCACACCAATAGGCGCACTTGAAGCTGTTGCAATCAATGCTCCACTCAAAAGATACGGGATGGCTTCATGCGGCTTTAATCTGAGATTTTTCAAAAGCAAGATCAAGATGGGGGTCGTAATCATGATGCTGCCGTCGTTATTGAATAACAAGGTCATTAAAAAGCACAATAATTGAATGTACCAATACAGACGATACCCCGATCCTTTGGCAAGGATCGCAAGTCTCGCAGCCGCCCAGTGAAAAAATCCGAAACTTTCCAAGATGACTGCCATGACAATCGTTGCCATGATGGTGATCGATGCGCCCCCGATTTTATTGATGATATCCAAAATATCGCCTTGGGATACTGTGCCATTCAGTAAAATTATCACTGCACCGATTGAAGCTGGCCATGCTTCATTGATACCTCCTGGCCTCCACAATATAACTATCATTGTCATGACGAACACAAAAATAGTCATTCCTATTTCGAAATGCATGTTGTTCTCCCCTTTTTGGGCCTTGAGCCATTGGACCCTACTTGTCCGATTCCTATATATTATTCCCCTTTGTAAAAAAAGCATGGATACTTGACCAGTCCTTCTAAATTGTACTTTTGTACTTCTAGTGATTTTGTCCACTAAAGAGAGATGCCCAGTTCACAGAAATCAGGGTCAATGGCAATACAACAAAGGGGAGACCACTTAGTGGCCTCCCCTTTTCGAAACACTTATGTTGTCCGTTCCTCTAATCCTTTATCTGAAATTCCCCGAGCGTATGCTCCAAATCATTTATTAACTGTGATAGCTGCTGTGTATATTGAGCTATTTCATTGGATGAAGCTGCTTGTTCCTCCATCGATGATGCAATTTCCTCTGATGAAGCTGTCGTTTGCTGAGATACGGCGGTGATTTCTTCTATTACTTTAATAACCGTTTCTTTCTGTTGATTGATGCTTTCAATGGATCGTGTTTCTTCCTGGATCGAATTAGAAATCTCCTCAACGGAATCCTCCAGCTCTTTCATGGCTTCACTTACCGTGATCACGGCATTTTTCTGATCCTTGCTGATTTGATTCGTTTCATTGGTCGTCCTCAGCAATTCCTCTGTATCTGACAGAATGCTTTGGATGATGGCTTGAATGTTTTTTGTAGCTTCTTTTGAATCATCAGCCAAGCTCCTTACTTCATTCGCCACAACAGCAAACCCTTTGCCGGACTCACCTGCCCTTGCCGCTTCTATGGATGCATTCAAAGATAACAAATTGGTTTGTTCCGATATTTTCGAGATGGCATTCGTGACATCGGAAATGGTTTTTGATTTTTCCACAAGTCTTAAGCTCATGCTGTTGACTGCAGCAAAAGCCATTTCTAATTTATGGTACGACGTTTCCAAGCCACTTACCTGTTGTTTCCCTGACTCTATTTTTTCAGATGCAAGCTCCAATACGGTTTGGGTCTCCCTCGATTTTTTTGATAACCCATCGATTTCGCCACTAAGAACCTGGATCGTGCCCGCACCATGCTCCACTTGTTCAGATTGATTCGATGCTCCCGCTGCAATCTCTTCTATCGCGCGTGAAACATCTGTAATGGCCGCACTATTCTCAGCAGCTATTTGGCTTAAGCCGGCATTGGCCTTTGTCACCGATTCCGCATTGCCGTTTACCTTGGTAACCAATCCTCTTAATTTCCCCAACATCGAGTTATAGCTTTTGCTTAAGTCCCCAATCTCATCATTGGATTTAATGGCAAATTCGGACACTAAATCCCCATTAGCTGTCTTTTCTATGATTTTTTGGAAGTCGGCCATGATCTTCGTTAACTTTCCTGCTAGATAAAGAGCACATGCCGTCCCGAATAGAAGACCTAAAATACCTGATATCACTACGATTCTATTAATGTCATCCAGCTTTGATTGCAGTATTTTATCTGGATTGAGCGCCAAAACCTTCCAGTTCACTTCAGGGACCGTACTCAATTCACCTGTATAATCTTCACCTTCCAACGTCAAGGCCTGATTCGCCTTGACGTTGCCATTATACATGTCGGCCACCCACTTGAACTCTGAATTGAATCGGTCAGTATCCGCCATGAAATCCTCCACACCTACTTCCATCCCGCTTTTTTCAGGATTCATATTCTTCCCGTCCATCCCCTGCATGAATGAACTCACAATAAAACCTTGTGAATCCAATATAACCAGATTGCTAGTGGACTCTTTTTCGATGGTTGTCCTCATTTTCCCGATTGTCGAAAGGTCGATGTCATAGCCCAGGGCTCCTGCCATTTTCCCGTCCGATAAAACGGGCGTTACAACGGAAGTCATGATCATCCCTGAAACTCCATCCTTATACACATCCATCCATTTCGTTTCTGGCCTTTCGGTCAGCTGCGTATATGTCTTGGTCTCCCTTGCATCCTGATTGAAATCCATTTGGGGCGAAGCATACAAGGAACCATCCGATCCATCCATATAATAAACAGAAATTAAATCTTCATTGTTCTTTTGAAATGCCTCTATCGTTTTTTGGATATCCTTGATTGAATCACCATTCTTGATCTGATTGGAAACTAGCTGTGATAACTGCTCTAGCGAATTCTCATACGTGGCCATGCTCAAATTGATTTGTGCCGCCGCATTTTGGGCCGAGCTTTTGTTGATGGATATACTATCTTCTTTAAAAATGGAGGTCACTTTTACCCCCATTATCGAAACGGATACGACAATAGCTAGAAAAACGGATGTGCATATAAATAATAACCATTTTATCCGGACCGATATCCTCCTCTTCACTTTTTCTTTCTTTTCAATCAATGAACTTCTCATTAATAATTTCCCCTTTTTATTTGACCTGCAAAAATGCTTCGCTTACCTGTGTGAAAACAAAGATTCAATCTATGCTCAAAATGGATCCTTCCTTATTTACGATCACTTACTTTATTTTTCCACATAAACATACTATATACCTAATCAAACCTTGTCAATTGCCAATTAAGGATAAATATGTAGGTACAAAGAACTTATTGCGTTTTCAAATTCAAAAAACCCTTGGATTACATAGAATCCAAGGGTTTCAAATGGGTAATAACAAGGTTAGCAGAAAACGAGATTTAGCGTAATGCTGCAGCTAGGCTCTCTCCGAATTCTTTTGCACCATCCGGACCATCACCTGTAATGATATCATCATGCGCAACGACATGCTGTTTTGCATATTCAACGGAATTGGCTTTCAATTCGTCAGGAACTTAGTGAACTCACTTTCCACTCCAGGCACTCGCTTTGCTCGGAGTCTCATACCTTCCGTTTTTCCAGTAAAACTTTAGACCGACAATAGAATATGTCGATCTGTTGGATTCGAAGCTGATCATTTCCCATGAAAAGGAAAGATGATAACTCAAACCAATTTACCTTTTACCCGGTTTGGTGAATTGCTGACCAATTGCACCTATTATTAAAATGATGATCGAAATGAGACTGTAGTCCTTAAAAAAGGTCGTAAATGGAATTTCCAGAAATAAAAACGCCATCGTAAGCAGTCGTCCTATAAGTAGGATCATTCCGATAACTACCATCCAATTAAATAACTTTCCCAAAAAATCCATCTTTTCCTCCTTAGCCAATCTAATGATGACTTTCATGGTGTAATAAGAATAAAAAACTGGAGTGCTGCCCTAATATCCAATACCCTTCTGGCTCCAGTCCTTCAGCTCACATGGTGTCCCGTGTACCATTACTCGGGGGCATCTTTCGGGATTGGTTTTCCGGCTTCGATCAACACTTTGCTGCCCAGCAGGAAAAAACCTTGAATGAACAGCAATAAACCAGTTCCTATAAGCAGCCACTCAATTTTAATGATGTCGGATATCGGTCCGAATACTAGCATTCCCAGGGGCATCATCGATGTCGAGATCATCCCTAAAACACCAAATACCCTCCCAAGAAGATCACCCTCTACCTTCTGCTGTAACAAGACCATGGACGGCGTATTAAAAATGGGCATCGCCAATCCGACTACCCCCATGATGATCAAGTAAATCCAGAAAACGGGGATGATTCCAAGAGCGAAAGTACAGGCGCCAATTATTAGGCTCGCAAGTGTCATCGTATGGATCTTGTTTTTAAAGCCTCCCCACGAAGCCATGAAAATCCCGCCTAGCATCATTCCGATGGCAAAAGTGATCTCTATCGCAGTCAACCGCCAAACATCATTCCCGAAAGAGCGTGTGACCTGAAGCGGTGTAAGAAATGCTACAGGTGCGGCAAGCACGAAGAAAAATGCGAAAAATATAAAGAACTTCTTAAGAAAGTCGTGATTCCTGATATAACTGAATCCTTCTTTCAAATCGGTGAAATAGCTGGTAGTTTGCTTTTGTAATGCCTTCGCATGTGCTGGAATTTTCAAAAATGCCAGCAAAGTGAAGATGGCAATTGCAGCTGTAATCACATCAATGAAGAAAATGGTTTCGATTGAAGCCATCGTAAGCAGCGCGCCGCTCACCATGGGGGAAACTAGCATCACCAGCGCTTGAATGCTTCCATTTGTCCCATTCACCTTCGTAAGCTTATCCTCTGGCACAAGCTGCGGAAGAATGGCCCCGACTGCAGGAGTCTGGATTCCAGTTCCTATCGCCCGGACAGCGGACATGACGAAAAGCAGCCAAAGCTCATCGTAGCCGATTAAAAACAATATGGCCAAAATCAGCGTTGAAATGGCAATCAATGAATCCGAAAGAATGATCAGCATCTTCCGATTATAGCGGTCTGCCCATACCCCCGCGATTGGGGAGAGTATAAAGGTAGGCACGAAACCACAAACGATGGATATCGTCATCATGACACCCGACTGTGTATTCAACGTGATATACCACATGATGGCATACTGAACTAAGGACGAACCAAAGAGGGATATGGTCTGACTGCCTAGAAAAAGAGTGATATTCTTTTTCCAATTGTCCTTTACTTGTTCATTTAATGATTTCATCTCTTAAACACCTCATTCTATTTTGAATATTTTTTTCTTAATGCCCTAAAAAAAACACAGGCTATCTGCCTGTGTTTAGAGTAAATGGATCAGAACCTATCTAAAGAAACTGAGAGAATGATTATTTTCCCGATAAAAAATAATCTCCTACTGGCCTTCGGTTTGGTCAATACAAGGAGAATTCACCACTTTACACGTATCCAAAATGACCTCCTTGGATAGGTAAAGTATTTCTCCCCTTAATAATTCTTCTATTTTAAAGTCAACTGGAATAGCGAAAACCCTTTGATCACAAAGGTTGTCGCGGCATCAGCTGGACACAAAAAAAGAGGTTGAAATCGTCTCTTTTTTTCACTAAAGCGTAAAATGAAGGTTTCCTTAAAAATAGACAGACCATTCCCATTTACCCTGCGGACATGCAGAGCCTTTGAACGTATTCAATTAACGGTTCAAAGATTGGAAACGCAGTCTGATAAATGTCACAAGGAAAACCTCCATTTCTTAAAAGTTAAAGTCATCTTAACATGGAGCCAATTGGAATATCAATAAAAAACTGCCTTAATGACAGAAGCCTCACTTCGGTTTTGGCCGAAATTCACTTTTCCGCTTCCTTATGCATCCACCTGCATGTCACACATTCCATTCATCCTTCAATTCGTTTGACGGCGGCCGTATATTCCTTATGCCTTTCTTCCCATTCATCCATCGGGAAGTCCTGATGATGACCATCAAGTAAATCACTAAACATATCAAGGCATATATGCCAGCCTGCCAAATCTTTTGATGTATGATCATTAACTGGCGTGATGGATTCTTTCAATACTAATGAGCATCCATCCTTTTCAGGGGATACCTCGAAACGAACCCAGCCGTCCCCCCATTCAAAATCTAAAACGGAAAATTCTTGGAAGTCCCTGACCTTCATATCAAAAGATTTCCCTGACCCATCATTGAAATTGAATTTTATGGTCCCGTCTTTTCGAAGGTCTTTCATTTCCAGGTTGGACATCCACTTTTCCACCTTATCATTCTCCGTTAAAGCACCCCATACCTTTTCAACCGAATGATTGAGCAGGCGATCAAATCTTGCGATAATCCCATTACCTTCTTTTTCGATTACAGCTTGCAATTGGATTCCCCCCTTACAATTCGTTACCCGATTTTATTTTTATAATAAAACATGGTCGGATGTAATTCACCATTTGCAGATTTCGCATAATCAGGAATCCTGCCTGCCTGAATATATCCCAATGATGTATACAGGGAGTTAGAAGGATCCCCTTCCCTTGTATCCAGGACCAATAATGTCCGTCCCTCCTGCTTGACCCTCTTCTCAGCCTCTAGCATGAGAGAACGTCCTATTCCATTTCGTCTATAACCAGTATGCGTCATTAATTTTGCGATTTCCGCTCGATGGCCGCCGTTCCGCTTTGAACATAAATGTAACTGTACACTCCCGACTATCTTACCCTGTAATTTAGCAACTAATAGAATCACATCAGGATTTATGGCACTACTCCAATAATCAATCGCCTCAGACCGTTCCATGGGAGGTAAAAAACCGATGGACGCGCCATCATCCACCACTTGCACCAAAAGGTCGGAAAGATCATTAAGATGTTCTTCGATTGATGTTAATTGTTCGATTTTCACTTCGGCATTCACAGTAATCACACCTTTCTCAGTCATATTCACCATCCCTGGCGCTTTGATAAAGAAGTAATATGAGCCAGATGATGGCGTCCGTGCCAGGCATAAATTCCTATATTTTCACCGACTGTCACCTCTCCCGAATCAGGATGGATGAATGTTCTGCTCAAATCATCCGCATGAAGACCTGATAAAAGTTTGCACATTCGAATATGTATACCTTCGAGCAGTGATAGAGAAACTTCAATCGGCAAATCATAATCAGGCAGCTCTGCCCATTGCCCCTCTTCGTATGGTTTAATGACCGGACTTTCTTCCGTAAGGGCCAATTTGAAGCGAATATACGCATTCATATGACTATCCGCAACATGATGCACCACTTGGCGCACCGTCCATCCTCCAGGCCGATAAGCCGTATCCAGTTGTTCATCTTCCATGTTGCCTACCGCTTCCCGCAGCATCCGAGGCAAAGCATCGATCTCGTTAAGCCACCCCTCGGCTACACCAATAGTAATCTCCCCATCAAACTGAAACTTTCCAATCGGGTATCTTAAATCCACCTTCATTCCCCCTTGATGTTCAATAAAAATGCATCTATATATATTCTTTATCAATTAAGACAAATCCTTTTTCCGGCATACTTTGCTTTGCTCTACAGCTCATCACTAAACATCAGGAAATTTAATCCATATCATTAGCACGTATACTATTTCCACATTTAGCAACCATAAACAAATGAATGGCATATGCATCAATCCAATCTTTAAAAAATGGAAATGGGGATAGGATCATCTTGAAGAAAATTAGTTCGATACAAACCCTCAGCATCTTCTTTTTATCAATCGGCCTTCTTAATCACGTTATCTTAATTCCTTTCCTCCTATCCACCGGCGGAAGGGATTCATGGTTTTTTTCTATCATTACGATTGGGTTGATCCCAATTTGGGTCTACATATTATCGAGGATAATCAAGAATATGAATAATCAATCCCTGACGGGTTGGCTTGAAAATAGATTTGGAAAACATATTAAAAATATCGCTTTATTCTTTATAGTGATCTACCTGATCAGCCTTGTTTTGGCGACTACAAAGGAAACGATAGATTGGATCACTACAAGCTTTCTTTTTGAAACCCCAAGTTTAGCGATTATCATTCCGTTTACACTGCTATGTATCTTTCTTGCCCATTCTGGTATGCGCTCCATCGCCATTTGCTCTTCTGTATTATTGCCAATAGTCATCATTCTTGGCATTTTCGTTGCGACCGGAAATATGCCGACAAAAGACTACAGCCACCTCCTTCCCCTTTTCGAGAATGGCTATTTTCATGGCGTTAAGAGCTTTCTATATACTGGTTATGGCCTTGCCGAACTGATTTTACTGGCTTTCTTTCAGGAAAAGATTTCTGATAAAATCAGTCGGAAAGTATTGGTTTTCATATGCCTCGGATTAGTGTTTCTACTTCTCGGCCCATTAACAGCTGCACTCGCTGAATTCGGGCCGACCTTAGCCGAAGCCATGAGGTATCCTGCCTATGAACAGTGGCGGCTGCTGACTATTGGAAAATATATTGAACATACAGATTTCTTTTCCATTTATCAATGGCTTGCTGGTGCCTATATCCGTGTTTCACTGGCATTATTCTTAATAACGGAAATCTTTAATAGGAAAACTGAAAAAATGAAGGTAGGAATTCTTTTCGCTGTCGGCTTTCTCATGGTCGTCATCTCCATCGTACCATTCAGTAATTTCAAGTTTTTGCATGTGACCCAAACTTTTTATTATCCTGGCGCTTTTTATTTCCTGTTACTTTTGTCCGCCTTTTTGTTTATCGGCACGTTCATTAGATCTAAGGAGGGTAAACGACATGAGAATGAAACGATCCAAAAATGAACCAACCCTGCCTGAATTAAAGGAGGAGACATTTCGGGAGTTATTCAGTTCAAGCTCGGATATCATATTTGACACGATTTATATTGGAGAAACCGAAAGGCCCATTCCTGTCCTTATCTTTTATTGCTCGGGTATGACCGATATCAGTTTACTGAACGAGGGGATTTTGGAAAAGTTAAACAAAATGATGGAATTGGATGAGAGAATCGATGAAGAAGAGGCAATCAACAAGCTAAAACCATTGATAGATTTGACTAAAGTGACAATTGATAGTGAATTCAATAGCGTCCAGCAGCTGATTTTCTCCGGGAATGCCTTATTATTCATTCCATCAACCCAAAAGTTATTTTCAATAAATTTGTCCAATGTTCCGAACAGGCAGCCTGAGGAGTCTTCCTTCGAGGTCTCTGTAAGAGGACCAAGAGATGGATTTGTCGAGGATTTATCCATAAATACCGCTTTAATCAGAAAGCGGCTAAAAACAAAATCGCTCGCCTATGAAGACTTTATTGTCGGCAGGCGCAGTCAAACGAAAGTCGCACTAATGTACATGGATGACATCATTGATAAAGAACTCGTTAAAAATGTGAGGTCCAAGATTAACTCCATTGATATTGATATATTGGTGAGCAGCCAACAATTGGAGGAATTGATCACTAACAGTAAATTTAGTATATTTCCACTCACTCATTATACAAGTCGCCCCGACTTTGTAGTGGAAGCACTCAATCAAGGAAGATTCATTCTAATCGTGGACGGAATGCCAACAATAATCGTGGCTCCTTCTACATTATTATTGCAAATAAAAACAGCAGAAGATTCGAATCTTCCTTATCTATTTGTAAGTCTTGAGCGACTGCTTCGCTTTATGGGGCTTGGCATTACCATTTTATTGCCGGGGTTTTGGATATCCATTTCCGCTTTCAACATTGAACAGGTGCCGTTCCCGTTATTGGCCACCATCACCCTTTCAAGGCTTGGACTTCCCTTATCCGCCACCATGGAATTCATTCTCATGCTCATTTTATTTGAATTATTCCGCGAATCCGGAGTCAGGTTACCTAAAGCGGTTGGGCAGACAGTTGCTGTTGTAGGCGGACTCATTGTCGGTGATGCCGCGATAAGGGCCGGACTGACCTCACAAACCATGCTTGTGGTTACTGCCGTAACCTCTGTCGCATCTTATACTCTTGTAAACCAGTCTTTAACAGGGGCCGTAACGATTCTGCGCATGTTTGTGCTGTTACTAAGCTGTATTTATGGAATCTATGGCACGATAATCGGTTTCCTTTCCATTGTCACTTTACTATCCAGGCTTGATTCATTCGGGATTTCATATATTGGCGGAATGAACCCGCCAATATTCACTAAACTACTGGATTCATTCATAAAGAGGCCATGGAATTCCATGAGCAAACGATCCTTGGCAGCTAATGATAAGACCAGAAAGGGGCAGTAAGGCCATGTTCCGCATCTGCAAAATATTATTAACCATCCCTCTATTCCTTTTACTTTCAGGCTGCTGGGATGAAAAAACGATCCAGGACTTTCATTATATAACGGCCATCGGGATAGATTTCAAAGATGGGGAATACATTGTTTATACGCAACTTGTGGACTTCTCTGCGGTAGCTAAAACGGAGGCAAAACCCACTCAAGCCCCGCCCGTATATGTAGGGAAACAAAAAGCGCGTTCCATCTCGATCGCCATTAATAAACTAATGCGCAATACTCAACAGTCTCTCTATATAGGTCATGTTTCCACATTTGTCATCAGTGAAAATGTTTTGAAGCAGCAAAGTACAGAAATAGTGGATTATATATACAGAAACCAGTTACTTAGGTACTCTGCCAATATCTTTGCGACAAAAAGTTCCATGGATGAGCTTTTCTCCATTAATGGTTATTTTAATTTATCGCCTTTATACACGACATTATATTTACCTGAGGATGTCTACCGGAATCGATCATTCATCCAACCCATTACGGTCCAAAAGTATTATTCTAACCAGCGGGAAAAAGCATCCACAACCATCCTGCCCTCCATTTCCTGGAACGATAAAGTATGGAAGGAAAAGGATAAAAAAAGAAAAAGTCTCTTTATGGATGGTGCATTTGTCATTTATTATAAAGTGTCCCAGCCCTGGTTCTCTGAAAAGGATTTGAGCGGTTTACGCTGGCTCAATAAAAGGACCAACAAAACACCCTTAAATATTAACATGAATAAGCAAGACATCTATGCCTCTTTCTCCCATCCGCATTATCAAGTAAAGCCTGTTCTCATGGATGGAAAGTACAAATTCAATATTGACGTTGATGTATCAGGTAAGATACTGGGGCTTGATACACAAATGGATATCGATAAAATAAAACGAAAATTCGAAAGCCAAATAAAAAAAGAAATCCAAACAACCTTCATGACAGGGATTCAAAAGAACGCAGATCCTTTAAGCTTAGGTAAAATCCTTTATATCAAAGAGACAAAATACTGGAAAAAGAATCATATAAATGATCCGAAGGACTACTTAGATAACGATTCACTACATGATATAAACGTTAAAGTTCACATTCTTAATACAGGCGGTTTAGAAGCTAAACCACTCGAGTAATGAAGGATTTGATTTATTATTTTAGGTCCCAATTTGATGATGCTCCTTTCACGAGTAAATCGGCCAAACTCACGAGTATTTGTTCTAATTTCACGAGTAAATTGCCAAAACTCATAAGTAAACGCTTATAATTCGTGAGTTTGCTGCTGCATTTGACGTATTATCGCTTATAATCCATGAGTTTACAGCCCAACTTGGGTTTAATAGCCCTTTTCATGTAGGATGGCACCTTTTTAGGCTCCATCCTGATTTTTGGCGCCGGAAAATGTGGTCCTGAATTTGGCGGGAAGTATGATTAAATGGTAAATTTAGAGTATTCTAACAATTGGGGGGCCATTTATGAGCATACAGAAGGCTACATTACATGAGCTGGAATCACTGACGGAACTTTTTGATTTATACAGAGTGTTTTATGAGCAAACCTCTGATCCTGGTCGTGCAAGCGAGTTTTTAAGGGAAAGGCTGAAAAATGGGGAGTCTGTGGTTTTTATGGCCTATGATGAAGGAAATCCTATTGGCTTTGTACAATTATATCCTTCTTTTTCATCTGTGAGTATGATGCGGTCATGGGTATTGAATGATTTATTCGTGAAGGAGTCCGCCCGCAAAAAGGGATTTGGCGAGGAGTTATTGAACGCGGCCATCACATTTGCACGCGAAACAGGTGCCAAAGGAGTTTCACTGGAGACAGGCAAGGATAATGTAAACGCACAGAAACTTTATGAAAGAATTGGTTTCGTCCGTGAATCGAACCATTTTTATTATTTCACCATTTAATATAAAAAAGTGTAGGGAAAACCTTCCCTACACTTGGATGCTATGTATCTAGTATATTAATTATTTAGCAGTTTCCATGCTGGCTTGAATTTCTTTAATTAGAAGTTCGGCACCTTCAGGGCTAAGTATTAATTTACCGTCAGCAAGTTTCATATTGTCATCGGAAACTTCACCTGTAACCTGACAAGTCATGTTTGGTTTATATTTTTGAAGGATGATGCGCTCTTGTTCTACATAAATCTCCAGAGCGTCTTTCTCATTAATTCCTAATGTTCGGCGCAGTTCAATTGGAATGACTACCCGTCCTAATTCGTCAACTTTACGTACAATACCTGTAGATTTCATTTAATTTACCCCACTAACTTTCTTGCGAATGTTGTATTTATATATTTCGTCACCATTCGACATTATTTGCACTTCTATTAAGATACCACTACCTACCATATTCGTCAATTCTCGTATCTTCATATATTATCTGCCTCTATATGATTTTTATATAAAATATTAGTAATACCTTCATAACACGCGTCATGACAACGTTTCCCGCTTCTTTAGTTGGTATATATTGTTAAAATGGATATTGAAATGGAAACGCCTTCATTTAATTCCAACAAGCATTCTTTTTATGTCATGTCGAATCATGAAGAATGAATTTCACTAGCCTAAAAGAATCCTGTTGATTTTCTTTTGCTTTTGAAGGAAAATTTAAATTGATCGCTTATAATATTCCGAAAATTCATTCCGCTTTTAAAACAGTGGATTCAGAAAGCCGAAACGATTGCCATCCTTCCAGAGTCTTACTGACTCATAAAACAGATTGAGGTGAGTCAATTGCGTCCGATTATATTAGGTATTTGTTCTGCTTTCTTTTTTGCATTTACGTTTGTTTTGAATCAGGCCATGGAGTTGTCTGGCGGAAGTTGGATTTGGAGTGCTTCGCTGCGTTATTTCTTCATGGTGCCATTTCTGTTGTGTATCGTATTGAGCAGAAAAAACCTGCGTCCCCTTTTACAAGTGATGAGAGAAAAGCCAGGTCCTTGGCTGCTTTGGAGTTTTGTCGGATTTGGGTTATTTTATGCTCCTTTATGCTTTGCGTCCGCCTACTCACCTGGCTGGCTGATCGCCGGCACTTGGCAAATCACGATCATTTCGGGTGCGCTGCTTGCGCCGCTGTTTTTTGAAAGTGTCCAAACGAAAGATGGGATCGAAAGGCAAAGAGGAAGGGTTTCTGTGAAAGGCCTCCTCATGTCCATGATCATTCTGCTTGGGATCATCCTGATGCAACTGGAACATACTAAACACATTTCAATGGCCAATCTTTGGCTGGGAGTGATTCCAATCGTCATCGCTTCGTTTGCATATCCTTTGGGAAATCGCAAAATGATGGAAGTATCCGAAGGTCGTTTAGATGCTTACCAGCGTGTATTGGGAATGACTTTGGCGAGTTTGCCATTCTGGTTCCTGCTTTCATTGTACGGTTTCTTTACAGTAGGGGCACCGACGAAGATGCAGAGTTTCCAATCCCTTTTGGTCGCACTATTTTCAGGTGTCATTGCCACAGTCCTTTTTTTCAAAGCGACCGATTTGGTAAGTGGAAATATGCAGAAATTAGCTTCAGTCGAAGCTACACAATCGATGGAGGTCCTTTTTGCACTGGCTGGCGAATTACTATTCCTATCTTTACCGATTCCTTCTCCGTTATCATGGTTCGGCATCTTTATCGTCATCATAGGAATGATCCTGCATAGCTATGTATCACATAAAAAAGAAGGTCCATCCCGGAAACGGATAGTGAGTGCCTAAATAGCAAGTCAAAAAAGCCCCGAAATTTTAGCGGGGCTTTTTCGACCTGACTATGTTCTTTTTTGCATTGATAGGTCATGAAAAATTAATGATTATTTAGTGAAGCAAAAAGCTCGCCATCCATTTTTTTCATTAAACTTATACCTTGAGTAAGTTCAAAAAGTATGTATAATGAAAGGTAATTGCATATGTCAAAGGTTTTCTAGGGTTCCGCAGTGCGTCTATTGCTGGTCTGGTCCGAGAGAAAACTCACAGCATGCTGTGCCACGGAAGGATAAAAGCCTGGGAGAAACTGTTTAACGGTTATCTCTTGGGCTTTTTTTGTTTTTTTTGGTAAAGAATAAAATTGGAGGTGCGGTATTCATGAGCACAAACTGGATTAAAGTATTTATTGCAGCTTTTTTTGAAGTATTTTGGGTAATTGGCTTAAAACATGCAGATGACTTTTGGACTTGGTCTGGAACGGTCATTTCGATCATCATCAGTTTTTACTTGATGATAATGGCTGGCAGGAAGCTTCCTGTCGGTACGGTATATGCCGTTTTTGTCGGTATGGGGACAGCCGGTACCGTTTTTTCAGAAATCATTTTCTTTGGAGAATCCTTCAAGCTGAGCAAAACGCTATTGATCCTCCTTTTATTATCAGGGGTGATTGGCTTGAAGCTAGTGACTGATGATAAGGCAGAGAAAGGGGATGAATCATAATGGCTTGGGTCTCTTTAATCTTAGCGGGGCTATTTGAGATGTTTGGGGTTGCGATGATAAATAAATTGCACAAAGACCGTAATTGGCAATCCTTGCTGCTGTTGTTCATCGGATTTGGAGCAAGTTTCCTTTTTCTTGCTTATGCCATGAAAACCTTGCCGATGGGGACTGCTTATGCTATCTGGACAGGAATCGGCGCATCAGGCGGAGCGATAATCGGGATGCTATTATATGGGGAATCCAAAGATTGGCGAAGAGTCGTTTTTATAGCCATGGTCCTTGGCGCAGCAGTGGGATTAAAACTTGTTTCATAAAAATGAGTGAAGGTGATTTTACTTTTGTCTATAGAAATTCGGAATATGACACCGCATTACCATTAGGTTATCTAGTATATAAAAGCATAGAAAAACAAAGACGACACAATTTTGATATATCGAATTAATGTGTCGTCTTTACTTATTTATTTTCTTGTGTGAAGTCATTTTATAAAAAATGATTAGCATCCATCTTAGTGGAATCTTTCCCTTTAACCTGCTTTAGCGTCGCTACTATAAGAAAGCTAACAATTACTAATAAGAGCCATGAGCTTACCTTTCCTAGATGAACAAGACTCCATGCATCGGTTTGGTTTGGATATTCCCATGCCCCAAAGAACGTTGCGATATTTTCGGCTATCCATATAAAAAATCCGATGAGCACAAAAGAAAGCGCGATTGGCATACGATATCGAGCTCCACCAACCTCGTATGTGACCCATGACCGCCAAAAGACGATGATGACAAGTCCAGATAACCACCAACGAACATCAATCCAATAATGGTGGGTGAAAAAATTCAAATAAATCGCAGCTGCAAGAGATACAACGACCAAAAACGGCGGCCACTTGACAAGTTCAACCTTTAACCTCCTCCACGCCTGGCAAAGATAACTCGCTACACTTGCGTACATGAATCCGCTATACAGAGGCACTCCAAAGATCTTAAAAATACCTTCCTCTGGATAAGTCCAGGAGCCCATATGTACCTTGAAAAGTTCAAGAGCAAGTCCAATAAGGTGGAACAATGTGATAACCTTTAGTTCATCCCGTGTTTCAAGCCCGGAACGCAGCATCCACCACTGCATCAGAAGGCAGATGATGAGCAGCCAGTCATACCGCGGCAGGAAGGGAAGCGGTATGAATTTTGTAATAGCCAAAGAAGCAAAAATAACGGCAGGAAACAAACATGACAGGGCCTGCTCCCAACCAAACCGAACGAGTTGTTTTAGTGCTCGCATGATTGGTGTTTCCACTTTTTTAATGGTTAAAAAATTCATGTTTTACTCCCCTTTACCATTATCCTTGGGTGTCTTCATCATTACGGTATTCTAAAATATCTCCGGGTTGACATTCTAACGCCTTGCAAATCGCCTCTAAAGTTGATAATCGAATCGCTTTTGCCTTGCCGTTTTTCAATATGGAAAGGTTAGCCATCGTTATTCCAACCCTCTCAGAAAGTTCTGTAACACTCATTTTCCTTTTAGCCAGCATTACATCAATATTGATTATAATTGCCATTTTATTCACCTCAGACTATTAAGTCATTTTCTGATTTTATATCGATGGCCTCTTGCAAAAGCCTTTGAAGAACAGCAGCAAAGACTGCAATCACCATTGAAGCAAAAATGATGACCAATCCGATTACTATGATGCCTGGGGCGTCGTCCATCTCCGCAATGAGATAAAAGAGCGGCATTCCTACCACATACAAGCTGCTGATTGTGATTGCACAATTTTTTATTGTCTTTAAAGCTCTTACAGATAATTCCGAGAAAGCTTTGTTCTTGTCAATATAGCTTAAAAGTTTAAAGGCTTGATATAGAGCGAAGTAAAAAGGTATCGCCGATGCATACAAATCGATTAAAACGAGATATTTCAAATAAGTCATATCCGGATATAATTCTGCTGCAAAATTCGCAATCTCAGGCACCACAAAGATGCACAAAGCAAGAATCGGCATTCCAATAAGAATAACGGCTATCTTCAAAAAGATCGTTGACACTTGTTTCATAAAAAGCACCTCATTTATTTTTTATCAATTTGAATTTAACACAATTTTTATCGTTTTACAATAAAACATTGTTGTTTTTTATTATATTATTATTGTTACCGTAATATCCTTTTCTTTTAAAAATAAAAGAAGCACTCCTCATTTACAAAGGACTGCTCCATAACTGAACTATTCGATTCATTAATAAGATTACCTTCAGCTGTTCCCTTATATCATCAAGATTTCCCTGATATCCTCTTCTGTAAGTGCAGACGACGATTTGTCTCCAGGGTCGATGATTTCTTCAATAAGGTGTCTCTTTTTCTCTTGAAGTTCATTCATTTTTTCTTCGATTGTACCACGGGCAATAAGTTTGATGACTTGAACAGCATTCTTCTGTCCCATTCGATGGGCACGGTCCGCGGCTTGTTCTTCAACTGCCGGATTCCACCAAAGGTCATATAGAATGACTGTATCGGCACCTGTCAGGTTGAGACCCGTCCCCCCCGCTTTCAATGAAATGAGGAATATATCCCGCTCTCCTGCATTAAATCGATTGCAGATTTCCACACGTTCCTTTGATGGGGTTTTTCCATCCAGGTAGAAAAAAGGTTGTCCCTTCATGGCCAAATCCCTGCCGATAATTTGAAGCATTTTTGTAAATTGCGAGAAAATCAGCACCCGTCTTCCAGAATGCTTCGATTCTTCGACAATTTGCATCAGTTGCTCATATTTAGCTGAACTGCCTTTATATCCGTCCACAAACAAGGCGGGGTGACAGCATATTTGCCTAAGCCGGGTCAAGCCAGCGAGGATCCTGATCCGATTTTTCCGGAGGGTGTCCTTATCCAGGTGTTTCAGCGTATCATGCCGCAGCTTCGCCAGATAGGCGCCGTACAGTTTCTTCTGATCAGGAAGCAGTTCCATCGATTCCAGCGACTCGATTTTTTCCGGAAGTTCACCTAGCACGTCCTCTTTCATTCTCCGCAGCAAAAATGGGCGTATCCTGCGGGAAATCTGCTTCCTTGAGAGATTGCTATACTCCTTTAACCCCATGAATAGTTCAGGGAATACGACGTGGAAAAGGGACCAGAGCTCTTCTAGTGAATTCTCGATAGGCGTACCAGTCAACGCGAAGCGATGTGCAGCATTTATCTTCTTGGCCGCTCGTGCCGTTTGTGTCACTGGGTTCTTAAAGGCCTGTGCCTCATCGAAAAACACCGTATGGAAGTCCTGCTTTTCAAACGATGCGATGTCTTTCCGGAGCAATGGATAAGAGGTGATCACTACATCCACATCCTTCGCTTCCTTAAGCAGCTTCGTCCTTTCAGTCTTGTCGCCATCAATGACGACGGCTTGTATATCAGGAGCGAATTTAGTGAATTCGCTCAGCCAATTGTAGGTCAATGATGATGGGCAGACAATAAGCGCCGGAACCCTTTTCTCACGGATGTCAGGCAGCTCGGATAAAATGAACGCGATGCTTTGCAGTGTTTTTCCCAGTCCCATATCATCAGCAAGAATTCCGCCAAAACCGTATTGGGCAAGGATTTTCATCCATTTATAGCCGTTTTTTTGATACTCGCGCAAGATAGGGACCAGACTATTTGGCACCGTGAACTCCAAGGAGCCCGGATTCCCGATGTTATCCAAAAACTGACGGAATGACTCCTCCATTGTGAATGTTTGGCTGTCATTCACGGAATCAAGGAGCTGAAGCCCTTTTACGATTGGCATGTTCAGCGTGCTCTCCAGGTCTTCATCCTGTACAGGAAGTGCATTCAGAAAACGATTGATTTCCTCGTATTCCCTTGTTTCAAGGGAAAGCAGCGATCCATTCCTTAAACGATAGTACTTCCTCTTTTCTTCAAGCGCTGCTAAGACCTCACGAATTTGTTTATCCGGGATATCATCCATTTCAAATTTGAATTCGAGCCAATTAGTACGTTCTTTTTTAATATTAACCCTTATGCGCGGTGCAGCATTTCCACGGGAAATCCGGTTTCTTACTGCCGTCGTGGCATAGATTTGTACCAGCTTTTGAAGTTTCGGAACGATGTGGTACAAAAACTCATACTCCAACTCTTCATTATGCAAGAAATAGCCGCCGTCCGTCTTGGCAAACTGGCTATCCTCCATCAGCTTCAGTATCTCCGACTCCTTCTCAACATCCCTTATAACCTTTGACTCCTGCTTTTCCAAAGGGTTAATCACGATATTTTCATAGTGAAATTCCAGCCCCGCAAGCAGCCTGTTTTTTACTCGATCCAAGTATAGCTTTGCAACCAGCGGTGTCTTCAAAAACAATTCGGTGATGGTTCTTGCTATATGAACTTCACCGAGTTTTTTCAAACCTGGTACCACTTTGTCCAGGAATAGTTCCAGCTGGTCATGATGGATTGGAATTTGAACCATCCCCGAATCCTCCATCATTTGCTTCAACTCTGAAAGGCGTTGGAAATCCCCATCTTCAAGCTGAACCAATTTCCCTTCAAATAGAACCAATGTGTATGCAATCATGACGATCATTTCGTGCAGCCTTTTAATATTCAGTTGATATCCTTTGACCTCGCTTTCGGTAAATTCAAACTGTAAAGGAAGCGGTCCATTCGATAAACGAAAGCCATTGTATGTAAGGCTACCATAGGCAAGCTTCACCATTGGCGCTACTTCAAGGATGGGGACAAGCCTTCGAAAAGAAGATGGAGGCAAAAGTAATAAATGATTATCCAATGTATATTCAGATTTATCCATCAGGGCGTCAACATAGACTTTTTCATCCGATATCACCGTAATGAGTTCCTGAAGCACGGAATCATTTTCATTCTGAAAACAATGCAATATCGGGTCATATATAAATGAATGGGACACTTCGGCAGATTTTCCGTCTTTAACTCGCTTCAGGAAATCCCGAATATTCGACACATTGTAAGCACCGATTTTCATTTCCAGTCCTAACATATATTGGTCCGTGCCCATCCATACTGGTTTGCACGTAAACTCTGCTTCAAGCACCTTTCTATTTTCAAAGTGGCGCTGATGGCCGCTTTTGCGGACAGGCTGATTATCGAAAAGGGTCAGCAAGCCCTCTGACAACTGCTTATTGGCTGAAGCATTAGAAACGGTTGAATGCAGGCCCTCAGGGATCGTTCCACCTTGCTGATGGTCGTAAACCGACAGCAGGACGGCTGCAATATGCTGACAATCCCGATGGAAGGAAGCTAGCGTAGGACAGCTGCATTTCGTCTGAAATCCGCCTACAGCATCCGTTTCAATCGTGACATGGAAGTCTTCCTTGCCTTTAACCGTTGCTTCACAACCATCTTGACGGTAGCTTTCAAATTTCACTTTATTGGCACGCTGAAAAGCTTCCCCTCTTTTGAAGGAGACGGCCCCGCACATGTCTTTTATGATTTTTTGATTCAATTTGATATCCAAGTTGCCGTCTTCCTCCCGGGGTTTTGTTGTTGAATGATTTTACATTCCGCTGAAAATATCTCATTTAATCATCATACTATGAAATGCGTTTGCAAGGTGGAAAAAAGCAAAAAGACAAACTCCCAAATTCGGAGTTCATCTCTATTTCAGCAAGGCGAATTTGCACCATCATTGTTGTCCTTTGGCGTTGCCTTTCTTTTTTTTTCGATAAAAGAAGCTGAACACAAGGAATGCAAAAAGAATGAAAAAAAGGATAAGTTCAGCGGGGTCCTTCACCAAAAATGGGTTAAAGGCATGCTTGATTGAATTATCCAAATCAAATCCCAATAGAATATCCATACCTAAAGATATGACCACTAAAGGGATTAGAAGCAAAAGCGTAATACCGAAGAATTTCATTTTTGATCAACTCCGCCTTTCAGGAACTTTTTTTGGTGCTTGTCTTCCTTTTTTTTCGATTCTTAAAAAAGGCAATGATCAAGAGAAGCAACGGAATGATCACCTGAAATGGGAGGTGAATGTATATCGGTACGGCTCCTAGCCCTTCATGCATATGTTCCGTATAGCTGCTTGCTATTATTATGGAAATCAGTAAAATGACAAAGCCAACAGGGTATGCAAGTCTGGAGGGCTGTTTAACATTGAAAATATTCGCCGTACCCGTTACCGCCACATAAGTAAATACACTTATCTTGATGAACCCGCCAATCATCAACAAAAACAAAAAGTACACATCGAGACGTTCGAGAAAGCCCGCGACCTCTATGGACTGAATAAGGGTAAGAAGAGGGTATTGCGAACGTGTTGTAAGGTCCACCCCAAGTACAGCAACATTCACAGCCATTATTATCGCGAGAAAAATACCGCTTGTCGCCAAGCTCCATATCCCAATTTTTTTCAGTCGCTGAGGTTCATTTAAATAAGGAAAAATCATTAAAAACACTATGATCTCGCCAAATGGAAAGAAAACGGTTTTAGTGAAACCCATTTTCATCATCTCTGTCCCACTAATTTCAAAAATGGGTTTTAAGTTGTTTAAATGGATCATGCCTGAAGCAATAATCAGAAGCATGAAGGTCATTAAAAGTAAATTCTCCAAGACAAAGAATAGTTCCCCCGTCCTCGTCAATACTTCTATCCCTTTACGGACCGTATACACCACGACTAAAATAAATACAGCGTTCGCAACAAATAACGGAATACGAGGATAGGCAAAAGTAAGCAGCGTATCTCCGAAATCCCTCAGCACCCTTGCAGCAAGATAGATGAAATAAAGGATGTATAGAAAAGCTACGATCCTGCCTAGAAAATTCCCCAATATATTTCGTACAAATTCCGTTAACAACTGATCAGGGTAGTATTGAAAAAGGCCATAATAAATGAAAAATAATAAAAATCCGCCTATCATCGCGATAAGGATGACCAGCCAGGCAGCCTGCTTGGCTTCACCTGCAAGCCCAACCAAAAGTGCACTGCCCATTTCAAACAGGAAAATAAGGACGAACAGCTGGTAACCGCTGATATTTGCCTTTTCCATAAGGATGCCACTTCCTTTCCTTTTATTGATCATCCTTTTTTAAATTCGAAAGATACGGTTTATTACGTAATCCGGTACGGCGAATGAAAGTTTCTACCTGCACATCAACTTCCAGTTTAGGAAAAGAATCATCGTCCCAATTTTTCTCCAACTTCTTCCATTCTTTCGGATGGGATTCGTGCATGAGCTCCCCAAAGCCAAAAATATCGGATTTATTTTTTTGTGCCCGAACGATCGCATCTTCCATCTCCTTCTTCAATTCTTTCGCTAACTTCTTTTCAATATCTATCAGAACATGCATATCGGTTAGATTTAAAGGAACATTCACCTCCCGGATATCTCCCTCTGCATGGACCTTTATCGATATTTTCGGTTTGCCGTTTACCAATTTTGCTCCGACGTTGGTTTTTTGGCGAATAACTGAATAGGTGATTGCGTCTTTTTTCCCCTCCCAATCAAGGTTTAAATGGGTATTTTCAATCCTATCCAATACCCACATTGATCCTATTGCCTTAGCGCCATCCAGCCAGTCAATCAATTTCCCATCTTTAAAAACACCTATCCCTGCTGCATTAGGGTTTGCCTCAATATCCGAGGACATGGTATTCTCCATTTTATCCTCTTTACCTGTGTTTCCTTTCACGGTAAAACCGCTTATTATCGGTTCTTTTCCGGTACTAAGCAGATTTTTGATCACCTCTTGGAGATTGATGCTAATATTTTTCCCCTGGGTTTTTTCAGTGGTTTCAATCGTCCTAATGACTTTCTCAGCAGATACCTTATCGATTGCGGTTAAAGTTTCGACAATATCCCTTGCTTTCACACCCCGGGCAATCACGATCCTCGTAGTTGCCCTGAATTCCGGGGAGCGCTCAAATGCGTCGAAAATATCGTTGAGGCCCTCTTCTTTTGCTAGTTCCTCACTGATGACAATCAAGTTGGCATGGGCAAAATACATATCTCGCGAGATTTTAGTTGAAGCGATATTATCCAGTTCAAGTATATTATTTCCAGCAGCCCTATAAATGGATATCGGTGGATTCGTTCCGCCTCCGCCCTGAAGAGCTCCCGCTACATTGCTTGGATTAATGATTTGGAACGTTCCCACTAACTTTCCTTCTTTATTTCTATCGAGTCCAACCGCCGAGACGATGGCCATTTCGTTTAACTCTGTTTTATCCCAGCAGCCTGTGGTGAATATGGTTGCAATCAACATCATCAAGAGCAGAACTAATCTTTTACGATTCATTGCCTTCACCTTTTTTCCCGTCAGAAGTTTTCATTCCACGCGATTCAGGAGGCAGTGGTCTTTGATTGTCGCCTTCCCTTATCAGATTATTTTCGTTGGTTAAAAATTTAGGCCTTTCCTTGAATGCCCACATAGGTCTTCTGAAGAATGTGTCGCCCAGCCCTTCAGGATTCAGAGGGGCGAGCGGTGTCATATAAGGAACTCCAAGTGAACGCAGGCTGCATAAATGGACGATGAGAATGATAAAGGCTAAAATCATCCCATAAAAACCTAATGTGCCGGCACAAATGATGAATCCGAACCGGACAATGCGGGCAGATATTGCTATGGCATAAGAAGGGGTTGCAAAACTGGCGATTGCCGTGATCGAGACGATGATGACCATTGCCGGAGATACGATACCAGCCTGGACGGCCGCCTGCCCGATGACCAATGCTCCGACAATGGACATCGTCGAACCAACGGCCTTTGGCATCCGAAGACTTGCTTCCCGTAATATTTCAAAGGTCATTTCCATAAGAAGCGCTTCAACGACGGCAGGCAAAGGAACCGTTTCCCTTTGGGCCGCTACAATGACCAGCAACTTCGTTGGAATCATTTCCTGATGAAAAGTCGTGGCTGCAACATAGACAGCCGGCCCGACTATCGAGATGATGAAAACGATGATCCGTAAAAAACGTGTGGCAGATGCAATGTCAAAGCGATTATAGTAGTCTTCGACAGATTGAAAAAACTGTACGAATATTGCCGGGGCCACCAAGACGAAAGGCGTTCCATTAACGAATATCGCCACTCTTCCTTCCAGAAGATTTCCCGCAACCATATCCGGTCTTTCTGTATGGTTAAGGGTTGGGAATGGGGTCATGACCTGGTCTTCTATCAATTGTTCAATATATCCTGATTCAAGAATGCTATCGATGTTAATTCGATTTAAGCGCTTCTTGACCTCCTCGACAATCCCTTCCTTGACAATTCCATTTATATACATGATGGAAACGTCCGTTTTTGTCACAGTGCCTATTTTCATCGACTCTATCCATAAATCCGGTGTATTGATGATGCGGCGTAACATGGCGATGTTCGTTCCATTCGATTCCGTAAACCCTTCCCTAGATCCCCGGACAGTCAAATGCGTGCTCGGTTCCTGAATCGAGCGCTTCTCTCCTCCTCTTGTACTGGCAACAAGGGCGATGTTTACTCCATCAACAAAAATGATGCTGTCCCCTGATAATAAAGTCAAAAATAGTTTTTCCCAGTCCGTGACCCTTTCCACGCCACCGAGGGAAACCACGTCCTCAGAGATAATTTCCAATGCTTCCAGTGGAAGTATGTTTTTTGATAGGTGAGGATTTTTCATGATTGATTCAATTAAAAAGTCCGTTACGCTAGGATTATCAATCAGACCCTGCACATACAAAATAGTTGTTTTTATCTCTGGATTTTGACCGATTTTCAACGTTCGGATAATGATGTCAGGACTTTTTCCCGTCTTTTTCTTCACGATTTCCAGATTGGCAGAAAGGGAACTTTCAATATAAATTGGCGTTTTGCTTTTGGATTGATTTTCATCTTCCTTCTTCTTTTCACGTTGCTTTACTTGTCTCTTTTGTTTGAAAAAAGAAGCCATATTCCGAACCTCATTCCTTTTTCGTTTCACTCATTTTGCCCAAAGCATTCCCCCTTTATTCTGAGTTCAGCCTACTTCCTTCCATAAGAAAAAGGCTGTCGCAATGACAGCCTTTGGCGGTTATTTTCCGTTATGTAATGAAGTGCCGATTATAACGGCCCAATCAACTAAACTGAAATTATACTTTGCCTTTGTTCCTTCTCAAAATCAAAACAACGAAAGTAATCAATAACAAAGCCAATATCGCATAAACGATGTTTGAATAAATGTCCATATATCCTACTATATCTTCCCAGGAAGACCCAACAGCTGCCCCGATATTGACTAAGATGATGTTCCAAATTAATGTTCCGGATGTTGTGTAAAGCAGAAAGAGCCAAAAGCTCATATGGGACATACCTGCAGGAATTGAAATCAAGCTTCTGATCAACGGAACCAGCCTGCAGAAAAACACGGTCCATGCCCCGTACTTGTCAAACCATGAATTCGCCTTATGGACGTCCGATACCGTTAACCGAAGAATATGGCCCCATCTTTCCACGAACCTTTCAATGACCTTAACATCAAGAAGTAAACCAATTCCATAAAGGACGACTGCCCCTGCCACTGACCCTATAGTCGCAGCAATCACGACGCCAATAATCGTCATATCCGCTTTTGTTGTCATGTAGCCGCCAAATGTAAGAATGACCTCTGACGGGATCGGCGGGAAAATATTTTCCAATGCTATTAATAGAAAGATTCCTATATACCCAAAATCGTTCATGAATTCCGTAATCCAGTTTTCCATTTAATACGCTCCTAACTTTCTTGAATCAGCAGCTGACTTGTTACCCGCCGGCTGCTTATCTTGCAATAATCTTGCTCCCTTTATTAACGACCTTTGTTCTTCCGGCGGTCTTGATACCTTTGAAAAAACCAAATGGCAATTGCGATCCAACAACCACCCGCCAAATATCCGGCAATGATATCACTAGGATAATGGACCCCCAAGTATATACGGCTAATACCTATCGAGAGAATCATGATCATGCTGATCAGAATCAATAGAATCCTTGCCCACCTAGCCGTAATGTGACGCCATAGCAAAAATGTAAGAATACCGTATAAGGAAAATGCATTCATGGCATGTCCACTAGGGAAACTGTACCCCCCAATTTCGATGAGTCGATGTAAATCGGGCCGGGCGCGTTGAAACAATAGCTTAACCATCAAATTGAGAAGAGGTGAACCAACCATGACTGCAGTGAATAAGACCAGTTCCAAACGATGCTTCAAAACCCTATATAAGAAAAACAAAATGATCAAGGAAAGGATGATCAGGGAAACGGTTGAACCTATGTAGGTAAAGAACTTCATGATGTCCGTGAGAAGTGGAGACTCCCATCCCTGCACCAAGGAAATCACATCTTCATCAAATTTCAGGTATTCATTTGCACTTATGGTAAATGCCATGAAACTGAACCCGATTAAAGAAAGTACACTTATTAAAAAGGCAATG
Source organism: Peribacillus sp. NPDC055009 (assembly GCF_053608705.1). NCBI lineage: Bacteria > Bacillati > Bacillota > Bacilli > Caryophanales > Bacillaceae > Peribacillus > Peribacillus sp. NPDC055009. The sequence goes on along the minus strand of NZ_JBSGVZ010000001.1, from coordinate 340,866 downwards.
GTTAATTGCTGCTTTAATTTCATAATAACATCCTTTCACTTATTTAAAACCGATTCATATGGAAATTTCCATTTTATCATATCTTCTTCATTGCATGGTGAGTGTAATCGCCCGCCAACCGAATTCAGGAATTTGCCTGGGCACAAAATTTACTACTTTATCATACTACTCCATTCGTCATTGTCACCTCAACTTCAGGTTACTATAAGATTTCCCGACGACTACAGGAACATCAACTCGATTTAACGGGTGCCATTCAACATGCAAAAAGAAAAAAACCTTATGCAGGTTAGGGCACAAGGTTTTTCGTTTTTTAAATGCGGCTTGCCTTAAGCGGTAGTGATGTCAAAGTTTGCCCGGTCGCTGAATCGGTAAGATTCTCTTCTAACTGGAACGATGGCACCGCTTCAATATGCTTGAATTTCTTCAGGAAGGCAGTTAGTGCAATCTTCGCTTCCAGCCTGGCTAGCGGCGCTCCCAGGCAGAAATGCGGGCCATTTCCGAAGGTGAGATGCTTCTTATTATTAGGGCGGTGAATATTAAGGGTGAAGGGGTCTTCAAACATCTCTTCATCCATATTAGCTGCACTCATCCAAACAACCACGTTATCCCCTTCTTTCAATTCCACTCCCAATAGATCGTTATCTTCCTTTACGGTACGATCTAATTTAATAAGATTGAATCGGAATCGGAGCATTTCTTCGACCGCCTGTGGAACTAAATCCAGGTTTTCATGTAACTCTTGATAAACTTCCTTGTCATCATATAGCAGGGAATAAAAGCTATTGGCCAGTAAATGACTAGTTGTCTCGACCCCTGCCCCTAAAATCAGCATGGTCGTCCGGACAACCTCATCATCCGTAAACATTTCCCCATCCACTTCTGACTTCAATAGATCTGAGATGATATCATCCGCCGGGTTCAATCGTTTTTGCACAACAATCGGATACAAATACTGATAGTATTCTTTTGCGGCCACTTGCTTCAATTTATCTACTTCTTCTTGTTTTTCTCTATCAAAAGGAAGAAATAAGGTATCCACCCATTTCTTAAACAATAAACGATCTTTCGAGGGAACGCCCATCAAATCCGACATGACAATGATCGGAAGCGGACTCGCCAATGATTGCACAATATCGATTTCCGTTTCCTCATCCATTTGTCCAATCAACTCATCCGTAATTTCCTGAATGCGAGGTTCCCAGTTTTGAAGACTTCTAGGTGTGAATGCTGCGGCCAGCAGTGAACGGCGTTTTCTATGCTCAGGTGGATCCGCCTCAGTAATTTTGATTTTATCAGGCACAGAACCTTCCTCACTATCCGTTCCAACCGATATGGTAGTTCGTTTACGCACACTTGAAAAATGCTTATAATCACTGAGAACCCGCTTCACATCTTCATATTTAAAAACATTCCACGTATCCGTTCCTTCGTGATAACTCACCGGGTCATTTTCTAACATCCGTTTACACCAAGCGTACGGACTAAATTCCTCCGTCCGTGTTTTAAACCTAGTAATTTCTTTTACTGCAATAACTTCTTTCATGATACCGACTCCTCCCACTTCTTAAAAGTTACCTAACAAAAGGATCGAATGTTCAGCTTACCATCTCAGTCGATTTGTTAAAGGGTCGAGCATTCCTGATAGACTTTTTCACCATATCCTTAAATACACATCTATTCCATTATAGGGTAAAATCCCGCAATAAACCATGCATCTTCCATACCAGCAGCCTTACATGAAATTTGCCCCACAATCCCAACAACCCTATGTAAAACTGCTTATTTTTTTACAATTCCCTTTCTTTTTCTATTTTTTTATGTCTCTCAATTGAAGCTTAAAATCCGATCCTCATTTTCAAATTCGGTGAAAGTCCTTCCACTAAGTTATTTCAGTATAAATTATTTTTATAATACCCGAGTTTGATTCGGAATGAATCCACTGCATAAAAAAACGGCTGCTCAATGCAGCCGTCAGGTTAGTTAAGCCCTCACTGGATTTAAGTGAATTTGTGACACTCCTGCCGAATAACTGGGCTGGCCGAGACCCCACAGCCTCTTGCGGTGAGGAGGCTGTGGCAGGCGGAAAGGTAGCGGATTTCTGAAATCAAGCTGGAATTTTTAAAAGAAAAAAAACTGCAGGCAGACTCGCTTTTCTTCGAGTTTGTCTACAGTCTGAACGGCTGCACTGTAGCCGTCAATTTTTGCCCCTTTTAATCAGTTCATGCAAATCATCCATCTTCTTTTCCATTATATCCAATCTGGTTTTACGGTGCTTGATTGAACGGAAAAGGGATACGGTTCCCACGATGATCAGGATTAGAAATACAAGGCAAAACAATTGGTATACCATATCCGCAATATTATACCCACTCACTATGTAATCCCCCTAAATGGCATTCTCAATATTCTATTATACACCAGGCAAAATGAACAATTTAACCTTTTTAAGGGGAATCGGGAATAAAAAAACCGATAGCCAGTTGCTATCGGTTGATCTTTTATACCTCTAATTGTTGATCGTCATCTTGTGGCACAATTAATTCATTATAAAATGCAGCCATTGTTGTTCCTGCATAAGGAATCAACCATAGTAAACCAATTCCCAGCGTTAACATGCTAAGAATGCCCCATCCGATGAAGCTTAGGTGCATAAGGAAATACTTCCATTTCAAGCCCTTCATCCTTTTTCTGCTTTCTGTAATGCTTTCAAGCACCGTGTATTCAGGATGATCCTTCAATAAGAAAAACACCTGCGAATAGGCGATGCCTTTGATGATACCCGGAATGATTAATAATAATGACCATAAAAAAATGAAAATACCTTGTAAGATGGATGCCCCAATAAGCTTGAAAGAGGTTTTGCCTTCTTTATAGATAGCAAATACTTCTGGAATATCAGGGTTTCCTTCCCTAACCAAATTCAGATAGAACCAAGTGGTTGAAATGGTAAGCGGGATTAAGGCAATGGAAAAGACGAGACTGAAGATATCAGACCATATCGGTGTTTCTTCCTGCATGAGCCATTGTGAAAACCCACCGCTTCCTATCACTTCGACAATTAAAGGTAAAATGATGTTGATCAAGAACAGAAGCAACATCAGCGATACAGTTACTCCCCATTTACCTCCCAACGACTGAAGGGCGTTCCTTTTTAATTCTGAGATTCTCATACTCCTATTTAACTCCCCTTTTTTAAACAGCGGAATTCTGAATATTCACCATTTAATTGTAAAATCTGGTCGAATTAAGAAAAACCACTATTTTTTTGATGTTTAAATCCCATGTTGTATTTTAACATAATATTTCTAGCTGTGGGCTTAATTTCCTAGAAAGCACACACAGATAAAGAAAAGCTGTTGAATCGGTTTCGAGCAACCATGATCAACTCCTTTCTCGCCTTGGCTATTGGCTTGTAACAGTTTATGAAAGCGAATATGACAATATGCCATCAATCATTCAGTGCCATAAACCATTTAATTCCTTCCATTTGAAAAAACCTTCGCGTAACCATACCCAATTAAGTGTACGGTCCGCGAAGGTGCTTTCATAGATCTTGGATAATGTACTTTCTAGTTCTTTTTTCCTTCCCGGCAAGGATTTCTAATGTTCTCCAGTGATTTGCTCCTTGGATTCTATCCTAAAATCTTACGAACAGCATGGATAAAAATATTAACACCGTATTCCATGGCATCTTCGTCAAAAGTAAAACGCGGATGATGGTGGGGATAGGTTATTCCCTTTTCCTTATTCCCAGCTCCTATCAAGAAATAATTGCTAGGTGCCTTTTGTTGGAAAGCCGAAAAGTCCTCAGCTCCCATCGTCGGTTTTTGATGGTCGACAGCCTTTTCTCCATAAACTTCACGGACTGTTTCTTCCATGAGTTTGGTGACTTCATTGTCATTTATGACTGGTCGATATCCAGTTAAATAGTTAAATTCATACGAGGCACCATGTGCTTCCGTAATGCCTTTGATGACCCTTTCCATAAGAATTGGCATGGATTCACGGAATTTCAAATCAAAACTACGAACCGTCCCGCTAATCTCTACGGAGTTTGCAATGACATTGGCCGCTTCCCCTCCAACGAACTTTCCAATTGAGAGAACCAAGTTGTCGAGCGGATCTGTATTGCGGGAAACGATATATTGAAGATTCGTAACGACCTGGGCCCCGATCGCGATGCTGTCAATTGTTTCATGAGGTGCAGAACCATGGCCCCCCTTACCATTAACGGTCAGAAAGAAACCATCCGGCGCAGCCATCATCGGTCCATATACGATGCCAACTTTCCCGACTTCAAAGGTGGACATGAGGTGGGCACCAATCACGATATCCACACCTTCCATAACGCCTGCATCGACCATTTCCTGCGCTCCCCCAGGAAAATACTCTTCGGCATGCTGAAAAAAGAAGCGGACTTCACCTTTCAGGCTATCTTTCATTCCGGAAAGGATTTTCGCCGTACCAAGAAGCATCGCCGTATGTCCATCATGACCGCAAGCATGCATGACACCTGGTGTTCGAGATTTAAAATCGAAAGAATTCTCTTCCTCAATCGGCAACGCATCCATATCTGCACGGATGCCCAATGTTTTCCCAGGTTGGGAGCCAATCAAGCAGGCCATCACACTATATTTTGTCGGACGTGTAACTTCCAGGTTTCCAAATGACAACAGGGTTTCGTATACGAATTGCGATGTCTTCTCCTCTTGATAAGATAATTCCGGATGCTGGTGAAGATGACGTCGCCAAGCAATCACATCTTCCCTTACACTTTTTATTTCCGGATATAATTTCAAACTATGCATGACCATTTCCTCCTCAAATATGAACTATAAGAATCTCTCTATCTAGTAATCAGCAAGTTATGTGCCAATTTCCGGATTACCCTTCCCGCTCTTGAAAAATAGGATTACAGCAACCCCTTTTCCCCTTATACACCATGGAAGTGTAAATTTTTTCACCCTCTAGCGTAAAAAAAATTTTACTACCATTGAACACCGTTCTAAGAAACGAAAGGGACGAAAAGGAAATCCGCTCCCTTTTCGCCCCTATTTCCTCTATTTATTTATCGTCTTTTCTTTTTGATAAACCAAAGAACCGCCCATATAGGTTTCTTCCACTGTAATCCTATCGATTTCCTCCGGTCTTATCGCCAAAATATCCTGGTCAAGCACAATGAAGTCTGCATGATAGCCGGGAGTGAGCTGCCCGACATCCGGGATTCTCGTTATCTCCTGAGCTGCCCGCGTGTAGAGTGTAATAGCGGTAGGTACATCCACACGCTGATCCTGACCGGTGTCCGTACCATCATAGGCAATTCGCGTGACGGCTGCCTTGATTCCGACGAACGGATTGACCGGATCAACCCATGCTGTTGCTGGTGCATCGGAAGAGAATGCCAGCTTTATGCCTGCCTTTAACATGGATTGGATGGGGTACGTTTGCCTTGTGCGTTCTGCACCTAGATTATTAAGATAGCTTTCGATTTCGGCATATAAGAAGATTGGTTGAGGAACAAAAGCGATACCCGTTTCTGCTGCTCGCTGAAGTGCTTGCTTTTTAGGCATGGCTGCATGTTCGATTCTTATTGATGGACCATCAGCGATCCATCCCGTTTTTCCGTAAAAGGTATTCACGATCATATCGATCGCTTGCTCCCCCATTGCATGTATGACCAATTGTATATTGTTTTCCCTGGCTGCCTCAGCTGCACTTAACAACTCCGCCTCTGAGGTCATCTGAATGCCCTGGTTCTTTTCTTCGCCTAAAAATGGAGGGTCGACCCACGCGGTTTGCCCCGACACGCTGCCATCCGAGAATAACTTAACCCCACCGATATGATTCTGGTTTTCTCTGTTTGTTTTACCCTTATCCAGGATCATATCATTCTTCATATCTTCCCAAATATAGTATAAAACAGTACGTTGCTTTAAACCCTTTTCGCTCGCAGCCCTATACAAATCCAAGTAATCGATCGGCTTGGTCCTTGCCAGGAGTTCAGTGATTGCAGTAATCCCATGTGCTAATAATTTAGGACTCAATTCGGCGAGAGTATCTGTTTCTTCTTCGAATGTTTGAACCGGCATCACTTTATTGACCAGTTCTTTTGCATTTTCCCGTAATATTCCGGTCGGCTCCCCTTCTGAATCCCTGTCAATCTCTCCCCCTGCTGGATTTAGCGTGTCCTTTGTAATTCCCGCCAATTCCAATGCCTTGCTGTTCACGACAATTATATGGCCGCAGGTCCGGGTTATTACCACAGGTACTTCCGTCGTCGCCCTATCCAGATCGTAGCGTGAAGGGGACCGTCCTTCCGTCAATTTCCCTTCATCATATCCCCAGCTTTCAATCCAATCCCCTGATTTTTGGGATTCACACTGTTCACGAACGGCCTTGATCAAATCCTCAATCGATTCAACGACAGGTGGCATACATGGAATTTGCTTGGCCGCCTTCGCTAAAAATAGCGGATGAAGATGTGAATCTATTAATCCGGGAAGCACCCGCCGCCCTTGAAGATCAATCTGTTCCCCATTCATTCCGTCTGTCTCTGACTGTTCTCCTACCCACTCGATGCGCCCATTACGAACAACCATGGCAGTCGCATAAGGTTGTTTTGGATTCGATGTAAATATTTTCCCATTTATATAAATAAAATTCATATTTCGTTTATTTTCAATCATACTTTCCCTCTCCTTAATAAGTAAAATCCAACATGATGAACGTGGAAACTTCCCTTCATCCTTCCATATTTAAACCTTATGCCGTTTCCCAACAATTAAGATAAATGGTTTTCACCAGTCATGGGGCTTGAAGGAGTTCCCTGAGCCTGTTTTCCGTGAATGAACGTTCCCACGACGAATCCCAGTACGGCTGGAATCAGCCATGCAAAACCATATGAACTGAATGGGATGATGGAAATGAAATCATTCATGAATCCCATATGGATACCGACGCTTTCCAATGTTTCGCATAAACTGATGATGAAAGTGGCCAGGACCGACCCCTTATAGGCACCCGCGTTTGGTATGTACCTGCGGAAAACGCCAAGTAAGACAATCACTATCGAAACAGGGTAAATTCCCATGAATAACGGTACGGAATAGTCGATGATCTTTTCGACACCCATTAGCCCCATCAACACTCCAATGGCACAAACGACGATTACCCAATTGCGGTAACTCACTTTTTGTTTCGTCAACCCGCTAAGGAAATCTGCAATTGAAGCGGTTATTCCAATTGAGGTGGTAAGGCATGCTAATGAAACCGCTATAGCCAATGCAATGGTGCCGTAATCCCCAAGCAGTTTATAAACCAGGCTCGTCACCAGCTGCGCACTCTCCATTTCATAAGGGAATAATCCGCTTCCTGTAGCACCGATATATAGAAGCCCTCCGTATATGATGAGCAATCCCAAACCAGCCACTATGGTTCCATTCATGACCACTTGCTTCATTTTGGAAGGTTCCGCATATCCTTTTGCTGCAATCGAGCCAATGAAAACCGATGCACAAAGAAGGCCGGTGAACACATCACCCGTCTGATAAGCACTAAAAAACGAGTGGCCAAACGGATTTTGAATTTCCGTATTTACAGGCGCCCCCAGTGGATCGATAGTGCCTTTGATGACGATAAAAAGAAGAATGGCGAACAGAGCAGGCGTTAGCACTTGTCCGACTTTATCAATGAGATTGGATCGATCGCTGGCAAAATAAAAATTCAATCCAAAGAAAACGACCATCGTCACGAAAGAAGGGACATTCGGGAATAATGTATGGACCCCCATTTCATGGGTCGTAGCGGCCGTCCTGGGTACAGTGACGAGCATCGCAATCCCGATCATGACAACCAGATTGAATACCTTATAAAACCAAGTGCTGATCGGCCTTGTCAGTTCTTCAAATTTCCCTTTTGAATTCAAGACCGCCACAACTCCCAGTATAGGGAGTACAATTCCCGTAAGAATGAAGCCCGCTAGAGCCGGAAGCCAATCCGACCCTGACGCAAGTCCGATCGACGGAGGAAAAATCAGGTTGCCAGCCCCAAAAAATACGGCAAATAAAGCAAAACCAAAAATAAGGCTGTCACGTACTATCTTGTTTGTATTCATCCATTCACCTCTATTTTTTATCACTTAATGAAACCAGCTTTTAATACGCCTATCACTTATATAAGCAAATGCCGTGCCAATCTTAACAATATTTTAATTATTTTTAACATCACTGGCATATTCCCCTGCACACAAGGCAAAAAAGGGTCACGATTCTATTTAGCGTCTAGAATCGTGACCCTTTGATTATCCAAATCCAATAAAAAGTGGTGAAATTTTTACCTCTAGCGTAAAAGAATTTTTACCGCAATTTATGTTTTTCCATTTTATATTTCAATAATTGTTTGGAGATACCAAGCTGTCTGGCAGATTCCGCCATTTTCCCATTCGTATTTTTCAACTGACTCACAATGATCTCTTTTTCATATTGCTGAACCGCATCTTTTAAGGAATCCACATTAAGACTGTTGTTATTAGCCATTGGAGCTTCAGTATAATCTCTTATTCTTCCAGGAATATCATCAAGGGTGATTCTACTGGACTGGACATGATTATATGCCGTCTCAACCGCATTTTTCAATTCCCTGATATTCCCTGGCCATGGATATCTTTTGAAACACTCCAGCACTTCATCCTGAAGACCGTCGATATATATATTCATCGTATTGTTGTAAAAATTCAGATAATGATCAACAAGGACTTCTATATCCTCTTTTCTATCCATCAAGTTTGGCAAGTCAATCTGTACGACACCGATTCTATAGAATAAATCTTCCCGCAACCGTTTCTCCGCCAGTAAAATATCCGGTACCTCATTGGTTGCTGAAATCACCCTGATGTCCAAGCGGATATTTTTCTTCCCGCCCAGTCTCCTGATCGTTTTCTCTTCAATCGCCTTCAGAAGCTTCACCTGAAGATTCATATCCAGTGAATTGATTTCATCCAGAAATAAAGTTCCGCCTTCCGCCTGTTCGAATAGACCCGGCATGTCTTCCGATCCGGTGAAGCTCCCCTTATTCGTACCAAACAAAGTGCTTTCCCATAAACTAGCAGGGACCGCACTGCAGTTAAGTGAAATGAAGGGCTTTCCAAATCGATCGCTTAAATTATGGATCGCCTGAGCGATAAGTTCTTTCCCTGTGCCCGTTTCCCCAACGATCAAAACATTTGAGGTCGTTAGCGCAATTCTTCCAAGTTTATCTTTAATGCTTTCCATTTTAGGGTTAACCGTAATAATATCATCGACCGTATAAACGGTATTATTTCTCCTGAAGATTTTATGGCTCGAATATTTGTCCAAATATTGGATGGCATCCTTGGAAAAGAAACGCTTAGAGAATTCTACGGCTCCAATTATTTTACCGTTTTCGGCTATCGGAAATGTGGAATTGATCGTTTCGATGACCTCTCCCGTTTTGGTGATCATCTCTTGTTTTATATTACATAACGGTTTTCCCGTCCTTAACACATTCATCAGCGTACTATTTTCGTTCGTGATATTTTTATAAAAGGAAGTGACACTCTTCCCCATGAATTCTTCCGGCCTTATCCCAAGCTCTATAAGGACATTTAAATCTGCCATATCATAAAAAATGATAATCCCTTTATCATCTACGACCAAAACATTATCAAAATCGGATAATCTCCTGAATATATCCACATTCATATTCACCCTTCCAGCCTCCTCTCAACTTTACATATTCAAACCGTGACAATCCCCGCAGATCGGTCATTCACCTTGTAGCTTCCTGGTTTGTAACTGCTTGGTGCATTGTCCAATCATTCTGATATTTTACCATGAAACAGGGCGTTTTTTCTTTTCAAACTTTTTCCTGGCTTTGTCATCACCATATAAATGATCACAACAAAAAAAGAGCATCCCAAAGCAGAAATCACTTCCGCCTTTGGAACACCCTCTTTCCTATAATCAATCAGAGCCAGTTATAACAAAATCGTCTTGGAGCAAAGCTAAAGGAAGCTTTCTATTTATAGGATCCCCTGCCGAAACATTAATTTCAGTAATGTGACCACTGGCACCTATTGAAACATCAATCAATTTCCCATCCTCCGTTTTCACTAAAAAGAGCCTCTCCCATTCATAAACATAGGAATTCTTTTGAACGTAAACTTGTTCGACGGTCCCATCCTGAGCACACTCGATGGTATGAATCGGTTTTAACACGGAATCACTCCTCCACTCTCCATTATTTGGCTAGCTTATACCCAGCCACGGAATATCGAGGCTTCTGCCATTTTTCTGACACCCACCATATACGCTGCCAGCCTCATATCCACTTTTCTTGTCTCGGACATTTCATATACTTGATTAAATGAATTGACCAATAACTCTTTTAATTTGGTTTGGACTTCTGCATCTTCCCAATAATAACCTTGATTATTTTGAACCCATTCAAAGTAAGAAACTGTCACACCGCCTGAGCTTGCCAATACATCAGGTACGAGAAGCACATTGCGTTCCGTCAAGATCTTGGTTGCCTCCAAAGTGGTAGGTCCATTAGCTGCTTCCACAACAATTTGGGCTTTGATAAGATGTGCATTTTCTTTGGTGATTTGATTGGAAATGGCAGCAGGCACTAAAATATCACAATCTTGTTCCAGAAGCTCCTGGTTGGTGATTGTATTATCGAATAGTGTCGTTACCGTCCCAAAGCTATCCCTTTTATCAAGTAAGTAATCGATATCCAGACCCTCAGGTTTATAGATGGCACCATATGCGTCCGATATGCCAATCACTTTCGCACCAGCATCATGCATGAATTTGGCCAAAAAGCTTCCTGCATTCCCAAACCCTTGGACGATGATGCGTGCACCTTTCAATTCTATGCCCTTACGCTTTGCCGCTTCCTCGATACAGATGGTGACACCTTGTGCCGTCGCCTTTTCCCTACCGTGTGAACCGCCCAGTACCAGTGGCTTGCCTGTAATGAAACCAGGCGAATCGTGTTCTCTTATTCTACTGTATTCGTCCATCATCCATGCCATGATTTGTGAATTCGTATAAACATCCGGGGCCGGAATATCTTTAGTCGGCCCCACTATTTGGCTGATTGCCCGAACGTATCCACGGCTAAGCCTTTCCAATTCACCGATGGACATTTGGCGCGGATCACAGATGATGCCGCCTTTTCCTCCGCCATATGGCAGATTCACGATTCCGCATTTCAAACTCATCCACATTGAAAGTGCCTTGACTTCTTCTTCATCGACTTCAGGATGAAAACGGATTCCGCCTTTCGTCGGACCTACAGCATCGTTATGCTGTGCACGGTATCCAGTGAAAATCTTCGTCGAATTGTCATCCATCTTGATTGGAATCCGGACGGTCAGCATCCGAAGAGGTTCCTTCAAAAGCTCGAACACTTCTTCAGAATAGCCAAGCTTATCCAGCGCCTCCTTGATTACGACCTGTGTTGAATCTAGCAAACTGACAGTTTCTTTTTCTTCTTTGACTGTTGTACTCAATGGAATTCACCTCATAGGTATATTAGGATAAAACTTTTTTAATGCGTTCGATTGCCCAATCCAAGTCTTCTTTTGTAATCACTAATGGCGGAGCAAAACGGATAACTGTATCATGTGTTTCTTTACAAAGCAATTTTTCTTCTTTAAGCTGCTCACAATAAGGTCTTGCTGCTTCCGTTAATTCGACTCCGATGAATAAGCCTCTGCCGCGGATATCTTTAATCATTGGATTCTTGATTTCTTTTAAACTATCCATAAAGTATTGTCCAAGCTCCAATGAACGTTCAGCAAGCTTCTCTTCTTCAAGGACTTCCAATGAAGCGATGGAAACCGCACATGCCAATGGATTGCCGCCGAATGTAGAACCATGGGAACCAGGATTGAATACGCCAAGGATTTCACGGTTTGCAGCTACGCAAGAGATTGGGAAAACCCCGCCGCCCAGCGCTTTACCTAAAATGTACATATCCGGAACTACTCCATCCCAGTCAGAGGCGAACATTTTTCCTGAACGTCCAAGTCCTGACTGAATTTCATCAGAAACGAATAGGACATTATTTTCTTTACATAAGTCGTAAGCTTCTTTCAAGAATCCTTGTGGCGGTATGATGATTCCCGCTTCACCTTGAATCGGTTCGATTAAAAATCCAGCCGTTTGCGGTGTAATCGCTTCTTTCAATGCATCAAGGTCGCCGTAAGGGATAAGCTTGATTCCTGGCAGCATCGGTCCAAAGCCCCTTCTATATTCATCATCGGATGACAAGGACACTGCTGCCATCGTCCGGCCATGGAAATTCCCGATACATGCAATGATTTCAGCTTGGTTTTCTGCGATTCCCTTAACATCATAACCCCAGCGTCTAACAGCTTTGATTGCAGTTTCAACAGCTTCAGCACCTGTATTCATAGGCAGTGCCATGTCTTTTTGCGTAATGCGCGAAACCATTTCATACCATGGTCCTAATTTATCACTATGGAATGCACGGGACGTTAATGTTACGCGATCAGCTTGTTTTTTTAATTCGTCGATGATTTTCGGATGCCTGTGGCCTTGGTTCACTGCTGAATAGGCACTAAGCATATCCATATATTTGTTGCCTTCAGGATCTTCCACCCAAACTCCTTCTGCCTTCGAAATGACGATTGGAAGTGGATTATAATTGTTTGCACCATATTGTTCTGTTTGCTCGATTAATTTTTCCGTTAATGTTGTCATGTTGATTCCCCCTAAGATTTATAGCGTTTCAGATGTTGTTTTTCCTTGAAGATGAAGAACTAAATAATCAGGACCGCCCGCTTTTGAATCTGTACCTGACATATTGAATCCGCCAAATGGCTGGTATCCTACAATTGCACCAGTACAGCCGCGATTGAAGTACAAGTTACCTACGTGGAAATCCTCACGCGCTTGTTCGATATGTTCAATGTTGTTCGAGATGACCGCACCCGTTAATCCATAATCCGTGTTATTGGCAATCTCGATTGCATGATTGAAATCTTTTGCCTTACAGAATGCAACCACTGGTCCGAAAATCTCTTCTTTCATGACACGTGCGTTCTCATCCACATCGGCAATGATAGTTGGCTGGATGAAGAAACCTTTTGAATTGTCTCCTTCTCCCCCTGTAACAATTTTCCCTTCTTCTTTACCGATTTCAACGTAGCTCATGACTTTGTCGTAAGCTGCTTGATCGATAACCGGACCCATGAAGTTGTTTAGATCTGTTGGTTCCCCGACTGTTTTTTCTTTCGTTAATTCAATGGCACGATTCAAGACTTGGTCATATACATCTTCCACTATTACGGCACGTGAACAAGCAGAACATTTTTGACCGGAGAATCCGAATGCAGAAGCGACGATTGATTGTGCCGCCAATTCCAGATCAGCCTCTTTATCAACAACGATCGTATCTTTACCGCCCATTTCAGCGATGACACGTTTTAACCAGATTTGGCCTTCATGAACTTTTGCCGCACGCTCATAAATACGGATTCCAACATCACGAGAACCGGTAAAGCTGATGAAACGTGTACGAGGATGATCTACCAAATAATCGCCAACCTCGGCACCGCTTCCTGGAATGAAGTTCACAACTCCTGCAGGCATGCCCGCTTCTTCCAGCACTTCGATGAATTTAGCTGCAATGACCGGTGTTGTACTGGCCGGTTTCAATAAGACCGTATTTCCTGAAACAAGAGCTGCCGTCGTCATGCCTGCCATGATCGCAAACGGGAAGTTCCAAGGTGAGATGATGACACCGACACCAAGCGGGATATAATTGAAAGCATTGTGTTCAATCGGACGGCTTTCCACTGGCATGCCGTCTTTAAGCTTCAGCATTTGACGTGCATAGTATTCCATGAAGTCGATCGCTTCCGCTGTATCCGCATCCGCTTCATTCCAAGGCTTTCCTGCTTCTTTCACCAATAGGGCCGAGAAATAGTGTTTTCTTCTCCGTACGATGGCTGCAGCCCTGAATAAAATATTTGCACGCACGTCCGCTTTCGTTTTTCTCCAAGTTTGGAATGTCTTATCTGCCGCTTGCATCGCTTGCTCAGCAAGATCCTTATTGGCTTTGGATACGGTTCCAATAACTTCTTCTTTATTTGCTGGGTTTACAGAGGTAATGACTTCATCAGTAAACACTTTTTCACCATTAATGATCAGCGGATATTTCTTCCCTAAATCATTAGCTACATCATTCAATGCCGCTTGAAAAGCTTTATTGTTTTCTTCGATTTTAAAATTAGTAAATGGTTCGTGTTTATATGTTTGGACCATTATAGCTCATCTCCCTAAAATTTTATGTTTTTTTCTTCACCCTTACTTAACAAGCAAGTTCCGTGCCAACTTTTCATTTTTTTGAAAAAATAATGATATTTCATTAGATATGCAATGAAATTCAGCACTTTTGGGGCAAAATTGACATAGTATGCCATCTTTTTTTGCTCTAATCCCTATTTATGTCGCTTAAACCTTACACTTTTTATAATGCAAGATTCATGCCAACTATAAAAAACATAAAAAACAGCGTTTTATCACTTTTTCCGCAAAATATTTTTGCACTTCGATGCAAAATTATCTTGCTGTGCAAATTTTATTTGCGCCTTTACTTCAATTCCTCTACAATAGCTCTAAGAAAAGAAGAAAAACGGGAGGCATTCATGAATTTAGATCAAATCATTAAAATAGATGGTTTCCAATCCATCCTCTATTCGCTTGTGGATGTAATCGATACAGGGATACATATAATCGATATAAAAGGGCGGACCATTGTATATAACAAGAAAATGGCAGAAATAGAAGGAATGGATTCAGAAGAAGTGTTAGGGAAGAAGATTCACGAAATCTTTAAATTCAAGGAAGAAACGGAGAGTACATTAATAAGGGCACTTCATTCGGGTAAGACAACCGAGAACTCGAAGCAGACCTACTTCAATAATCTTGGTCAGGAAATTACAACAATCAATAATACGTTTCCGATTTTGGATCAAAAGCAAAATATCATCGGAGCAATTGAAGTGGCAAAGGATATAACGAATCTGGAAAGAATCATTAAAGATAATATCTTAAATAAGGGCGATACCAAATATACGTTTGACAGCATCATCGGAACGAGTGAAAATTTCCTGGAAGTCATAGAAAAGAGCAAGCGCTCGACCAGAACGGCATCCTCCATCCTCATCGTCGGGGAAACGGGCACAGGAAAAGAGCTCTTCGCCCAAAGCATCCATAATGGCAGCAGCCGTTCGACACATCCTTTCATCAGCCAAAACTGTGCTGCCCTGCCAGATAGTCTAATTGAAGGAATACTCTTCGGAACAAAGAAAGGCGCCTTCACCGGATCGATTGAAAGGCCTGGATTATTCGAACAGGCACAGGGCGGTACCATCCTTCTCGATGAAATCAACTCATTAAATCCAAACATGCAAGCGAAATTATTACGGGCCCTTCAAGAAAGGACGATTCGCCGTGTTGGGGATACAAAGGATAAAAAAATTGACGTTAGGGTCATTGCAACGATAAATGAAGATCCGATAGATGCCATTGCAAATGATCATTTACGAAAGGATTTATACTACCGATTAAGTGTCGTTTCGTTATTCATCCCGCCTCTTCGTGAACGGAAAGAGGATATTCCTCTGCTGGCGCAATCCTTCATCGAGAAATTCAATGCGCTGTTCGAATTGAATATAGAAGGAATCAGCGAAGATGTCTACTCGCTTTTTTATGATTACGACTGGCCCGGGAACGTAAGGGAACTTGAACATATCATTGAGGGGGCCATGAATTTAATGGAACCTGGCGATACAAAGATTGCCATCACCCACCTTCCGGCTCTATTTAGGAAGAAAGCCCATTTGGAAGACATTCGTCCCGATAAAAAAGAAAATCATGAAAATGGAGATTTACAGGAGTCGACCTTATCTCTAGATGATTATATCACCCATACTGAAAAGCAATACTTGGAGAAGATTTTAAAAGAACATGGGATGAATATCTCCAAAGCAGCCAAGGCCCTGAATATTAGCCGCCAAAGTCTTCAATACCGCTTGAAAAAGTATCAGGTCAAATAACACAAAGAAGGCCCCCATTATATATATGGTGGGCCTTTAGTTTATCGGCGGAAAGCGAGCGGGTTTCATGCGTATACCCTAAAATAAATGCCCAAATTCCGAATAGTGAGGTGAAGGTTAAAAAAATTCGTGAACGGTTGAATTAAGTGTTGAATTAAGTTACATGTAGGTCGAATTAAATGTATCAACGGTCGAATTAAATGCCATGTAGGTCGAATTAATGCATCAACGGTCGAATTAAAGGTCATGTAGGTCGAATTAATGCTTCAACGGTCGAATTAAATGCCATGTAGGTCGAATAAACGCACCAACGGTCGAATTAAATCCCATGTAGGTCGAATAAACGCATCAACGGTCGAATTAAATCCCATGTAGGTCGAATTAATGCGTGAACGGCCGAATAATGCCGTGTAGATCAAGGCAAACTCAATTTCTGCGAATTTGTCTACAGTCTGAAGGCCCTCATTGATAATGAGGGCCTTTTTTTGCTTCTATTCATTTTTACTTCGCAATCAGAATGCTTCAGCCGCTTTTACAACGTTTTCCAAACCATCCGCGATGATTTTTTGTGTCCGGTCCGGATACTGATTATGGCCTTCAATGACCACGACCTCCGGATTGTTTATCCCCCATAGGCCAATGATATTTTTCACTAAATTCACGGCCATTTCAGCAGAAGCCATACCTTCCAATGCATAATCGGAACCGCGGGCATTCAATAGCATGACTTTTTTATCACCAGCATACCCGACAGGACCTTCCGCCGTATAATTGAACATTTTACCGGCTTGGGCCAAATAGGAAAGATATGTGATTAGCGGTGCAGGAACCGTTGAGTTCCATAGAGGGAAAGCGAATACCACTTTATCCATGGCCAGGAATTGATTTAAATATTGGTCAACCAATTCGGCCGCCTTTTCCTCTTCGGCTGTCAGTTCAAGACCTTGGTTGCGTTTATACAACCCGGTTATCGCCGTATTTCCATAGTAAGGAAGTTCTTCTTTAAATAAATCCAGCTCGGTCACTTCATCTGTACGGTGTGTCTCTTTATATGCTTTTAAGAAGGTGTCATACATTTTCGAGCTGATTGCCTGTTCTGCAGGACGATCGTTCACTTTTACGAATAATACTTTTGTCATTTTTCCATTCTCCCCTGCCGCGGTTTCTTTATTTCTAAATAATCTACTTAAGAATCCCATATCCTCTCACCATTGCTTTCTGATTATAATATTTAGACGATTAAATGAATCTCATTGCCTGATGGATCTGTTACAGCGAAAAACCCTTCTTTTTCCGTGACGACAGCCCCGATTCCTTTCAGTTGTTCGGTTACTTTTTTTCTCGCTTCTTCGTCTGCAAAAACGAGAGTATACCAGTTTAGCCCTACACTATTTTCCTTAGGAGCAGGGGCGCCAACGCCATTCCAAGTGTTCAACCCTATGTGATGATGATATCCACCGGTTGAAGTAAAGAGCGCTCCTCCATATCGATTCACGACGCTAAACCCAAGACCTTGCATGTAAAACTCCTCCGTTTTACGTAAATCCGCTACATGCAGATGTATATGCCCCATTAAGGTACCTGCAGGCAGTTTTCTCCACTCGCCATCGCTTTCTTTCAGAAGGTCATTCCCATCCAGCGGATCCGTGCCCATTGCGACTTCCCCTCTGGCCCATCTCCAATCAGTTGATGGCCGATCAGAGTATACTTCAATCCCATTGCCATCCGGATCGGTAATGTACAGCGCTTCACTCACTTCATGATCAGCCGCTCCAAAAGAATATTTCGTTTGAAGTAAATGGCGTAAAAATATCGATAAGTCAGCACGGCTTGGCAGTAAAAGGGCAAAGTGATACAAGCCCGTCGTCCGCCCTTCTTTCGGAATCACATCTGCAGGCTGCTCAAGTGTCAGCAACGGGGTTTTACCGTCTGTCGTCAAAACAGCTTGCCGGTCGGTTTTATTCAATACTTGAAGACCGATGATTTCTTGATAAAACAGAATGGCATTATTTAAATCCAATACATTTATACTGACCTCGCCAACAAAGGTAATTGGTTTTTGATGAAAATTTTTATCCATATTGTCACTTCCCTTTTTTATTGAAAATCACATGATCCAAAGAAAGAACCGTGCGGTTTGCACACGCTAGATAGACAGACATGGCAAGCAGTGCCAAGTCCAGTTCGTAACCCGCCGCTTGCCCGTTTCCAAGAAAACCAGCAGGTAATTTAGCCGTGAAAATCGCCCCCGCCATAATGACCGCAAATAGGACGGATACGATTCGTGTTCCCAAACCCAGTATAACCGCAAGTCCTCCAATCAATTCGATTCCTGCAACGATGTATGCCATGAAGCCAGGAATGCCAAGGCTATCGAAAAATCCCGCCGTATTTCCTATGCCCCCTTGAAACTTTGAAACGCCGTGAATGAAAAAAGTAAGACCTAAAATCACCCTTAAAAAAACTTGACCTGCATCATTTTTATTCATGTATGAATCTCCTTTGTCAGTTACTTTATGTAAGTAATTATATTTTCATAAGCTTATAATGTCAAGTAAGTTTATTGGAATTCATTTTTTTACCTAAAAAAACGAATTGCCGAAAGCAACTCGTTATATGGTGTCACTATTTAAATGTGTAATAAATGGTTGAATTGATGATGAAAGAATCCGCAATCGTTCTCCCGACTTCCTCACATGCCACCTTACTTCCTCCTAAGTATCAAATTTAATCGAAATCATTACGATTTAAAACTCAATTAAACACAACTTCATTATTCAAACATCGAAATCAGTTCTTTTGTGTATGAATGGCGATCGCTGCAAAAAAGCTGTTCTTTTTCAAAAGAATCTACAATAACACCCCCTTTCATCACCATGATCCGTTGGCTCATCTCCTGTACAGCCGATAGATCATGGGAAATAAAAAGGTAAGAAATGTCCAAAGTCTCCCGCAGCCCGCCTAACAATTTCAGCACCGCCGCTTGAGACAGAACGTCCAGGCTTGAAGCCGGTTCATCCAATATAATGAGGGCCGGTTCAATGCTGATTGCGCGTGCAATGGTCACCCGCTGCTTTTGTCCGCCGCTTAGCTCATGCGGGTAACGTTCAGCAATACTCCTTGGAAGCTCCACAGTTTCCAGGAGCTGTTCGATAAAGTTCGCTTCACTTGTAAAAGTAAAATGTTTCAGATTTACCTGGCTGCCAAATTGAAGATATGGATCCATTAGTGAATCTTTTATCCTTAGTTTTGGATTCAAAGCCGATGCAGGATTCTGCAAAACAGCCTGGATGTTCTTACGATACGGTTTTAAACTGCGTTCGCTTTTGTTTTGCAGCGCCGTTCCTTCAAATAGGATGCTGCCCTGGTCAAAAGATTCAACCTGAAGGATGAGTCTTGCCAATGTGCTTTTTCCGCTCCCGCTCTCTCCCACTAATCCAAGGCATTCCTTCCTTTCGATGCTGAAATTCACGTTCCTTAGTATTTCCACTCCGTTATCATAGCTTTTATGGACATTGCGTACGTCTAATAAACTCATCCTGACACTCCTTCAAGCTTAAATGGAATTCTGCTCAATGATGGTGATGATTGAATCAGTTCATTCGTATAAGTGTGCCGTGGATGATTCAATACCTGATTTTTATCACCGGTCTCAATGATGGCCCCGTCTTTCATGACCGCAAGGCGATCCGCATACTTCCTGACATGACGTAAATCATGGGTAATGAACAAGATCGCACATCCGGTTTCTTTTTGGAGCCTTGATAACAGCTGTAAGACCATAAATGAAGATACACTGTCCAAGGCTGTGGTCGGTTCATCCGCTATCAATATATCCGGCTCAAGCAGCAGGGCTATTGAAATGGATACGCGTTGAAGCTGCCCGCCGCTTAATTGAAAAGGGTATCTGCTGTAGATATCTTCATTCAGGCCCACCGAAATGAGCGCCTTGACCGCTTGCTTGCGCCTCTCCTTTTTGGAAAGGTTCAAATGTGTTCGCTGATATTCGTCGAAATGTTTACCGATGGTAAGGAACGGTGTAAATGAACCCTGGTAATCTTGAAAAATATAAGCCAGGCGCTTTCCGCGAATCTTCCTGATTTCTGAGGAAGATAGCGTTAATAAATTCTTTTCCCCGTACCATATTTCTCCCTTCGCTTGGAGATTGGGTGCAAGCAGCTGACATATTGCCATGGCAGTCATGCTTTTGCCGCTCCCGCTTTGTCCGACAAGTGCGAACCATTCACCTTTCTGCACATCCAATGAAATATCCTTGACGATATGATTTTGCTTCCCCATGATATTTAGATGCCTCACGGATAAAATGCTCATGATTCCACCTCCTTTTTCACATCGAATGCATCGCGCAAATAATCACCGAGCATGTTGGATAGAAGGACGACAAATACGATGGCTAGCCCTGGGTAAATCATCAGCAACATATTGGATTGAAAGTATGGACGGGCATCATTCAGCATGGCTCCCCACTCAGGTGCCGGCGGCTGCGCACCGAGCCCGATATATGATAAGGAAGATATGAGCAAAATGATTTTTCCTAAATCGAGGCTAGAAAGGACCAGCACGTTCCCAATAAGGTGCGGAACTAGATGCTTCCGCATGATCCCAAATGAACTTAATCCATTGATTTTAGCAACTGTGACATAATCCTTCTGACGTTCGGTGATCACCGTACTTCGCACAAGCCGGGCATAATTCACCCATTTCACCAGAACGATCGCCAACAGGAGATTTTCGATTCCTGGTCCTAATAAACCACTAAGAACAATGGCAACGATTGTATCAGGGAAGGCGAGAAACGCGTCGGCAATGCGCATGAAGATCCGATCGATCAGCCCTCCTTTAAAACCGGCAATCACCCCGAACGGGACGCCGATGATAACTGCGGCAAACAAAGATAAAAGACCGTAGCCAACCGTCAATTGTGCCCCAAGCAGAAGACGCGTCAATAAATCACGCCCTAGATGATCCGTCCCTAACGGATGTTCCATGCTCGCCGGCCATAGCCTTTCTTCCAGATTGACCAGTGTCGGATCATGTTTCAGAATAAGAAAGGTGTAAGCCGTAACGGCAAGAACTGTCGCCATCACCGTAAATAGGACGGTCATTCTCCAGCGCCATTGGGATTTTTCTTTGATAACTAACTCCATTTTCCATGCTTCCTTTCCTTCAGTCTTAGCTCCGGATTTAAATAACGATAAGATAAATCCACGGCACTATTAACCATGAATACAATGATGGCCATGACCAGCAGGTACCCTTGGATGACTGGATAATCCCGCGACCGAATCGAGTCCACGACCATCTTACCTATCCCTGGATAGGCAAAAATCACTTCGATCACGACTACACCGCCAATCAGGCTGCCAAGGCTGACGCCGAATACGGTAATGACCGGGGGCAAGCTATAACGAAATGCATGGGCAAAGAATATCCGCGTCTCTGAAATCCCCCTTGATCGGGCTGCCCTGATGAAATCATGACTGAGGGAATCTATCAAACTCGAACGCAGCAAACGGACGTACACACTTGTGATGGCCAGCCCCAGCGTGACCGACGGCAGAATCAAAGAACGAAACCCGTCCCTGCCCATCGTTGGAAGGGCTCCCCATCGTACCGCAAATAAATCTATCAAGAGCAGCCCCAGCCAAAAGCTAGGAATGGCTGCCCCCAACAAAGAAACGGCACGGCTTATCTGATCAATCCAGCTTCCCCTGTACAAGGCAGCAAGCGAACCTAATGGAATGGCTATACCAAGCATGACAAGCAATGCGCCAATCGCCAGCTCAAGTGTTGCAGGCAGTCCGCTCATGATCATCTCCATCACAGGCTGATTCGTCAGATAGGAATGCCCGAAATCCAATTGGATAAAGTCCATAAACCAATCGCCATACTGCACTAACAGCGGATCATTGAACCCCAATTCTTCACGAAGCTCATTGACTTGCTCGTTTGTGATCGACACATCATCCACTTGAAGTATCGAGAGAACCGGGTCCCCTGGAGCAAGCCGAACAAAAAGGAAAGAGATGAATGTAATTACAAGGACAAATATCACGACCTCAATGAATCGCCGGACTAAGATGCGCAACATTCACTTCACATCCAGTTCATTCGTCAGCATGTAGTATTCGCTTCTCGAAGTGATCCAGTTTTCAACTTTATCGGCATCATAAGCAACAAGTGTATTCGGATGTAAAATGAATGAATTATACACCTGTTCATCCACATACATCGCAATCTCCTCAGCTAAATCCGAGCGCTTCTCCTGTCCGACCGTTACGTTTAGCTCATCAATCAGGGACGTCAGGCGATTATCATCGGCCCCACTGAAGTTCAAGGCTCCCTTTGGATGGTAAGTAGCATTTAAATAATAACCGGCATCCCCGCGCGGAGCCGTTAAATTGCTGTAGGTCGTTAAATCCCAATCGCGATTGGCAGCCATATACTCTTCAGGGATTTCTATTTGCTTGATTTTCACATCAATCCCCAACTGACCGGCATCCGATTGAAAAACTTGGGCAATTAACGGCAGGTCGGCACGTGAACTGTATGTAAGCAGTGTAAACGTTAACGGTTTACCGTCTTTTTGCATGACACCATCCACTTTCTTATATCCCGCCTGATCAAGAAACACCTTAGCGGCTTCCATTCCATTCTCTTTTTTCGGATAGTCCGGAGCAAAAGAGAATGTTGATGGAAATGGCCCCGTCGCCACTTCTGCATGACCATGTAAAATCGTTTCCGCAATGGATGAACGATCGATCAAGGCATCTATCGCCTTTCGGACGTGTATGTCCTGCAATGCTTTACGTTCCAAATTCATCGTCATTTGATGGACGCGGAAAGTGGATGTCGATTCAACCTTCACACCATCTATCGCCTTTAAATTTTCCAGGCTTTCCACTTCCGGACGGAAAACAATATCGGCGCCTCCCGATTCAAGGGCAAGAGACCGTGCATTGGCATCTTCATTAAACGAAAACCTGGCGCTCTCAAGCTTTGCGGCCCCATCCCAGTAAGACTCATAACGTATTAAATCAACAGCCGTACCTGGTATGAATTTCGAAACGGCAAATGGCCCTGTACCTATCGGCTTGTTTATATAGTCACTTTCCTTCACGTCAATAATCGATGTATTTGGATGAACCAATTCAGAAGGAAACTCAGGAAAAGGAACCTCCGTCTTAATCGTCAGCGCATTTCCGTCCGCTTCAATCGACTCAATGCGCAAGGCATTCTTGATCGACGGACTATCTTTCACCGCCCTCTCCAACGAAGCCTTCACCGCTTTGCCATCCATCGGCTTTCCATTCTGAAAAGTCACACCCTCCCTTAACTCGAAATTCCATAATTGACCGTCCTTGCTATCCCAGCTTTTCGCCAGCCAAGGTTCGATGGTCAGATCCTCATCATTGAGATGCACCAATGTCTCAGTGATCCCAGCCCTTAGTGACACATAACTAGTATCGACATTCGGATCAAGCGAGCTAGTCGCAAAATTAAAAAGCAAGTTCACTTCCTTCTCCCCTCCCACTTCATTCGCAGACTCGGTGGAACAAGCAGCCAAAAGTAAGAATGCTAAACAAACAATAAAAATTGATTTACATTTCCTGAACACGATATATTTCCTCCATTACCTCAACTATTTTGGCCGACACAAAATCGTATTGATTACGATTTAGAATGCAGCTTTACCATCATGACAAACGACGTAACACATCCCCGAATGCTTATCAGAAATCAAACTATGTAATCCTCCTCGAGAGTAAACATCCATTCACGAGTAAATGTGCTAAACTCACGAGTATTTGCTCCAAATTCTCGAGTATTTGCTCTAAACTCACGATGATTTGCTCCATATTCACGAGTTTTTGCTCTAAACCCTTGAGTAACAGCTCTAAATCTCTTGCAATATCACCAAATTATTAAAAAATGCACCAAATTCTCTATTTATTGCACGAATCCTCCTTTTTCAATTCATTCTTTCAGTGCTTTCCGTCTAATAAATCAAAATGATTACGATTTATACTTTAAAAAAATTTACATGTCACTCTTGTATTGGCTGTCTTTCATTATAAAACGTAATGATTACTATTTACAAGCATTTTTTAAATTTGCTAAAATTTATTCGTTCCCTTTTTTTCCTTAAAAACCACAAAAGCACAGTAGAGATTTCTCTACAGCGCTTTTGAAAGGTTAAAAATATTATTCTGCTTCGTTCTGACCAGTTACCACTTTCGTTTGCTCTTCTCCATTTAAAATAAGCCGGAATGAGATATTGGCTTTCAAGGAATCTGATACTGCACAGTATTTCTCTTTTCCTAGATCGATTGCTCTCCAGATTCGTTTACTGTCCACTTGTCCATCAATTATGAAAGTCACAACAATGGATGTGAATCCTTTTGGCAATTCTTCTTTTCTCGTACCATCTGTTTCAATTTCAAGCTTATCCACAGATGACAAATAAGGTTTCAGTATCATCGTGACATCTATTCCAATGCATCCAGCTAGGGAAGCTAAAAGCATTTCTGTTGGTGTACACCCTTTACCTTCGCCTCCATATGCAGGTGTTGCGTCCATATTGACTTCATAACCTGAATCTCCAACAGCTGTGAAAGCACGCTGGCCATTCCATTTTGTTACCACTCTCATGATAATTCCTCCCGCATTCCTTATATTATCTACATTTTCTTCAAAAATTTCTTGGCTCGATCAGTTTGTGGTTGTGAAAAGAATTCCTCTGGTGGACTTTCTTCAACGATGACACCATCTGACATGAAGACGATTCGATCAGCGACTTCCTGAGCAAATGTCATCTCATGAGTAACAATGGCCATGGTCATTCCATCATAAGCGAGTTCTTTAATTACAGCCAACACCTCATCTACCAACTCTGGATCTAATGCCGACGTTGGTTCATCGAACAATAAGATATCCGGCTCCATTGCAAGTGCTCTGGCAATCGCGACCCTTTGTTGCTGACCTCCAGATAATCGCGAAGGATACACATCTTTTTTATCAATCAAACCTACTCTTTTTAACAGCGTTTCCCCTTTTATCACTGCATCATTTTTCGACCACTTTTTCACAATTAACAGTGCTTCGATAACATTTTCCAATACCGTTTTATGCGGGTATAAATTAAATTGTTGAAAAACCATTCCCGTATGTAGACGGACCTTTTTAATTTGTTTATTGCGCACTTTATGACTTTTTTTCGCATCAACGATAATGTTGCTCACTTCAATAGTTCCACTCGTCAATTCTTCCAGTCCATTTATACATCGAAGCAATGTACTTTTACCTGAACCACTCGGCCCAAGAATCACAACAACTTCGCCGCTGTTCACTTGTAAATTAATATCTTTCAACACTTCTAAGGTTGAAAAACTCTTCGATAGGTTACTGATGTTTATCATTCTACCTCTCCATACTTAGTCATATATTGATAACCTTTTTTCAATTCTTTCCAATACAAAGGAAAATCCTGTACTCATGATCCAATACATTAGCGCAATCGCTAAATAAAATGGCATGTACACATAGTATTGGGCAATTAATAATTGAGCAGATCGCAATAATTCGGTAACCGTTATAACGGAGACAAGCGATGTTTCTTTCAACATCCCAATGAATGTATTGCCAGCTGGCGGGATGGCTACCCTAATCGCTTGCGGAAAAACAATTCTGCGCATCGTTTGATATGGTGTCATTCCAGATGCATATGCCGCTTCATATTGCCCTTTAGGGATGGATTGAATCGCCCCGCGCAATGTTTCAGAAAGGTAGGCCCCGATGCTGATACTTAACGCAATATAAGCCGCTGTTAGTGGTTGAAGATTAAAGCCGTAATCAGCCAGTCCATAATACACAATAATAATTTGGACCAAAGTGGGCGTACCTCTTATGATGGAAACATATGCACGAGCCATCCATCTAATAAATTTATTACCTTTTAATCTTGCTACCGCCACAATCACAGCAATAATCGATCCAAAAAACATTGAAATAATGGTGATAAGGAGCGTATAGTATGCTCCCTTCAATAAAAATGGCAGGTTAATCCAAATAACATCCATAACTTTGCTTGTATCCTTTCTACTACTATAGGTTTATTCTTGTGGCTCTTCCCCAAACCATTTCACAAAAATCTCTTTATATGTGCCGTCTTCTTTCATATCAGCTAGATGTTTGTTCAATTCTTTCAATAATGATTCATTGCCTTTACGAATCGCGATTCCTGCTTTATCAGATTTAACCGGATCACCAACAGCCTTGATCTTAAATCCATTACTCTCTACAACTGGTTTCAACGCATACATATTATTGATGGTTGCATCGATTCTTCCAGAGTCCAAATCCTTTAATGATGTAATCACGTCATCATATGTTTTAATCGTAAAGTCTCCCACTTCCGGAAGCAGCTCTGTACGAAGATATGTTTCATCATTAGTTCCTAGCCCCACTCCAATGTTCTTGCCTTTGAAATCTTTTACAGACTTAACCGTATTATTATCTTCTTGAACGATTACCTTCACATTGTTTGTGATATATGGTTCTGTAAAATCCATTTGTTTTTTGCGTTCATCAGTAATGGTCATTTGACTGATAACTGCATCAAATTTTTTAGTTTGTAATCCTGCTACCATACCTGAAAATTCTTGGGAAACAAATTCAACATCCACTCCAAGTCGTTTGGCCAATTCCTTCGCGATATCAGCATCAAATCCATCCATCTCTTTTTTTTCATTCAAGAAATTGTATGGCTGATATGTACCCATAAGCCCTACTTTAAGGGTTCCGCGACCTTTGATTTGTTGTAATAAATCTGCACTGCTTTCTTTATTTTCGCTTGCCTTATCGTCTTTCGTACCACATGCGCTTAATATCAAAGTAAATGCTACTAATAAAACTAATGTAATGTATGAATATTTTTTCTTCATAATAATCTGTCTCCTTTTTATGTTCCTAATAATCCAAAAAATTCGAATCTAACCATTTCTTTAGCCAGCTCAGCCGTTGTTCTGCTTCGGATATGCGAACCATCTGAGACCGGCCCGAATAACCACCTAGATAGGATTCCTTCAAATAAACTCATTAATAATGCAGCTTGTAAACCAGAATCCCTTTCCGGTAAAATGTTTAGCTCCATTGCTCTTTTAATATTATTCTCAAAAGCTTCTTCCACCTTCAATCGAGTATCAATGATCGCCTGTTTAAGTGACTCTTCACCATCAATTCCCTTGAATATCATCTCCATCATATATCGATTAGATTCCGAAAAATCAAACAACTCCACAAATAACTTTTCAGAGGAATTCAAAACATCCTGAACTGTTCCAGGAGATTTCCGATGTCCGTGTGCTACTACTTCCAGAAGTCCGATCCGCCCTTGTTGAATAATTTCTAAAGCAATAGCTTCTTTACTTTTAAAATGCCAATAAAAAGTACCCTGTGCAATGCCCGCCTCTCGAACGATGTCAGAAATCTTCGTTTTATGATAACCAAGAGACGCAAAAAGTTGTTGTGATATCTCTAATATTTGCTCTCTTCTATCCGGCTTTTCTTGAGTAGAAATTCTTTCTCACCTCCCGATTGATTAGTCAGTCAGTATTATCATATAAAATTCCTGCAATGTAGTCAATTATCTTTAGTGGTTTAGTTGGTATTGCATTATTTCCTTCTGAGCATTGTAAACCGCATTCGATCACGATAGTAAGCACAATAAGCCCTTTTAACAATTTCCCTATGTTTAAAAGCTCCTGAAAATTCATTTCAGGAGCTTTTAACTTAAATTATTTATTTTTTCAACGCATTGTAATGATTGACAACCTCTTTTGTTATTTCACTGCTTTCGTCCAATCCACTAACTTCCTTAAGAACGGCAGCTACACCCTTTTCTTTGATCATTGCTTGGAGCTTAACTGCTTCTTCATCTTCGTTAAAATCAAAGAGTAAAGCGGCCGCTATCGCTTTCGCCAGATTAGTATAGGAAAGGCCGGCTTTCTTTGCTTCTACGGCAGGGCGCACGAGACGGTCGTTTGGCCCGAGTTTACGCAGCGGTGAACGTCCGACTCTATTCACCGAGTCATTCAGGTAGGAGTTTTTAAAACGATTAATGATTTTTTCGATATACTGCTGATGCTCACCTGCATCCAGACCGTATTGCTCTATTAAATAGGCGCCCGTTTCCCCTAGGGTTTTCTTGACTTGCTCCACAATGCCTTCGTCTTCCAACGACTGGTCAATCGTTGATTTTTCATTTTTGAGATAACCGAGGTAAGCAATGACGGCATGTCCTGTATTAACGGTAAACAGTTTTCTCTCAATGAATGGAGCGAGTTCTTTTACAATGGTCATCCCTTCAACGGCAGGAATGCTTTCCTTCGTTTCAACGACCCATTCATAATAAGGTTCCACCAAAACATCGAGTGATCCTTCGTTATTTTGGATAGGAACGATGCGATCGACTGCTGAGTTAAAGAAGTAGACTTTATCGGCTAGTTTTTCTTTTGTATCTTGATCCAAGTTTTCCAGAATGTATCCTTCTAAAAGGTCTGTTGCCGATATTTGGTTTTCACAAGCGATCACATATAGCTTTTCATCGGTTTCCTTCACCCTTGATGCTAATCCTTTTGCAATTAAAGGAGCGATATGAGGCAAAATATTGGGACCGATAGCAGTGGTGAGGTAGGTTGCTTCGGAAATTGCTTTAATGACTTCCTCTTCCTGCTTTAAACTGTTTAAACCCGATACATTTTTCACTGTGACGGATTCTTTTTGATCAGTGGCCAGTTTGACTTGATATTGCTTTTTATCATTTAACTGATCGATGATTTGATCAGCTATATCTACAAATGTCACATGATATCCAGATTGTGAAAAAAGTGCTCCGATAAATCCTCTTCCAATGTTTCCTGCACCGAAATGTACTGCTTGTTTCATTACAATCATCCCTTTATCAAGTTAGTATATAAATAATCCAAAAATATGGCTTCCAGCCTTCTTCTAATCATTCCTTCGTCCGAAGATGAAAAAATCATGATGGATTCATTGCTTTCAATTAAGCTTGAACTTATTAAGCTGACGATTTCCTGCTGCTTCACACTTAATTCTTCAGGTGCCAGCATCAGCAGTAAATTTTTCATATGGACGTCATTTCCGTCCATACCTTTGACCAGACGATATTCCTCCAGGTGGGCCACCTGGAATATCAGTTCTTTTACATTCTTATGTCTCGTATGGAAAAGGCCCATTCCAGTGCCCGGAATGCCTAAACCGCCCTTTTTTTCCCGTTCCTTCAAGGATCTGACCACACCATCCGCACCCAGCAGCAGTTCTTCCGTTTCAGCCATCCTCACCATTTCTTCAATGACTTCTGGATGTCCTTTCAGATGCGGCAGCCGATAAAACCGGAAATTATCCATGATCGACTCGATGCTCTGCTGGGCATCTTTCAATTCCTGCAGCACTTCTTTCAGTTCGCCATCCTCTTTTTTGGTCACGGTATCCTTATGGGCTGACTGAATGCCATAACGCTTATTCTTCGTGAAGTTTTCGATATTCTTCCTTAAATAATTCCTGATGTTCAAAATATTCTCTTCACTCAAAAGAGGGGATACAAGGATATAATCACTATCGATATACGGAAGCCGGACGGTAGAAATGATTACATCATAGTTTTTCAGGCTGTCCTGCTGCTGGATGTCTTTGATCGTCTTGATTTCAACAGTCTCGATTTCGATGATTTCCTTTTTGATCCGGCTTGCAAGCATCTTCGACGTACCAATACCTGTCGGGCAAACGATGAGAGCCCTTATGGATATTTCTTCCTCCCGGAGCACTAATGCAGATCCGAAATGAAGGACGATGAAGGCTATTTCATCTTCAGGAAATTCTTTTATTTCTTTAAATCCCTTTTCCAGACTGGTCTTCACTGCCAAAAAGAGAACCGGATACTTTCGCTTGATATCTTCGGTTAAGGGATTGTACAATCCCATTTCCTGTTTGATTCGGAAAAGCGATGGTTCCATATGGGCAAGGAGCCCCTGATACAATGGGAAATCCTTGGTCAAATCAATTTGCAGTTGTGCCGAAACATCTTTTATCAGGTTTCTTATCAGCTGGCCAAGCAATACACTGTCATATGGTACGGCATCCGCCGCATGAAGCTTGGAGCCTTTAAGGATGGCTGCTAGGTAGCTTATATCATCGATGGTAAAAGAAACTTCCAGCATGGTGCTGAGTTCCTTGCCTATTTTATTCATGAGATTATTCTCATCGGAAAGTTCGTTTATTTTCTTGAAGTCCTTCTCCAAAAAATATTGGCTTTCATTTCTTTGCAGGGTTACATAAATATGTACAATTAACCCTATATACCCGCTATCCGCCAAACGGGAATGGGCACTGTTAAAAGTGGAAAACAGCACCCCATCGATAGCCAGAAGATATTCGGGATCGAAATAGCCGAGGATTTTCGCTTCTGGAAATTTTCCTTCTTGCAGCAAAAATAAACTTTCAATCAGCTCTTCATTAAAGAAGTGCAAGAAATAGGCTGCCTGGGCTTTTCGTTTATTTTCTTCGGTGCCGGCAAGCTCTATTCCGACTCCCCTTTTTCTGGTAATCACGATATTAAAATTCTTTAACCATTCGGTCAGTTCGTCCAAATAGGTTGTAAGAGTCGTAATGCTTATACCGAGATCCCCCGCAAGAACTTGAGTTTTATATGATTCTTCCTGCAGTAAAGCTAAAAGAAGATGCAACTTTCTTTCTTGTGGCGTTTGATCGATCGGATGATTGCCCATCAGGTGCTGTACAAGCCGAAAGACTTGTTCATTCTTCCCGTCGATGGACAGTCCCTCATGTGTATTGCGTGTTAAATGCAACTCAAATGATTGCAGGATTTTTTCTATGGACTTCAGATCGCGTTGAACCGTCCGGACACTAACATTCAATTGTGTCGCAATGGATAAGGCTGTATGTTTTCCTGAAGTTTTTATGATCAATTCAATGATTGATTTTTCCCTTGAAGTAATATACATGCTACCAACTCATTTCAGGTGGAGTAACACGAGAAAATACTGAATAGAAAAGCGTAAATCGCTTTTCTATTCTTGGTTAAGAGTATTTAATTATTTTCTACATTTATAATATCCATCAATTCCCTGGCTGATGTGGCTTTAACCATCTTTTCAATATTCTCCATGTCAGAGCAGGTAACTGCAATGCCAGATAGAATTTCAAGATGTGTCCCGTCCTTGCCGGCAATGCCGAATATCAATCGTGCCTTTTGGCCGTCAAAGTCGACACCATCAGGAATTTGCAAAACGGTAAATCCAGATTTAAGGACATCTTTCTTAGCTTCCTCGGTTCCGTGCGGAATGGCTACATCATTCCCCATATAGGTTGAAGTCAATTCATCACGAGCAATCATTGCTTCAATATAGCTTTCCTTAACGTAACCTGCATTGACCAAAGCTCTTCCCGCAAAGCGGATCGCTTCTTCCTTATTGGCGAATTGTTGATTAAGGAAGACGTTTTCTTCACGAAGCAATTCATTACCTTCCTGCTCATCCTCGTCGATGCCAGGCTCGATTGAATGTTCACGAACACCGGGAACCTTCTCTTCAGCCTCTTCGACGATTTCATGCAGCTCATCGGTACCGTCATCCTGAAGCCTTGCAAGCAATGAATCGTATTCAGGGCTTGATAGGAAATTATCGACAGATACATGATAGGCATTCGGCACTTTATTCTGTGCCCTTGGAGTTAACTCTTCCTGTGTAATGACGATTTGTGCATCAGCAGGAATGTTTGAGATTGCCGTATTTGTAACAGTGATATTCAATCCGGCTTCCTTCACCTTCTTGCGAAGCAGCGAAGCCCCCATCGCACTTGATCCCATCCCGGCATCGCAGGCAAATATTATTTTGCTGACGTTTGTTGGCAACGTTCCCGGATCTGAAGCGAATACTTCGGCAACAGAGCTTTTCTTGCCTTTCATTTCTTGCATTTTTTTCGCGGCATCTTCAATATTCTCTTCAGATTGTTTTCCTGTTTTCAGGATGAATGCACCGACGATGAATGAAACAAGGGCGGCTACGATGACGCCTGCAAAGTTAGCAATATATGCACCCGCATTATGCGGAGTTACCGCTGTAATGGCAAGTATGCTGCCTGGAGATGCTGGAGCGAATAATCCTCCGCCTAGTAGGACCAATGTGAAAACTCCACTCATCCCTCCAAGAATGACGGCTAAGAATAACATCGGCTTCATTAGGATATAAGGGAAATAGATTTCATGGATACCGCCGAAGAAATGAATGATGGCAGCTCCTGGCGCCGATTTCTTCGCCGTTCCCTTTCCAAAAAAGCAATAAGCAAGCAGTACGCCGATTCCTGGTCCTGGATTCGATTCCAGAAGGAACAGGATGGAAGCCCCTGTTTGTTTAACTTGCTCTACACCAATTGGTGATAGTACACCATGATTGATGGCATTGTTCAAGAACAATACCTTGGCAGGCTCGATCAGGATACTTGTCAACGGAAGTAAACCTGTACCGACAAGCCAATCGACTCCTGCTACAAGCCAGCCTGTAAATACGTCCACAGCAGGCCCGATGGCCAAGAAGGATAGAATGGACAATAAGCCTCCAATAATCCCAGCTGAGAAATTATTAACAAGCATTTCAAAACCGGCTTTTACTTTCCCTTCAATCAATTGATCGAATTTCTTGATGACATAACCGCCGAACGGTCCCATTATCATGGCTCCAAGGAACATCGGGATGTCAGATCCGACGATGACGCCCATTGTCGCAATGGCACCGACTACGCCGCCGCGGTGGTCATGAATTAGCTTACCACCCGTATACCCAATTAAAAGCGGCAGTAAAAACGTAACCATCGGTGTAACCATTTTGGCAAGGCTTTCATTTGGCAGGAAACCAGATGGAATGAATAGGGCAGTGATTAGCCCCCATGCTATGAATGCTGATATATTCGGCATGACCATTGAACTTAGAAAGTTACCGAACTTTTGAACTGCAACTTTTATATTAAAGTGAGCCATTTTGCTCCCTTCCCTTCATATTAATATAGTTTCCTCTAATCTTAAGGTACGTACATTCCTCATTCAATAAAAGAAAAAGCTAACTTTGTCGCGAAAGAGAAGACAAACATAATGTATCTCACTTTTCCAGATTTATTCAGCGCTTGATACAGACAGAAAAGAGTCCCGTTCGCATCGTGACGAACGGGACTCTTAGAGCTTTATAGCGGGATGATTCCCAATAGGACACAAACCACTATCATGACAAGCGTCGAACCGCATGCCCATTTAAGGAACGTGCGCTGCAAGGCACCGAAATCTTCCCCTACCATTCCAACCAATAGATAGGTAGATGGAACAAGCGGGCTTAATAGATGGACGGGCAAACCTAATAGTGAAGCTCTGCCGATCAGGGCAGGGTCGATTCCATAAGCAGCTCCCGCTTTAGCAAGTAATGGGAGCACACCATAATAAAATGCGTCATTAGACATGAAGAACGTAAAAGGTGCTGAGATGATGGCTGTGATGACAGCAAAATGTGCGCCCATTTGATCTGGAATATGCTGAATCAAAGAGTTTGCCATGGCATCGACCATTTCCGTACCGGCAAGGATTCCAGTGAAGACACCTGCTGCAAAAATCATCGAAATTACAGATAAAGCATTGTCCGCATAGTTTGCCACACGCTCTTTCTGATCACTGAGTTTCGGATAATTAACCGTAATGGCAATTGCGAAACCTACCATGAACAGAACCGCTGAAGGCATAAGTTCCATAATCAACGCAACCAGCAGTGTAAGAGTCAATGCGTAATTGAATATTATCAATTTAGGACGCTTAAGATAAGCATCTTCCGTTGCAGCCGCGTGCTGTGCCACAGCATGATAATCGACTTCAATGATTCCAATTCTCTTTCTTTCTTTTTTACCCAGGCAATATGCCATGAAAAGGACGAATAGGACTCCGCCAATCATCGCAGGAATGACAGGGGTGAACACATCGGACATTTCAAGTTTTAAAGCGGTCATTACCCGTGCTGTAGGGCCTCCCCAAGGAAGAAGGTTCATGACTCCAGATGACGAAACAGCAATACCGGCCAATACTAGCGGTCTCATTCCAATCCGTTTATATAGCGGAAGCATGGCTGAAATCGTTATCATATATGTAGTCGTACCATCTCCATCCAAGGAAATCAGTAAGGCCAGGACTGCCGTGCCGATGGCAATTTTCACCGGATCGCCTTTTACAACCTTAAGAATCGTATTGATGATCGGGTCAAAAACCCCAGCATCAATCAAAATGCCAAAGAAAAGGATCGCAAATAAAATCATGATTCCCGTTGGCGCGACGTCTTTGATTCCTTCCAACGCCATCTCACCCATTTTACCACCAAACCCGCCAATAAGTGCAAAGGCACTTGGTACTGCAATCAAAGCTATCATGGCTGAAAGTCGCCCTGTCATAATTAAAATCATAAACACTAATATCATCAAGTATCCTAATAAAGCGAGCATATGATCACTCCTTAATTTCTAATTTTCTAATTTTCTAAATTGTATATGAAATCACTTTATCTGTAAGCGTTTTCAATTTATTGTGTTTTAAAACTATTAAATTAATTGTGTTCATTGTGTTCACGGAGGCGATTTTCCAGAGTGAACCAGACTCCATTCCCCGGGTTGAATGGCGGGTTCTTTAAGGAAAAGATACGATTATTAAGCAAACAGTGACTAAATCTTTATGCATTGCAGAGGATTTCTAAACTAACTCACATTGCTTTTTTTGAAATCTTTCAAACCATTTTAACCGTTGTACAGCATGCATAAAAAAACACCTCCAATCGTGAAGGTGTTCCACATTTAATTCTATTGAATTTTATAATATCTTCGTTCAGGTCTTCCCACTACCCCGTATACGACTTCCGCTTTACATTTCTTAACGGATATCAAGTATTCCAGATAACGTCTCGCGGTTGTCCTGGAAGCACCGATCTGACCGCTCACTTGCTCAGCCGACAAACCGATATCGCTTGCTTCGAGTACCTCGATCACTTTCGCCAAAGTAATTTCGTCGACCCCTTTCGGTAAGGACGGCCCATCATTCGTTTCCGAAACGGAAGATCCCTTTTTCAAAATGAGATCAACAAAATCCTGATCTATTTCTTGTTTGGATTTCATCAGATGGACTTTCTTCAGATACTCTTCGATAACTTGGTTGAAGCGATTCATTTCCACTGGTTTAATTAAATAATTCTCTACACCATAGTGAAGGGCCTTTTCAAGTTGTTCTTTATCCGTTGCCGCGGTAATCATGATAATATCCACATTCGGGAATTTTTTCCGTATGTCCGGAAGAAGGTCTGTACCAAGCTGATCTGGCATATAAACATCAAGCAAAAGCAGATCCGGACTTTTTTGTTCCAAGATACGAAGCGCTTTTTTGGCATTGACAGCTTTTCCGACCACTTCTATTTCATCAAAGTTTTTTAAGAATTTTTCATGGATATCCGCTACACGAAAATCATCTTCTGCGATGACTGCTCTTATCTTCAGCATCTTTTCCCTCCTCTCTGTTCTTTAGGAAGATACACTGTGAATATGGTGTTTCCATCCTCGCTTTGAACTTCGATAATGCCGCCCAGCTCTTTTACGACATGATCAGCATTCGAAAGTCCATAACCACTCGGACTTCCGCTGTTTTTCGAAGTGAAACCCCGATCGAAAATATGGGCGATCGCATCCTCAGGTATTCCTTTTCCGTTATCACTCACTTCAAATACCATATCATTTCCGATATCTGTGGCGAAAAATTTCACGTGCGGCTCTTCCATGCTTGAAACCGCTTCAAGTGCATTATCGATAATGTTGCCTAGAATTAATGTTAGTTGTGACAATTTTATATGATCCGGCAGTTTCTCTAGGTAACTTTGTGCGTCTATTTCAAAGATGATCTTCTTCTCCGATGCTTTCCCTATCTTACCAAGTAACAGGGCTTGTACTTTTGTATCCTTTATCTGTTCGAACACGACACGGTTCAGGGAATGCAATTCGGATGTTTCGCTTTGAATCATTTCTATCGCTTCATCGTATTCTCCTAATTGTATCAATCCTGAAAGGACGTATAGTTTATTGGTAAATTCATGGGTTTGTGCCCTCAAATCCTCTGAATGCATCTTCACTTCAGATAATGTGTTGACCATTTCCTCAATTTCCGTTCGATCACGGAACGAAGCGACAACACCGCTTACCCCTTCACTATCGAAGATTGGCGTGCAATTAACGATAACGGATTTGTCTTTCCATGAAATCTCCTTATCCACTTGCGGTTCACCGGACTTCAGCACTTCGAATAAATATTTCGAAGGAAATAGGCCATCCACGTTATCCACGTTCAAATGGCGAACTGACTCTTTAATATCCAGCAATTTTTTCGCCGGCTGATTCATCGAGGTAATCGACCCATTTTGGTCAATGGCCAGAATACCTTCTTTCACCGAATGCAGCACTGCATTTTTTTCTTTATATAAATTGGCGATTTCAAATGGTTCCAGCCCCAATGTATCTTTACGTATGCTCCTTGCCAGCATATAACTGCCAATGATCGATATCATGATGGCCACTAAAGATACAATCATCTCTTTGGACAAATCCTTGAAAATTTGGGCGCGGACATCGTCCACTAAAAAACCGACGGAGACGATTCCAATTATTTTTCCAGCCTCATTGAATACCGGTGACTTCCCCCGAATGGAAAGTCCGAGTGATCCTGCCGCCTCGGAGACATAATATTCGCCTTCCCGAATGGCCCTGCTATTATCCCCGCCTTCCATCCGCTTCCCAATTTCAGAAGCCAGCGGATGGGAATAGCGAATTCCCTCTGCATTCCCTACAACGATGAACTCAGCCCCTGTTTCCCTGCGGATCCTTTCGACAATCGGCTGGATTATGCCAGCGGGATCGTCAGTTTCAAAGGCATCTGTAACGGTAGGCATGAAGCTAACCGTCTTTGAAAGCTCCAACGCCAATTGACCTTTATCCTTCGCTATTTGCCTTCCTTCCATATAGGAAAAAGAAGTAGTCAATAAGATAATCAAAAAAAGGCTCAACGATAAGACTAACCCGAGAATCTTGGTTTCCAGCGATACTTTCCTCATTTTCAACAGCATCCTCTATTTTCATTTTCATTCACTAAATTTTATAGGAGCATAATGATTTTACCATTTCTATTAAATATTGAACATTGTTGGCCTTTTATTTCGCCACATTGAAAAACGCAAGGACTTAAGCAACAAAAAAGGGAGTGCGAAATGAAATTCTTGAATCCTTTTCAAATGATAACGTTTCCACCTGAGGTACTATCGGTTTATTTCTCAGTGTCCTATTTAAAAAAGATGGTCACACCGATCATGATGTGGGGATCAAGGCGCAGTTGCTTTACACATTTATCTCCTTTCCCTAGTCGGAATGTTGACCGCTTTAGGGGGTCGATCAACGATAGGCATTTCCTTTAATGATGTTTTTCTTTGGGTAGTACTGCTTCTATATTGCTGCCATACCTTTTCGTACTGGAGGAAAGCAAAACAAGCTGAAACATAAAATGCTCAAAGGAAACATCTCCTTTGAGCATTTTTTCAAAAACAACTAAATGAATTGATTTGTCTTGTATCGATGCCAAAAATCGTCCAGAACCTGCCATTCCACCTGAAGCCGGCAACAGAACGCGGACCGACGAAGATGGGGTAATACCAGAAACGCGCACCATTGTTTAGCCATATAAAAGTATTCCTGAAAAGGCAAAATGAAATCGCACCTGGATCTACGGCAAATGTTGAAGCCGATTGCTGTTGGGGGATAAACGCTGGCGGGGGAGCTGTTGGTGCTTGCGAACCCGGCGGTGGTCCTGGCTGCCCTGGAAATTGAGGTAAACCAGGTATGCCCGGAAAGCCGGATAGACCGGGAAACTGCCGTTCAAGATAAGCTTGATCTTCATAATGATACGTTGGGTACATATACATGGTCATTCACCTCTATAAGATTGAATGTAATAAGTTATGATATATGAACTCAACGTGTTTGGGCAGGAAATGCTTTAACTTAGAAAATGGAGATATATCAACGAATTCTATAGTTTTATCGACGAATTCTATAGTTTTATCTCCGAAATTGGAGTTATATCGACGATACTTACAGTTTCATCTCCGAAATTAGAGATATATCGACGAATTCTACAGTTTTTTCTCCGAATACAGGGATATATCGACGAATTCTACAGTTTTATCTCCGAAATAGAAATATATCGACGAATTCTATAGTTTTATCTCCGAAATTAGAGATATATCGACGAAATTTATTGTTTTATCTCCGAAATTAGAGATATATCGACGAATTCTACAGTTTTATCTCCGAATATGGAAATATATCGGCGAAATTTATTGTTTTATCTCCGAAATAGAAATATATCGACGAATTCTATAGTTTTATCTCCGAACAGGGATATATCGACGAATTCTACAGTTTTATCTCCGAAATAGAAATATATCGACGAATTCTATAGTTTTATCTCCGAAAATGGAGATATATCGGCGAAATTTATTGTTTTATCTCCGAATATGGAGTTTTATCGACGTTACTTGCAGGTTTATCTCCGAAGCGGTATTCAGTATAGCAATCTCCATAAATAGAAGGTCGCGTAGGATTCCCAATCGGCCCACGCTTCCGAAAGTTTCAGGATTTCCGTTTTCGTTGGTTTTGCTTCCGTTTGCATGACCAGTTTCATGGAATTATGCAGCCCGACATCATCGATGGGAAAGGCTGCTGGAAAACGCAAACAGCGCATCAAGACATAGTTCGCTGTCCACGGGCCGATTCCCCGTATATTGGTCAGCATTTTTTCAGCCTCTTTTACATTCCTTGCATTCAACAGCTTTTCTTTAGTAAGTTCCCCTTCTGCAATCAGTTGAGCAACACCTATTAAATATTCACACTTCTTTACCGTCATCCTCATATCGACAAAATCTTCGACCGTCAATTTCGCAATCACATCTGGCGTCGGAAACAGCCAATATTGCTTTCCATCGAATTCAACAAAATCACCAAATCCCTCCACAAGCCTACGCTTCAAGGTATAGGCATAGGTCAAGTTAATTTGCTGACCAAGTATTCCCCAGGCAATCGCTTCAAATAAATCGGGGATGCCCATATTTCTCAAACCGAAGAATTGGCTTGCCGGCTTTTGCAATATAGGGTCATTTTGGGCCAATTCATAAAAAGGAAGCAGATTTGTCTCAAGATCGAACCAGTGACGAACGTATTGGGAAACAGCATCCTTTACCTGATTATCCATCGGTGCAGTTCGCCCTGGAAACCGAACGGTCAGCTCCGTTTCATTCATCGCACTGATTTCTATTAAAAGAGTCTCGTTTTCGGCAACAAGTGCTCGATAAATTTTTTGATTAACAATATCGAACAGACATTCATTGGAGGATCGTGATAAGTATTTAAGATTTTCCGAAAAACTGAACTCCTTTGGTGCACGAATTCTCAATTCAGTCTTGACTTCAACATTTGATAATTTCTCTTTCATTCCGCTCCTCCTTTAGCTTTATTCTAATGAAAAGTAAGTACGTTATCTCGCTCCTTCCTTCATCCAACTCCCTTATTTTAACAGACCAATAGTGTTCTTTTCTAACTCGAACAATTACGTTATCTTGCTTTTATATTATCAAAATGGTTGTATATCAACCCTTTCTTGTATACTAAATGAAGAGGTGAATGCAGTGAATCTTTTCCCGAATGAATATTGGAAAGCTATTATAGATTGTGATGCCGCATATGATGATCATTTTTTATACGGAGTAATTACGACAGGCATCTTTTGCAGGCCCTCCTGTAAATCCAGGGTGCCGAATAAGGAAAACGTGAAGATTTTCAAAAATGCCATGATGGCTTTGGAAGAAGATTTCCGGCCTTGTAAACGATGTAAACCGGAAGGAATGAATTTGCCGACGGAAGAATGGGTTGAACAAATAACCGAATGGATCGACACCCATTACAGCGAACCCCTCACTTTGAACAAATTGGCGGATATTTCTCACGGCAGCCCCTATCATTTACAACGTTCATTCAAGCGCGTGAAGGGGATATCGCCCACTGAATACATTCAACGGCTTCGCCTTGAAAAAGCAACGAGGCTGCTGGAAAACTCCGAACAGCCGATAACCGAAATAGGCTTGGCTGTGGGGTTCTCTAGTACACCCTATTTCTTGACGCTGTTCAAAAGAAAAATGGGGAATACCCCTTCAGAATATCGGAATGCTTATCTCAAAGCTTTGGAGCGTGAAGAAAATGAAGAATGATAAAGAACAAACCATTGACTGGGCCATATTGCATTATGATAAGTGGCAATTATATGTGGCCAAGACGGAAAAAGGGCTTTGCTATGTAGGCTCTCCGGATCAAACGTATGAAGAACTTAAGTCTTGGCTACAAAAACGCTTTCCAATGGCGAGCCTTGTTGAAAATGAGAAAGCATTAAATCCCTATCTAAAAGAACTACAAGAATATTTCGAAGGAACCAGGAAGACTTTCTCTCTTCCCGCAGATGTAAAAGGCACGCCCTTTCAACAAGAAATTTGGGCAGCGCTGAATCAAATACCCTATGGAAAAACCTGTTCCTATTCCGATATTGCCCAAATCATCCAAAGACCTGCAGCTGTTCGGGCGGTTGGTACCGCCATTGGTGCCAATCCTATTCTAATCACAGTGCCCTGTCACCGGGTTATCGGAAAAAACGGGGCCATTACCGGTTACCGGGGAGGCACGGAGATGAAAAAATATCTACTTCAATTGGAAGCAGAAATGAAAGCGTGATTACAATCTGACGGCAAAAAAAGCATCCGACCATAAGGATGCTTTTTTTGCCTTTGTTTTTCAGTACCAAATGGTCACCGCTTTTTTATATGCATCACTATTAGGTATCGCATGTATCCCTTGGGCCTGTGCCTTTCGCGGATCATAATCATATACCATTGGTGTATAGCACGAGGTCTGCCCGATATTCACAACACCATTGCCCCCAGAACTGGCGCATGTATAGGCCTTACCATCAGTACTTCGGACGATCCTGGCATCCGCTTCATGGTTGTATACAGCGGGCCGTGTTACGGTCACTTTTGCCCATGCGGTTTTGCAGACAGTGCTGAATTTCAATTCTACGTACGAATTGGAATCGATCCATTTTTTATCCTTCGTTACCGCCGAACTTGCACAACTATTATAGTAAGGACTTTTTCCATCATAGGTGTGTGTTTCGGCCAGTGCTTGATTTTTTCCAAAACCAAAGTCGACAAGAAACATCGACAGTGTCATCACCATGGATAAACCTATCATTTTAAGCTTTTTATTCAATACATTCATCCTTTCTTTGCAAAAATATAGATGAAGGTTTTTCCTTTTTCATTAATACCAATCGGTTTCACCTGCTGTATATGGCCAAAAAGCGACCGCTTTTGCTTTTCGCGGATCTAAATCATATACCATTGGTGTATAGCATGACGTTTGACCTTTATTTATTTCACCATTTCCTCCAGGAGATGCACAGCTAAATTGTTTATTATCAGTATTTCGGAC
This sequence comes from Peribacillus sp. NPDC055009, assembly GCF_053608705.1. Classification (NCBI taxonomy): domain Bacteria; kingdom Bacillati; phylum Bacillota; class Bacilli; order Caryophanales; family Bacillaceae; genus Peribacillus; species Peribacillus sp. NPDC055009. Next base: position 299,051 of record NZ_JBSGVZ010000001.1, on the reverse strand, counting down.
AACCAATGCCGTTGCTTCCCCGTCTGTTTTAGCTGGTCGGCTTAGAGTGATCTTCGCCCATGCGGTTTTACAGACAGTGCTGAACTTCAACTCCAAATTGGCAGAACCGCCATTGGCATAAATTTTCACTGACTTCTTAGTGACAGCGCTATTCGCACAACTATTATAGTAAGGACTTTTTCCATCATAGGTGTGTGTTTCTGCTGAAGCTTTGCTTGCAAAAGAATCAAGGGAGCCAAAAAGTACTAAAGAAGCTACAAAAAATGAAATGCATAAAACCATTTTTTTCATTATTTCACTCATCCCCTTAACAAAATTTATACACTGTTCATCTTACAATTTTGTAATATTCTTACAAGTGATAAATTCCCTAGTTCATGAAAAACAACATCCCCGCCTTAAAGTTGCAGCCTGCCATCACTATTACAGTCTTGTATGTCTCGCTTTATCAACTGAATCAGCACAGAGACAAAGTCATTATCCCTATGAGCAATTCAGGACAAATAAGGTAACAACTAAGGACATATGCGTATCGAGCTGAGACAAAACGAGCCAATAGGCTGCCGTTGATTGGTAAGGATACAGGTCGATGTACTTAATGTTTTTTTCAAGAAAAAAGAAAAACTCCAACAAAACTCGAATCGTTTTGTCGGAGCTTTATTTTCAATTAACGAGGTTTTCTCTGATCAATCTAATGGTGCTTTCATAATAGTAATCCAATCTCGTTTCCCTACTTGCGAACCAGCAGGCCAATATCCCAATCTATGTACTTCCTCACGCCGGTTTGAATGCGATTGGAATCGAAAACTTTCAACAACTCAGTTTCCATTGGGCTTCACTCCCGGCCCTTTTTAAAAAACAGCTTCATCCTTTTTCTTTTCTCCAATTTTTCGGGTTTAAATAACCTTTATATTTAGCAGCCACTTCTTTCCCGACCAAAAGTGCTCCTGCCCAAAACATGACCTCCGCAAAGACGATTGCACCTGTTATGACCCCCGCTTTAACCGCAGTCGAAAATGGGGTAAAAGGAGCTACGACAGGAATGATCCAAGTGAGAAGGGAAATGATCAGGAACCCCATCCCTACTTTGTAAAACCTCGATTTCTTTATTTCCTTACTTTCTTTATCCAATTAAATAACCTCCGTCATGATGATTTTCATTTAATTACACTGCCGAACATTTCACTTTCAAATATACCATTGAATATATTCTTTTTTTATACGTTTGAAAGTTCATTTCGTTTCATAAATAGCGAAATAAAGATATTCCATTTGAGGAAAGCTAGGGAAAACTATCTATTAATGAATTGACTTTACTATTCTTAATGGATTTAATAATCTTATAACACTTGCATGAAGGAAAGGAAAATCCAATGTACATTGAATTCATTGCCACAACGATAGAGGATGCCATTATTATCGAAGAATCGGGCGCAGACCGAATCGAGCTTGTCAGTTCTTTAGCCGAGGGGGGATTAACTCCCAGCCACGCCCTGATAGAAGCTGTCGTCAATTCAGTAAAGATACCAGTCAACGTGATGGTAAGGCCTCATAGCCAGTCGTTTAGTTATACGAAAAATGATTTGGAAATAATGAAAAAAGATATCGAAATCATTCGATCACTGGGAGCCAACGGGGTTGTATTGGGTGCATTAAATGAAAATAATGAAATCAATCGACCATATCTCGAAGAATTATTGACGGTATGTGAAGGTTTGGAGATTACATTCCACCGAGCCATCGATGAAACAAACGACCCGGTCATTTCAGCTGAAATGCTAGCACAATATCCAGAAATCACAACGATATTGACCTCAGGAGGTAATGGGGATCTCCCCAGCCGCATGAAAACGATTCAACAAATGAAAAGAGTCAGCGGCGACATAGCCATACTGGTTGGAAGCGGCTTAAATAAGGATAATATCCTTTCTATCCATTCCGAACTGCATACCGGTCACTATCATTTCGGTACGGCTGTTCGAAAAAATAACAGTATCATTGAAGGAGTTACATTAGAAAAAGCAAAAGAAATCGTAAACTTGCTAAAGAAATAATGTCGAAAAGGGATCATTTAACTGGTCCCTTTTGTTTGTCAAAAGGGGCTCTATCAAAATTTTAAATCAATGTTGATGAAACGGAAGGTGCGAGACTCCTGTGGGAAAGCGCCTCCAGGGGAGACCGCAGGCGCAAAGGCGCCGAGGAAGCTCCCGGACCGCCCACGGAAAGCGAGTGCCTGGAGGCAACGTTTGAATTTGTCTACAATCTGAAGTTCCCATTTCAAGATACAGGGCTCTTTTTTTGTAAAAAGACCGAGTCCCAAAACCAAAAAACAGTGACGCAGAAAGGCTTATTGCATAGTAATTTCTTGTAGTTAAAACATCCATACTGAAGTCAAAATTAAGCACCGCACTATAAATGAATACAGCCAGCAAAGAGAAAAAAATATAAAAACTAAAATAAATTAAACTGAATTTTTTAGGATGTTTATTGAAAAGGACCTGTACCGGAACAGCAAATAATAAATAAGGGATAACAACATAAAAAGAAAACACGATAATGCCAAGCACCCCCTAGGTACCGAAGCTAAATATAACCAACATCGTGGAAATCGACAAACAGGAAAAGACTAGACTAAAAAAATAATAAGGAATCACATCGCTTAGCTCCGATACCTTTTGACTCATTTTCCAAAGTTCCATTTTAACCAGCACCTCAAGATGACTTGGATTTTTTTATTGCTCGATTGCCTCATTTTGTTGCAAAAATTTGATTTTTGAAGGTCACGTTTTTTTCCCTAGTCTTAACTTAACAAGTGCCCTCAAACATTTCTTTTGAGTGCGGGCCTGGTTCCAATTACGACAGTGGCGTCCAGTTCTTCACACTTTACCATCTGTGGCATCATCCCGTATCCAGCAAAGATTTCAACGGTCTGCATCGCTTGCCGCTCACTCGTCTCGACTAACAAATGGGAACCCGGTGCCAACCAAACTGTTGCCGAGGCCGCCACCCTTCGCTGGACATCAAGCCCGTCCGCCCCTCCGTCTAATGCCACCCTCGCCTCATGCATGCGCGCTTCATGGGGTAATAGACCGATTCCCTCAGTGGGGACGTATGGTGCGTTTGCGACCAGGACGTCAACACGTCCCCGTAAATTTGCTGGAAGCGGTTCATAGAGGTCCCCTTCGTAAACCTGACCATTGATTGAAGTGACGTTACGACGCGCGCACCGCACCGCGGCTGGGTCAATGTCGACTGCGTACAACTCGATACCTTCGAGAACATCGCCAACCGCGGAGCCAACCGCGCCCGTGCCGCAGCACAAGTCCACTACGACTGCTCCTGGCATAGCGAGTGCTGTCACTTGGCGGACCAAAAACTCGGTCCGTCGGCGGGGTACGAAAACTCCGAGATGAACCTCTATCCGGATACCGCAGAATTCCGCCCAACCGATGACGTGTTCAAGGGGCAAACCCACTATCCGTCTATCCACCATCCCGGCCAGTTCGGCCGTTGTCCCTGCCGCGTTGATAAGCAAACGGGCCTCTTCCTCCGCGAAAACACAACCTGCGGCCCTAAGTTTAGTGACGATACTTGTATAAATGGTATCTCCATTAAAAACAGCAACTTTACTTCCATCAACATCATTGATTTTCCCGAGGTTAAAGGAATCATTCCTAAATTCCATAAGTTTCCCCCTGTTCTCTTAAATTCTAAATATTCCCATAATCACAGTATACAGCTTCTTAAACTGACCGTCCCCTTAGTACCAAAATAAAAAGGTTGCCGCAGCAACCTTCCATCATGAAATCTCTCAAACTTGAGTTTTAATTTTTGTTAGCGTCAGCAAAGTGCCCCATCGCATCACACATGAATTTTGCCAACCCTTCACCATATTGGTCGATATTTTTGGTGAAGCGTTGATCGTCCACGTACATTTGACCTAATCCTTTGAAAGCATCCAGCGAGTATGTGCCGAAGTTATTGTTCAAACAATCATACCATTCTTTAATTGCCTCTTGTGCCTCCTCCGACTTTGGCGAGCCATTTCGGATTGACGCAAGTTTTAAATAGATTGCTGATACAACTTTCTGTGCATCTTTGGACATGCCCGCCACTTTAGCCTTCGACTCATCGACAGCTTTATCCCCCCAAAGCTTGCGAGCTTCTTCTTCATATGGATTCTGACTGAAGTCAAACCCTTCAAATTTTTCTTTATTCGTCATTTGAATTTCCCCTTTCATATGTCTAATCGATTTTTCGACCGTCTTAATTAATTTATCGAGCTGACTGCGTTTCTCCAGCAACATTTTTTGATGTTGCTTTAACGCATCTTGTTTATCAAACGAAGAGCTGCTAATCATTTGTTTTATTTCCTTTAATGGCATGCCAAGTTCCCTGAAAAACAGGATTTGCTGCAACATTTCAAGATTATCATTCGAATAAAGGCGATAACCTGCATCGGTTATTTCCTCTGGCGATAATAACCCGATTTCATCATAATAATGCAGCGTCCGCACACTAATGCCAACCAAATCGGCTAACTCCTTCACTTTCATTGCCACTGCTCTTTACCTCCTTTCGATATCATTAACAGTAAGGTATTACGCAACGTCAGAGTCAAATGGAAAAATGAAAATTTCCCTCCCAAATTTAAAAGACGATCCTTCCTAATGAAGAATCGCATGTTAGCAGGGTTCACTCTTTGTAAAAGCTTCGGATTAAAGCAAATCTAATTTACTTGACCGCTATTGATGTTCATACACTATGTAGTAAATTTCCCATTACTCGTGAATTTCCGCCTTTTACTCGTGAATCTGGCGCTTTTGCTCGTGAGTTTCGTGCTTTTACTCGTAAGTTTCCGCCTTTTACACGTGAATTTAGTGCTTTTACTCATAAGTTTCCGCTTTTTACTCGTGAATTAAACAATCTCATTATTCGTTAAGCGTTTGCTCTACATGAAATCTCGCTCCAATCTTGGCTAAACTTCTATCTCCAATGATTGGGAATGCTTAATGAAGGTGGTAATTTTGTCTTTGTGTCTCCTTTAGCCGAGTTAATCTGTGCTTGTGTGATAAAGAAGCTTCCGGTGAGATCGGCACCTCTTAAATCAGCGTCCCTAAAGTCTGCACCAATAAGATCCGTCACTCGCATGTCGGCTTCTCTGAGGTCAGATGCAATAAGCAAAGCTCCTCTTAAGTTCGCTCCCCTAAGGTCAGCTCCTCTCAACTTTGCACCGATCAGGTCACTTCCCCTACCTATTTTGTTCGACTTTTTTTTATTTTTCTTAAATGAAACCTTTGCACGTACCAGTTCACTTGTGCGCAGAAGTAAATCATTAACGATCGCTCTATGAGCTGGCACATTCAGGTCCATGATAGACTTTGGACTTTGTTGAGTGAGATATTCCATGTCTTCAAAAGCGGTCTGCAATTCTCGGTGAAGAGGTTGCGCATCTTCTAAATTCAGTGCTTCATTTAAGTAGCAAAGCATTTCATGAAGTTGTTGCATAATAGGAAATACATCGAACATTTCCTTTGCTGACTCTGGGTTGTTCCTCCAATCGTTTCCATCATAGGTGAGTTGAGATACCTTTTGACCGGCACCGAAACATTCATATACCGTGCAGCCTTTATACCCTTTAGCTCTGAGATTTTCATGGATGCCGCAACGATAATCTGATTGCAGGTTTGAACATGGTGTACCTCCCTCTTTATCAAATGCAAAATCAGCAGATTTTGCATAAGGCAAAGCCACACAGCACAAACCAAAACAATTCTCACAGTCTGCACGTAATTGATTAAGGATACTATCGTTATTCGTTAATTGATTAAACATTCTTACACTTCCTTCTATAAAACACTGGCTCTGCCTTTCTATAATCAAAAGTTTCATACAGTATATTTTTTTGTTTTCATTTTATCAAAAAAACCAATTTATCTATATATTAACAAAATACAAATAAACAAGAAATGATATTCCACTTGATACGGCGGCTGAAATTGATCATTAGAGGGAAGCAAGTGATTTCCATAATATTTTGAAGAATAATTAATCATGTTATAATTTATTCAAGATCACGGTACTCTAGGGGGTGTAGGCATGTATCCTTTTGATGGCAGGAAAAAAAGGGAGACAAAAATAGAAATGCAGCGTTGCAGCTATACTTTGGATACAAATACAGAAGGAGAAATAGACGAAATGTCTTTTCAAATCGCAAGAATTCTTCGGCCAATGTCCAAAGATATCATCTTTTTATGTATTGGATCAGATCGTTCCACAGGAGATTCATTCGGGCCTTTAGTAGGGACGATGCTTAGAGAAAACCAAGTCCCCTATCATGTCTTCGGAACACTCGCAGATCCTGTTCACGCCCATAATTTGAAAAGTGTTTTGAAAGAAATAAAAAAGCAATTTGTAAATCCCTTTATTTTTGGTATCGATGCTTGTTTGGGTGGTTATCATCAAATCGGTTCTATATTTCTGACAAAAGGTCCTTTTACCCCTGGTGAAGCGATGAATAAATCCTTACCTGAATTGGGTGATTATCACCTAAAAGCCGTCGTAAATTATTTAGATCCCCTTTTGCCCCGACAATCTTTAAATGATACGAGACTGCATACTGTAATGAATCTGGCGAAGATTACCACAAGAATCATTGTTAAAAGCGTCTAGGGCAACAGAAAAACCCCAATAAAGCCTTAGCTTTTCGGGGTAAACAATGAAATGCATAATCTTGAAGGACACTCCCATGATTTGTGTTTTAAACATACATATTTTGTAAAGTTCCACTTTTCTTTTGCAATAACCTTTTTTTTAAAACACCCTACTATTCATTGCTATCATTATGCTAAACATGGGTCATTAAAGTAAATAACTTCTGATAGAACCTTATTGCCCCGAATATTACAGAAAACTTCCCTTGCTGCTTGTTCTGTTTCAAATTCATACATTACAATACCTCTGCTTTTATAGAGTGTGATGATCCACATTGAAAATCCTCCAATTTTAAAATATCCTTCTGCAAGATAGAGTAACCATTCCTTTTACTAAATGACTCCCAAGATTATCGCGGCTATTGTCATAACAGTGACAGTCCCTAATGCCCATTTCACGGCAAACCGCTGTAGATCCCCGAAGTCAGTGCCAACTAAACCTATTAGCAAATGTGCTGCGGCCACCAAAGGACTCAATACGTGTATCGGCTGCCCTATTAATGAAGCACGCCCTATTTCTGCCGCGCTAATTCCATAAGCATCAGCGGCTTGTGCGATAATAGGAAGTACGCCAAAATAGAATGCATTATTTGACATAAAGAAAGTAAAAGGGGCACTGGCATACGCAACAATAACCGGTAAAAATGGTCCGAAAGATTCCGGAATTAATGAGACCAACGTAATGGCCATTGCATCAATCATTTTCGTTCCAGACATGATGCCGGTAAAAATCCCGGCTGCAATGACAATTGAAACGACGGCCAATGCATTTTTCGAATGAACGGCGATTCGATCCTGCTGATCTTTCAAATCAGGATAATTGACCAATAACGCAACGGCGAACGCAATCATGAATAAAATGGTCAAAGACATAAAATCAATGATTAATGATGCCATGAGCACAATCGTTAAAATGAAGTTGAACCAGACCAATTTCGGTCTGCGATAATCACGGGAGACCGTAGTTGCCGCTAACTCGGAATTGGCCTCCGAATTCATTTCATTAGTGTGATTATGCTGGATCTCCACTACGCCCAATCTCTTTCGTTCTCCTTTTCCCAATATAAAAGCCACGACAAGAACCCAAATTAGGCCAAACCCCATGACAGGAATCATCGGCAAGAACAATTCCGATGCGTCAAGGTTCAACGAGGCCATCGCCATAGCGGAAGCTCCCCCCCACGGTGTCATATTCATCACACCCATAGATAACATGGCTACAGTGGCTAATATTATTTTGTTCATGCCCAGACGCTTATAAAGGGGTAAAAGTGCTGAGACAGTAATTATGTAAGTAGTTGTCCCGTCCCCATCTAATGCGACGGTCATTGAGAGAATAGCGGTTCCTAAAACTATTTTTAATGGATCTCCTTTTACTATTTTCAATATTTTAGAAATAAGAGGATCAAATAAACCGGAATCTATCATTATTCCAAAATATAAAATCGCAAACAATATCATTATGGCTGTTGAAGCTATACCTTCAACACCATCCTGCATCATGGGACCCAGCTCTGTAAAAAATCCTCCAATCACTCCAAATATGATTGGAACGAGCATAATGGCCACTAGTGCCGATAGTCGCTTCGACATAATTAAATACATGAATACTGCAATCATGGAAAATCCTAAAATGGATAACATCTTCAAGCCCCCTTCTGTTTATCACCATCTCATTTTGACAGCGCTTTCTTTAGAGACTATCATCCATTATGCCTTATTCACATATAAAGAAAGTAAAAAGAGTTTTTTTCATTTTTTTCACGCCTAAAAAAGAAAAAATCCCATTGATGAAAACGAATTTCATCAACTGGGATTTACATGTGTTTTATTTTATATTTTCTTTCAGGCCTTCCTACACCACCATACAAAACCTCAACTTCCATTTCATTACAAGAAACTAAATACTCCAGGTATCTTCGCATGGTTGAATAACTAATTCCAACGAGTTGACCTAGTTCATCAGCGTTTAAACTGCCATTGACGTTTTGAATCTTGCTTCTGACCATTTTCAAGGTATGTTTGTCAATTCCCTTGGGAAGAGAATTTATTTGGACATCATTTGCTGTATTTGAATTACTTATGGTCCGAAAAAGAGTATCCACTTTATCTTGATTTACTAAATTGCCATTATGCAGCTGCCGTCTCGTCAGGTCGTATTGGTTGAGCGTCGCAAGAAGCTTATCGATAATGATCGGTTTTATAAGGTAACCAAAAGCCCCTCCCCTAATCGCTTCACTGACTGTTTCGGTATCATTCGCGGCGGTGATCAGAATTACATCAATCCCCCGGTATTCCCTCCTAATTTCCCGAAGAAGGTCAATTCCATTCATATCAGGTAAAAAGATATCCAATAAAATTAAGTCCGGTTGTGCGGCATGCAGTATATTCAGCGCTTGCTTGCCTGTGCTAGCTGTAGCTATGACAGTGAATTGATCTAGTTGATTCGTAAATTGTTTATATATATTCACTGCATTCTCATCATCTTCAACAATGACGACTGTAATCGGTCCTTTGGACATTCTCACGCCTCCTTTTCTGCTTTTATATCCTTCGGGAAGACGACTGTAAATCTTGCTCCCCCCAAATAACTGCGATCAATATAAATTTCACCGCTTAAAAGACCAATGGAGTTTTTTACAATGGCCAAGCCGATCCCATGATTTTCCCCATTTTTAGTCGTATAACCATCTGTAAAAATAATATCTTCCATTGCATGAGGGATACCTGGACCGTTATCCTCGATATCAAATATGATTTCGTTTCCTAAATCCGTAAACGAAACTTTGACCTTTCCCTCACTTTTGTTCTTTTGCCGCGCTGCCTCCATCGCATTATCGATGACATTACCAATAACGGAAACCAAGTGATGGGAATCCTCAGGTTTTAATGTACTGTTTAAATTGCTTTCCTGTTCTATTTCTAAAATAACCTGCAATTCTTTTGAACGGTTTATCTTTCCAAGTAAACAGGCGGCGATTAAAGGGTCTTTAACCGATGACATAAGAAACGAAATGATATCTTGCCTCTCCCTCACTTCAGAAGAGATGATGTTCATTGCCCTATCATACTGTTTTAAACTAAGTAATCCATAAATGGTATTTAATTTATTTAAAAACTCATGATTTTGTGCCCGCATATTTTCTGAAAAGGCCTTGATTTCTGAAAATTCATTAGTTAATTGTTCAATTTCTGATACTGTTCTTATTGTTAAAACGATACCCCTGACGTCATTATGATTTAGGATTGGGGATAAATCCAAAATGTATAGCTGTTGGCCTAAAAGTAACTTACGATTGAACTGCCCCTCTTTTGTGCTGATTACCATTTTGATGAGTTTTTCTAAATGCCCATTTACAACTCTCTTTCCCACCATAAGCTGATGATCATGAAACAATTCACGTGCTCTTTTATTCATGGAAGTAACCTGTTTTTCAATGTTAATCGTAACGGTAGCATATCGGATGGCATCAAGTGTCGCTTCCCTTTCCTGAAAAAGAAAAGAAATTTCCTCAGGCTCCAGACCTAAAATAAGCTTTTTTAAGCGTCGCGCTATAAATATTGCCCATAAGATTCCTACACTGATCGGGATAAGTGACAAATGAATAATCTTCATTTTATAATTGGATATTTGATCTTGAACATTCTCTACCAAAAATCCTACAGATGAAACACCGATAACTTCCCCTTTATCATTCCAGATAGGAGCCTTAGCTTTAATCGCTGGCCCCGATATCCCATTTCCTTGATAAATAATAGATTTGTGTTCATTTAGTACTGCATCATTACTAGTAGCCGTAGGCTTCCCAATATATTCTGGATTAGGATGAGAGTATCGAAGTCCTTTATGGTCTGCAATGGTTACATAATCTGCACCTGTTGTTTGACGAATCATTTCTGATACGGGTTGAATCACCTCTGAGGGCTGTTCATCGTTAAATCCCTGGATGATCGTTGGATTTCGAGCCGCTAATTTGGCCACCGTCATTGCTTGCTTACCCATATGGTTTTCGACGATGTCTTCCAGCAGTGTAGAGAATAGGATGCTCACAAGTAAGGTACTGATAAAAACAACGAATATGATAAGTAATGTCATTTGAGTTAATAGGTTCACTCTAATTTTAAACATCCACATGCCAAGCCTTTCCGTATTGATTGCTCATACTCGTATAGTATATTTCTCAACTTCCAAACAAAACAATGATTTGTTTCTTATCAAATGGACTTGAATAAAATTTGCAAAATCCTAAGTAACAAAACAGTTTAGTTATATTATGGTTGTGACTAGGAGGGAAATTTTCCCTTCACAAAGTTCACCTGGGTTAATAGTTCTTCCCATTCTTCAAGTGATAGTTTTTCGGTAATATGCTTATATGAATCAGGGACTTTTATCGAACACATAAGTTCCAGACTATTTCCATCGGGATCATTGAAATAGACGGAAGCATTTCCTTGGTTCGGACGCACAAAAGGTTCAATGGTTGTCCTTTTTCCAAAAGGGACGACTTCAATTTGCAAGGATTTGAGCCAAGTTAATGCATTTTTCATATTATCATAAGTTACCCGAAAGGCGATATGCCTTAGTGAAGGGTGGTATGGAGTTTGATATTCCTTCCCTTCCCATAAGCCGACCCAGCTTTTGTTTTCCTCGATCCAAAAGAAGACAGTATCTTCATCCCTCCAAGCTAGTTTCAAGCCTATTTTCTTATAAAAATCCATAGAGATCTCCAGGTTCTTGGCTGGTAAATGGGCTTCATATAAACCTTCTATCATATTAGATTCTCCTTCTCCTATAACTTTCATTTTTACGAATTATGATCTGCCAAACAAAATAATTCAAGAAACCGATCCTATTATCCTTCTAATTGGATATAGTAAAACCCGAACAAGGACACGTCTCATTCGTGTCAATTATTCGGGTCATTTGTTCAGCATCCGCTTGGTCGGTTCAAAACTTCTCGGGATAGAGTCCTTCCGCTACTGTCCGTAAGGCTAGTGGTGCACGAATCCCTTCCGCGCCCGCTGAAAGAGGAAGCACGATGATTGCTTTATTTCGAATGGCCGGTACATCCGCCAGTTCACTTTTATTTAATAAGAATGCTTCTTTTTGCTTTATGGGGATATCTCCGTAATCAATGATGGCAATGACATCCGGATTCCGATCGACGACTTCTTCCCAACTGACCTCAGGCCACCCCCCTTCCGTATCACCAAAAATGTTCTGGCCGCCAGCCATGGAAATGATTCCTGTCATGTAATTATTTTTCGCTGCCGTTCTCGGGACTTCTTCACCGCCGTCATATACGAAAACGTTTTTGGGCTTGCCTGCACTTTCGATTTTTGCTGTAGTTTCTTTTAATTCGCGTTGCATCTCTTTGATGACTTCCGCTGCTTTTTCTTCTACATGAAAGATGCGTCCAATATTCTCAATATCTTTATACACATCTTCTATTGTCGGTGTTGACATATTGGAAGACTCTTGGATATATGTATTGATTCCGGCTTCTTTTAGCTCTTGGACGGTTCCTAACGTTTGTTCCGTAAAGGCGCTTTTCCAGCCTGCATATGCAAAATCCGGCTCAGCTTCAAAGAAAACTTCTTTTGATGGGTATTCCTTGGAAAGCACAGGCACTGTTTCATAGGCATCTTTATACTTTGGCAAAATTTCGTCATCCAAATAAGCCGTACCTGCCATTGAATCCTGCAACCCCAATGCAAGCATGATTTCCGTCGCATGCTGGTTTAGCGAAACCGCACGTTTTGGTGCCTCTGCATAGGTGAATTCATGATCCAGATTAGTGATGACCACTTTTTCTTTTCCACCTTTTTCGCTCTGTTTGCCTCCGTCCTTTGAAGCTTCCTCGGAGTTATTGCAAGCGCCCAATATCATCATTGCCAATAAACTGATGCTTAACAAAATCTTTCGGTAAACAGTCATATACTTTCCCCTCATATCCATTGTTTTTTTATATATGTGCTAAAAAGGTGATATGCGTCTTTTGCGTGATGGGGTGTATGCCGATTTCCGTTTCCACCCCGAACACCTTCCTTATCATTTTTGTCGTCAATACAGCTTCTGGTGTTCCGGATGTGATCACTTTGCCATTTTGGATGACATATATATGATCACAATACATGGCTGCCAAGTTTATATCATGCAGAGCCGTCAAGACGGTAACGTCCAGCTTTTTTACAAGGTCCAGCAATTGGAGCTGATGCCTGATGTCTAAATGATTCGTTGGTTCATCCAGGATGATGATATTCGCTTCCTGGGCAAGGGCACGGGCTATGAGGACACGTTGTTTCTCACCACCCGATAAGCTCATGAAACTCCTGTCTTCAAATCCACTCATTTCAACGCGAGCTAATGCTTGATTGACGATTCCTCTATCTTTCTCCGTATCTCCCTGAAATAACCGCTTATGAGGATGCCGTCCCATCCAAACCATCTCTTGTACACTAAAGTCGAAGGTCAGGGATGTTTCCTGACTGACAACCGCCATTTCCCTGGCTGTTTGTTTCTGTGAAAGCCGGTAAAGGTCACGGCCGTCCAGGTGAACAGCTCCCGTATGAGGCTTCAAGATCCGAGAAGCATTTTTTAATAAAGTGGATTTCCCACTCCCATTCGGACCGATCAGCCCAACGAACTGCCCAGTTTTTATTTGCAGTGATATATCCTCAATGATAGGAGTGTCCAGAATTGAATAGGATACTTCTTCAATAGCTAATCTCACTTGCCCCCACCTCCAAATGAATATGAACTTCGCCGCAAAAGCCAAATGAAGAATGGTCCTCCGCAAAGTGCGGTGACAACGCCAATCGGAAGTTCTTGAGGTGCCAGGACCAGCCGGGCACAAACATCTGACCAAATGACGAGGATCATGCCAATCAATATGCTGCATGAAAGAACACGTTTATGGTCTGTCCCGACCAATAGCCGGGCTAAATGCGGTACGACCAGACCGATGAACCCAATCGAACCGCTTACAGCCACAACTGTTCCCGTAACAAGGGATGTAATGATGATCAGAACTTTACGGAAGGCTTCCATATTGACTCCGAGCGTCGCGGCTACTTCTTCGCCCATCAATAAGATATTGAGGGAGCGGGATTGTACGATAAGGAACAAGGAAACCACAAGCACCACAACCGCTGGAATCGGTATGTATTCCCATTTTGCCCCCGCTAAGCTGCCCATCATCCAAAACATCGCTTCACGGATGCCGGAATCTTTTGGTGCAAGAGTGACAATGAAATTAGTGACGGCAGACATGATCATCGAAATGGCTACACCCGCCAATAACAGCCTTGTCGTTTGAATTCTCCCTCCCACTTGAGCCAATAAATACACGGAAAGCATCGCAGCCATGGCCCCCAGGAAGGCACCGAATGATAACGCATATTGACCGAATATAGGAAGCGCCCCAAAAAGAATGACAAGGGTTGCAGCAACAGAAGAACCAGATGAAATGCCCAGAATATACGGATCTGCAAGTGAATTGCGCACCAAGGCCTGGATGACGACACCCACTACGGATAATCCCGCACCTACCACCGCACCGAGCAATACACGGGGCAGGCGGATATCCCAAATGATCCGCTCTTGTGCGATACTCCAATTCACCTCCAGAAAACCACCGATAAAAGGCAGATGCCCTAAGGCGATCTTCCAAACCGTTATTGCTGACATCTTAACTGGCCCAAGGGTAACAGCGAATGTAACTGATAATAAAAGGATGCACAGCAAGAAAAATAGCAGAAAACGAAACCTGCGCTTGGCATTTCTCTCAAAATGAGGTTCTTCAAGCACATCCCCTCTCTCTTTCAATGAACTTCTAATCAATGACTCTTCCAATGATGAAATCCTCCTTCAAAAAAAACACAAAAAAACCCCAATCCTTTTAACAAAGAATGGAGTTACGAGTATAGGCCAAAAAATACGGAAGGACCTAAGTCCGCCTTTTCTTACTCTCGAACACCTCTCCTCTCAGCGAAGGAAAAATTGGTGATGCTCACTAGGTAGGTCTCCTGGCTTCCATATCAACATTTCCTTTCGTCTTCCCTGACTGACGGTCAAGTGACATCCTGAAAGAAAACTCCTTGGTTACAGTGGCGCGACCACTCGGGATTTGCACCCGATTCCCTGTTACCCTTTGTTCACACAAAGGCACCCAGCGGCAAATATATGAACTTCGCAAAATTTTCCAAACAATTAAATACAACGTTAGTATAGTATACTCCCAATCTTTTCACAATTAAAAAAATGGGATGCGGTCTATTATATAGAAGAAAATGGATTTAAAGGTTCTTTCTATAATGGTAGAATGTTAGCTTTTGACCCGTATCCACACTAAACTCCTCATCAATCGAAATCCGTTCAAAACCGTTTTTCACTAAAACCTTTTGGGAAGCGATATTGTCGCTTGTAGTTTTGGCATGTATTTGAGTCACATTCAATTCCGGCGCCAGATTAACCAAAAGCTTTAGAGCTTCATTCGCAAACCCTTTTTGCGTAAACGCTTCACCGATTCTATAACCGACATGAGCCGTACCATTAACGGGGTCGATATCCACAAGATTAATCCTGCCGACGATTATGCCTGAACCATCCTTAATCAAATAACAAGAAGAGATAGCATCTTCTTGTTCTTTTAATAATTCCTTATGCCTGATTCCAAACGATCCAAAGCTATAATAATCATCTCCCCGGCCTGGGACCGTTTGCTCGAAAAACCTTCTATTATTGCATTCAAATGCAAATAACGCTTGTGCATCCCGTTCATTAAGCCTGTCAATGTATATATCCATTATTCTTCCACCCTTTCAAAAAAACGCTCCTAATCTATCATTCAAGAAAACAAAGGGCTTATCCTTCCTGATAAATAGATAGATGAAGATTTGTACCCTGGCTTGATCCAGCTTCCCTTTATTGTTCCCTCAAATCCAGTTCCTGAATAAAGATAAATACATGAATTACTACAAAAGTCAAAAATAAATTATTTTTTTCTGGTAAAAAATCAGCGGATGATGTATCATAGGCTTCAGATATTCATTATTCTCATTTGGTTAATCGGAATTAGGAGGAATATATATGATTGGTTATGTGTTTTTAAATCTTGCCATAATGCTCGTTCTTTTAGGCGTTTTATTTTACATGAATAAGAAGCATATTTCCTTTACAAAAAGGGTCTTTACTGGACTTGGTTTAGGAATTGTATTCGGACTTCTTTTGCAGTATTTCTATGAACCTCAGTCAGATGCGATCGTTAAATCGGTCGATTGGTTTAACATTGTAGGTTCCGGCTATGTCAAGTTCCTGCAAATGATCGTCATGCCGCTTGTCTTCATTTCAATCTTATCCGCATTCACAAGATTGAAACTGACTAGCAATATTGGAAAGATCAGTGTCCTGATCATCGGAATCCTGCTTGGAACGACTGCGATTGCAGCTGCTGTCGGGATCACCTCGGCAACTGTATTCGATTTGGAAGCCGTTCAAATTGAGCAAGGGGAAGCGGAGTTAAGCCGCGGGGATCAAATATCGGAAACATACGGTACGATTCAGGATAAAACGATGCCGCAGCAAATTCTTGAATTGATTCCGTCCAATCCGTTCCTTGATTTAACGGGTGCACGTCCGACATCAACCATTTCCGTTGTAATTTTTGCTGCATTTCTTGGGATTGCCTATTTAGGAGTCAAAAGGAAACAGCCTGAACATGCTGAATTTTTTGCTAAAATAGTAGATACATTGCACAGCATCATCATGCGCGTAGTAACATTGATCCTGCGTTTAACACCTTACGGGATCTTGGCGATCATGACGAAGACGGTAGCTACGAGCGATTTGGATGCCATCCTGAAATTAGGAAAATTCGTAGGTGCCTCTTATGTCGCCCTGATTGTCATGTTCCTTATCCATTTGCTATTGCTGATGCTTGCAGGATTGAATCCAATCGTATATTTGAGAAAAGCTTTCCCAGTATTATCGTTTGCCTTCACTTCAAGAACAAGTGCTGGCGCTCTGCCATTGAACATCCAAACACAGAAACAACTAGGGGTGTCCGAAGGTATTGCCAACTTTGCCGGATCCTTCGGCTTGTCGATCGGTCAAAACGGCTGTGCCGGAATCTATCCGGCCATGTTAGCGGTCATGATCGCTCCAACGGTTGGGATCAACCCGCTAGATCCTTCCTTTATAGCCATGTTGATTGCCATCGTAGCCATTAGTTCTTTCGGGGTTGCAGGTGTAGGCGGAGGCGCAACATTCGCTGCCATCCTTGTATTATCTGCAATGAACCTGCCAATCGCCTTGGCCGGCCTGTTGATTTCCGTCGAGCCATTGATCGATATGGGGAGAACGGCTGTGAATGTCAGCGGAAGCATGACTTCCGGTATTCTGACTAGTAAAATAACGGGCGACCTGGATAAGGAACAGTTCAGTGAAGAATCATCTTTGAAAATCGAAGCTGAAATGTAAAATAAAAAAGCATCGGACTTCCATTGGAGGTTCGATGCTTTTTTACATATGGTTACTTTTTAATTTGCCTCGCTGTGTAATGATTGGCCTGAATAGCCGATAGTGCTTGGAACATATACTGGACAGCTGCATATACCCCGCATGCAAGGAGTATTCCAGCGAGTACATCCAATACAGCATGCTGTTTCGTAAATAGCGTCGAGAGGATGATCAGTGTTCCGAATGCAGTGACACTGGCATACTCCCATTTGTGCTCTTCTTTCCGCTTATGGGCAACGATCATCATGATGAATGTAGTCAGTACATGTATGCTAGGAAGACAGTTGACAGGTTGATCATGACTATAGACGAATCGCATTAAATGGGCAAATATATCGTTACCCACCACTTCCGGACGCGGAACTGTCGTTTGCCAAAGGCAATATACAAGAAAACAGAAAAGTTTCCCCGATATCAAACTGCCTAATCCTACGAAATAGTGCTTTCGGTCAACAAAACAGTAGTAAATCAGCAATCCATAAATATACGGATACCAAAGTAAATAAGGAACGACAAATTCTTTAATAAAGGGAATCTCCCCATCTATTATAGTCGTAACATCGACAGCATGACCTGAAGATTGATTGATGATTGAATAGATGGAACTAGTAATCACCAAAAGTATTAAATAATATAACGGGTGAAAGGATAGTAGGGAATTGTTTTTCATAGCTCGCTCCGACTTTCAATATATTGGTTTTTTTCCAAAGATTATTATACAACATTTTTCACTAAATTAACTCTTTAATTGCTAAAGTTAATGATTCCCATGAACTAGTAAAATGGATATCTCTTACTTTTCATCAGACCATGAATACATAACGAAAGCCATGGCATATACCACGGCTTGAAACGGAAACTTATACGCGGGAAGGCAAAAGTGATCACTCCGCCTTCTCTAGATTTTGTTATGGCGTTTTTTCCATACATACGTTAAGGAAATGAAGATGTAGATGCAAAGTGTAATGATTGTAACGACTATGGATGTCGTGAAAATGATTCCGATCAGGATCGTTATTAAAGCGATGATCGCAGCCCAAGTCGTATACGGGAACCATTTTACCGAATAGGCACTTGTTTTTCCTGACTGTTGTTTACGTGATTTCAAATGGGCGAAAGCAATGATCAACCAGATGAATAATACGGTATATCCAAGCGAACCCATTAAGAAATCGAAGGTCTTGCTTCCAGCAAATAAGGAAATCAGTACACCGCCATATAAAGCGGAAGTACACATTAATATTGCGGGAACAGGTACTTTCTTCTTGGATAAACGGGAAAAGATTTTCGGAACGCGACCATCCACGGCTTGTGTATACAGAACGCGGGATGAACCATACAACCCGGAGTTCATCGATGAAATGATCGCTAATAGAACAACGGCGTTCATGATATGGTCGGCACCAGGAATACCGATCATTTGAAAGACCATTACAAACGGACTTTCCTTCACTCCGTTTACTTCGTTCCAAGGAATTAAGCTAACGATGATGAAAAAAGGAATGATATAGAAAGAAATGATCCTGACCAATGTACTGCGAACGGCCTTTGGAACCACTTTTTCAGGATTTTTCGTTTCAGCTAATGTGACCCCGATGATTTCCGTACCGCCATATGAATAGATTACCACCAGCATCGCAGTGATCAAACCTGTCGATCCATTCGGAAAGAAACCTCCATGCTCGGTCAAGTTAGAAAAACCGACGGCTGTATGATCACCAAAAGTAACGAGCAGCAACAATAATCCAGCCATGATGAACACAATGATGACGGTAATCTTAATTAAAGCAAGCCAGTACTCCGTTTCAGCAAAAACCTTTACCGACAGTAAGTTAACCGCAGTAACTAAAACCGAAACAGCTAATGCCAATATCCAGATTGGATATCCAGGCAGCCAATATTGAATGAAAATTGCCGCAACCACTGATTCGGCCGCGATATTCAATACCCACATTTTCCAATAAATCCAATCCAGGAAATAGGCAGGATACTTTCCTAAAATCGATTGGACCAAATCCCTGAATGTTCGTGCACCGCTATTGCGGACCGCCATTTCAGCTAAACCTTGCATGATGAATAATAGGATGATGCCTCCTATCAAGTACGCTATGATTACGGAAGGACCTGCCATATCAATGGCTGAACTGCTTCCTTTAAATAAACCTGCCCCGATGGCACCTCCTAATGCCATCATCGTTATATGCCTTGAAGTCATTGTCCTCTGTAAATTCCGTTTGTCCGTTTCCATATCCTTACCTCCCCAAAATCAAAAAAAGCATATCGTCTCTTCCTTCATAATCAAATGAAGAAAGAGACGATATGCCTTAAGCTTACCGCGGTACCACTCTTATTGGCTCTCTTTTAGAACCCTGCTTTAAAAACCTTGTAACGAAGGTCAATCGTTAAAACAAAAGAATGGAATCATTCCTATCTTTCGCTTTACCACTCCCAGGCAAGTTCAAAGTATCATTGGACTGCGTTGCACCAACCCGCAGCTCTCTTCACCTAATAATGAGCTTTTACTACTCCTGTTCATTGCGTTTCAAAAATTATATCTGAATATTTTTAATAATATCCAATACTATACGGACTCAAGGTAAATTTGTCAATAACTTTCTTAGGATAATATTTTCAAAGAAATAAATTAGGGGAAATCGTGAAAGCCCTTGATCAATTATAGGATACTGTTGGACAAACAATATACACATTTATTAGCACTTTAGGAACATCCTGCGGCTGCAGAATCAGGTGTTAGATAGTCTTAAAAGATGAAAATGAAGAACCCATGATGGTTGAAGCGTATTTGAACCCAATAAAACTTTTGCCTATACAAGGTTTCCTAAAGACAAAAAGTGCCCCTTTATGGACACTCTCAATTTGCAGCAGTTATTCTTGGGCTATGGGAAGCCTAGACTCTCCTAACCTTTTAAAACTCCTTCCCTAACCAGGATGCAGCCACCATCAGAACCCCAACGACAATCACAATAACCGGTCCTACAACAATTAATCCAAATAGCAGTGAGCCTACTGCGTCCAGGAAGATTCGAAATGGTCCTGCTTTTTCCTTTTTATTCTTTTGCTGCGTTAATAAGTCTTCCAGATGACCGACTTTTTGCTTCAATTCCTGCAACTCTTGAATTACTTTTGTGTCCTGGTCCATGAATTACCACCCTCCCCAATTAACAATAAGTGTTAATTCTATCATTTACATCCATTTTTTAAAAATAAAATTTAACCTCGAAACCAACTCTATCATTCTATTTTCATCCATAAAATTTAAACTTTTTTTTCAAATTCTGTCATCAATGATACAATAACATGGTCTGAAATCAATCCACTCTATAGAACACGTGAGGTATCATATTTTTTATGAAAGCAATACAATTATTAAAGAGTTTTAACTTTTTATATTTTGGACTGCTTGCCATTTTCATTCCGTTTCTGCCAGTCTATCTGGCTGATCAAGGTTTGCGTCCAGCCCAAATCGGATTCATCATCGGTACAGGAGGTTTTGTCACCCTCATTACTCAGCCTTTATGGGGAATGATCAGCGACAAAACAAGGACTATACGAAAAGTCCTGTTGTTACTCATCTTTTTCTCGAGCGTAATCGGTTATTTCCTCTATGATTCAAGCAGTTATCTTCAGCTTATCCTGTTTGCCATGCTGCTTTATTTCTTTTTGATGCCGATCGATCCCCTGACGGAAAGCCTCAATTTTACGATGGCAGAGAAATCCGGGATTAGCTACGGCTCCATCCGGACATATGGTGCATTGGGTTATGCGGTCATATCGCTGATCACCGGCTATGTTATGTCATATTTCGGAGCGAACAGCCTTGCGTTCCTTTTTGCAGGAATAGGTTTGATCAGCTTCATTGTCAGCTGGATGATGCCTGATGCTCCCGTTTCAGGGAAACCTGTCACCTTAAGCAGCCTTAAGCATTTTTTCAGCAATAAAGAGACGCTTCTCTTTCTGTTATTGGTCTTTATCTGTGCTGTTCCAGCAAGGATGAACGATACCTTCCTTGGAGTATATATCCGGGAACTTGGAGGAAGTGCCAAGCTTGTAGGCTTGACCTGGTTCTTGGCGGCGGGAAGTGAAATCGTTGTATTCGCCCTAAGCTTTTGGTGGCTGCGCAAAGGTAAGGAAATCATCATCATTTCGTTTGCAGCAGCGTTTTTCTTTATCCGTTATTTCGTCTCAGCGTGGATTACCGATCCACAGCTATTAGCTTATTTGCAAGTCATGCAGCTATTGACTTTCCCGATTTTCTACTCGGCGGCCATCCAATATCTTTACCGTATCGTTCCGGTGGAATGGCGTGCCACAGGCCAGACCGTACTGGCGCTGCTATTCTTCGGGGTTTCGGGAATCATTGCTTCTTATATAGGCGGAGCCATATATGGAGCATATGGAGGGAAGACCCTTTACCTGTTCATCTCCTCTATCTCCTTTTTAGGAATGGTATTCGCTTTGGTTCTTTATCGGATATACGGAACGAGGCTCGATACCGCAGAGGAAGCTGTATAATCTAAAAAACGGTATAAAAAAGAGCATGTTTTGATTAAAACATGCTCTTTTTACATTCCGTTAGCGAAATAAAGGGGCAACCGTCAACATTAACACAGAGGAGCAAAGCAGTATAGTAGTTGTCCTGTTTGAGAGTTTTACTTGTTTGCCATTTTTATAGAAACCTGAAAATTGAAGCCGGTTTTTATAGAGTACATAAAGTAATGGAAAAATTGCCATACCAACGATCCATCCGCCCGTGGTATTCTCTACGGTTATTCCAAAAATCGCATAGATTGAATTAATGATGAGCCCCATTATCATTCCAATAACGAAAATAATGGTGATTATACGAAATAATTCTAAAATCACTCTTAACATCATTTCACCTACTTTTTTCCTGTAATCCGTAAAAAAGGCTGCAATCAGCAACCTTGAATGAACTTTACAGGATGGGATATTTCCCTAAATATAACAAACTTTCCTCTATTGGTAAATAGACGCTCTTTACTCTTCCTCTTGAACGAGCGAATGCTTAAATGCGTAAATCACTGCTTGCGTGCGGTCCTGTACCGCAAGCTTGCTTAATATATTGCTGACATGCACTTTGACTGTTTTCAGGGCTATGTATAGTTCATCGGCAATTTCCTGATTCGTTTTCCCTTGAGTCATCAGCAATAAAATTTCCATTTCACGGTTTGTCAATTGATCATGAAGCTGGGTGATTTTAGGGCGACGCAGCTTTTCCATCATTTTTCCCGTCACTTCAGGTTCAAGTACGCTTTGACCTTGGAAAGTGGAACGGACGGCTCTCGCAATCTCGCTGGCCTTTGATGTTTTCAACATATAGCTCGTCGCTCCGGCTTCCAATGCCGGGTACACTTTTTCATCATCCAGGAAGCTTGTCACAATGATGATCTTTGCTTCAGGCCATTTTTCGATAATTCGTTTCGTCGCTTCTATGCCGTCCATTTCCGGCATCACCAAATCCATCAAAATGATATCCGGACGCAATTCCATTGCCAGTTCGACAGCTTTCAAGCCATTGTCCGCTTCCCCGATCACTTCGATATCCGATTGTGCGGATAAATAAGCCGATACCCCTATCCTTACCATTTCATGGTCATCGACAAATAATACTTTAATCATCATGATCACCTCCAGCATTTAATAATGGGATTTTCACTTCAAGTTTCGTTCCTTTATTCGGAACGCTTACAAGTTGCATCGTTCCGCCTAATTCAACAGCCCGTTCATGCATGTTTTGCAGACCATATGATCCCGTTTTCGACTCCTCGACGTTAAAACCGATGCCGTCATCCGTTATTCGTAAAATGACCATTCCATCACGAACGATCAATAGCACTTCAAGCGAATTGGCTTTTGCATGTCTCAGTGTATTGGAAATCGATTCTTGTAAAATCCGAAACAGATGGTCCTCAATCCCCTTATCCAAAGTGACAGGCTCCATCTTCCAATTTATATCCATCGTCACTTTTTGGGCCAATTCCAAAAGAAGCTCCTTCATTCCTTCATGTAAAGATTTTCCCTTTAATGCAACAGGTCTCAAATGAAGCAATAGCGCCCTCATCTCAAGCTGGGATTGATGGATCATTTCTTCCACTACCTTGAATTGTTTCATTTCCGTTTTTTCCATATCGGATTGTGATTCAGTGATGGCCGACATGAACATTGAAGCTGCAAACAATTGCTGACTCACCGAATCATGCAGCTCCCGCGCCAAACGGTTTCGTTCCTGGGAAACGATTTCCTGGATTTGTTTCTCCTGATCAATGGCCTTTTCATTCGCCATTTTTTGCGATAATTTTGTCTGCTCATTGATTTGCTTATGGATCAGTTGCATCCGTTCCGCCATTTTAGCGATTTCTTGGACCGGATACCCCTCCTGTTGCGATGGCAGACGGCCCTGTTCAAGTAAATGCAGCCCTTCATCCACCCTTTCGAGCTGCCTCTTCCAAAACATTCCCGAAACAACTCCATAAATCAGCCCTACCGTCATGACCAGGCTTGGCAGGAATATGACGAAGGGTAACCCCATGACCATTTTCTCCCATAATAAGTTCCAGTCGG
Organism: Peribacillus sp. NPDC055009; assembly: GCF_053608705.1. Classification (NCBI taxonomy): domain Bacteria; kingdom Bacillati; phylum Bacillota; class Bacilli; order Caryophanales; family Bacillaceae; genus Peribacillus; species Peribacillus sp. NPDC055009. The sequence goes on along the minus strand of NZ_JBSGVZ010000001.1, from coordinate 275,216 downwards.
ATAAAGGAAAAATGAAGAAAACCGCCGCCGGCAAGGCAAGGGAAAGAACAAAAGCAACACCAAGGGCAGTCAATATCTGCCGTGTCAGTATGCTCATATCCGCTTCACCTCTAAATCCCCAACTAAGATTGAAGTGATGATATGAACCTTGTGATCCGTTTCATTGAACCCTTCCGTTTGGTAGGAATAAATTTGATTAAAGACCCTGGATTCAGGCTTATTCTCAAAGATCCGCGCTCTGCCTGCAATGACAGAATGATGGACCCTGATTTCGATTCCATACGGTACAAAAACAGTGATATTGCCAATGATATTCCTGATGGAAATGACAGCGTCGCCCTTCGGTAAAATCGTTTTGCTTAAATCGATAACCGTATCACCGACACCGCCCTGAACATTCACGGAATTCCATTCATATACATGTTCGGCCGTTTGTTGATGACCGAACAATTTATTTTTAAATAGATAATCGGTTTTCAGCAGTGGCTCCTTATTGATCCGTTCTTCGTCCGAATCATCATTGGTTATAATGGGACTGACCCAATCAGGATTCTTTTTGGACTGATAATATAAAAGCAATAGATAAATAAGGATCGCCATTAGGAAAAATCTAAAAACGAACATATTCAAGACGGTGATGATAAGGGAAATCAGCCCTATAAAAAATAGAATTTTCCCGATTGTCCGTTTTGTGAATTTCCTGCCTAAATAGATACATCCTATTGAAAAAGCGATGGAAAAAAGGAGACCTCCACCCGTAAATGAAATCTCTAAAAAAAGCAGGACGACTCCGATGAGAAGTATCCATCCCATATAGTCCGTCTTCATCTTGTTCAACATCGGTTCGCCTCCCCTGTATATGATCATGATATTCTTAAAAGGCACAGGAACCCGTGCCTTTTAAGAATACCATGAAATTATCATTTTCTGACAGCCTGTTTTCCCCGACCTCCATTCCAAAAGGCCAGGGGATTACAGAGATGCCTTACAAACCTTTACGCTTCTTTCTGTTCCAATTCTTTTTCAAGCTGGACAATCCTGGCATCGATCGTATGCCGATTATAATCTGTATGGACCTGGTGCTCGATGCGATCGATATAATGCTCCATTTCTTCAAACATCGCTACCGGTTTGGCTTCGGAATTGCCTCCGTCCAATACCCGATTGATCCGGTTGTTTGCCCGGGCAATATTTTCCCTGCCCATCAGTTCCAACCGCTTTAGATGCATATCCTTCAGCTTATGCTTCATTTCTTCATATTTCCGCTCCAGTTCAGCTAACTGAACCTCTGCACTTTTATGCGCCTCTTTCAAACTTAGCGCCCGACCTTCATAGTGCAGGCTTTCCTTTACAGCAAATTCCATTAGATCGGTTTCTCCTGACTGCTTAGCAATCTCAGCCTGATGCTTACGTTTTTCAGCTAGATTTTGCGCTTGATTATATTCACGCGTAAACTCTTCTTTCAAAAGATATTGACGTTCAAGCAGCTTACCGACCTTATCTGTCTCCTGCTCACATTGGCGCAAATATTGATTTAACATTCCAATCGGATTTTTTTGCTCCTTCTTATCCAACAAGTCATGAAAATCCGCTGAAATCGTTTGTTTCATTCTTGAAAATAAATTACCCATTTCAATTCCGTCCCTTCTATTAGTTCTTATTCAACTCTTTCCACTCTCTTTCAAAATTTGAGAACGGGTCATTTTCTTTCGATGATTCACTTTCATCATTTTCATTCCATTTTTTATAAACCAGGTAAAGAACATAAGCCGCCACCAGTCCCAATATTGCCGGGATATGGGAAATAGAAACGATCAGCACGATAATGGAGACTGATCCCCACGCAATCTTCGCCCCTGTCGATTCGGACTTCATGAACTGCTTGAACCCAAAGTATAGGATCGCCAAGCAAATCGCCAGGCTGATCAGTGGACCAACGTTCGCCAGTAACAGGAAAAGTGCGATCAGTCCTACAATAAATAAACCAAATTTCTTCATTGTTTTCGTCCTCCTTTCTATGTTTATATCTTATCTACTTTTACAAGTTCGTATAATGAGCCTTAGCTATATTTTCTAGTAAGACTTAAGGCGTAGACGCTGTAAGTCCGATGCTAATGACGGCGTTTATTAGTGTGTTTGGGCGGCTTACTCGTGAATTCTGCGGGTTTACTCGTGAGTTTTGAAATAAAAAAAATCTTCCGATAAAACCGGAAGATTGGTGTACTGTCATTATCATTACAAATACAAGCCTTCGACGTAAACTGAGGTGATGGTTTGAGCAATTTCTTCGACAGTGCTTTGGTGTTCGTTTCGGACAATTTCCCACAGATACATTTCATTTGTGAAAAACCACCCTCTTGCCACAAGCTCATGGTTTAGTTCAGGCCTTGCCAGACCATTTTGCTGTGCATAGGCGACGTCCTTTGAAATTCGCTGAATGAACTTCATGCGAATCGCTTTCCATTTATCTGAAATAATGGTTGATATCCCAATGGCCTGTTCGAAAACTTGCATCATGTTGCGTTCAGCTTCTGCCATTTTCAAAAATGAATTAGCTTGTCTGTTTATGATATGTTTTGCTTCGTCTTTTGATTTTGGAAAGAAAGAGGTCTCGGCAATTTCATAGAATTGCTCCATTACATTCTCCATTAATACAATTAACAGATCCTCTTTCCCTTTAAAATGAACATAGGCCGTTCCGTATCCGATGTTTGCCCTTTTGATCATTTGGGAAATAAGCGCAGCTTGATAACCTTCTTCAAGAAATATTTCCTTTGCAGCTTCCAATAACTTTTGTCGTGTCATGATCGAGCGTAAATGCCGTTTATCCCCTACTTTGCCATTCTCCATGCTTATTCCTCCCCTTATCTTCTAGCATAAAGGATTTCCATAAAATAAAAAACATTTGTTGGAAAGTTCGATTCAATGTTTATAATTTTCTGAATTAACTTATTGACACCATGTCATATTCTTTGGTACGATTCTCCTAGAATTATTAATATACTAATATAGGAGGATGATTATGGTTTCTGAATATACATTGGATCACGCTAAACAAATGGATGAGAATGATACGCTTAAAGGTTTTCGAGAAGAGTTTTATTTAAAGCCGGATTCCATCTATATGGATGGAAACTCATTGGGGCTTCTTTCGAAAAGGGCTGAACGCACTCTTCTGGAGTCTTTGGAAGATTGGAAAGAGCATGGGATCGATGGATGGACGCAAGGGAATCACCCATGGTTTTTCATGGCTGAGAAATTGGGCGCGAAGATGTCCCAATTGGTCGGAGCTTCTCCCGAGGAAGTTATTGTAACCGGCTCCACAACCGTGAATCTGCATCAGCTTGTAGCTACTTTTTATAAGCCTGAAGGAATGCGCACAAAAATTTTGGCAGATGAATTAACCTTTCCGACTGATATTTATGCTCTTCAAAGTCAGCTGCGTACACATGGATACGATCCGGAAACCGATCTCATCCGCGTCAAAAGCCGCGATGGCAGATTTCTTGAAGAAGATGACATTATCCAAGCAATGACCGATGACATCGCTTTAATCATCTTACCAACGGTCCTTTATCGCAGCGGTCAAATATTGGATATGAAACGATTGACTGATGAGGCTCATAAAAGAGGAATTGTAATCGGATTTGACGGATGCCATTCCATCGGTGCCATCCCGCATTCATTCAGCGAATGGGATGTGGATTTTGCGTATTGGTGCAATTATAAACATTTAAATGGCGGTCCTGGCGGTGTTGGCGGTTTATATGTAAATCGAAAACATTTTGGAACGATGCCTGGATTGGCTGGATGGTTCGGCTCCAAAAAAGATAAACAATTCGATATGGAACATACCTTAACACCAGCTGAATCAGCAGGAGCGTATCAAATTGGCACGCCCCATGTGTTAAGTTGTGCGCCTTTAATTGGGTCTTTGGACATTTTTATAGAAGCGGGAATTGAGAATATTCGCGAAAAATCCCTGAAAATCAATCAATATTTAATGGATTTAGTCGAATTCGAATTGGAAGACATGGGATTTTTCATTGGAACTCCTAGTGAAGACATACGCCGCGGAGGTCATGTAAGCCTCGAGCATAAAGAAGCTGCACGGATATGCAAGGCATTGAAAGAGAACGGTGTCATTCCAGATTTCCGGGCACCTAACATCATTCGTCTCGCTCCGGTTGCACTATATACTTCCTACGCAGAAGTTTGGGAAGTTGTACAAATACTCAAGAAAATCATGTCAGAAAAACAATATGAAAAATTCAAGAATGAGCGTGAAGTGGTCGCATAACATGGAATTCCGCCAAATGGGGCTCATCCCTCAAATGGTTAGTTAATTATGGCAGGCTGAAATCTTTTTTTAAAAAAAGGGGATGAACTATGGAGAACAAAAATACTCAATTGAACTTTAAAGATGAGCCAGAAAAAGGATTAAAGCGAGAGCTGAAAACAAGTCAGCTTTCCATGATCGCGATGGGCTGTGCCATCGGGACGGGGCTATTTCTTGGCAGCGGACTTGCGATTCAAGCGGCAGGGCCAAGTGTATTGCTCAGTTATGCTCTTGGGGCGTTCATTGTCTTACTATTGATGGGCTGTTTAGCCGAAATGACGGTTGCCCATCCTACTTCCGGATCTTTTGGGGCCATTGCGGAAAAGTACATGACTCCAATGGCAGGCTATCTTGTCCGCTATTCCTATTGGATTGGCAATGTTTTGGCTGTTGGGGTTGAAGTAAGTGCAGTCAGCGTATATATGAATTATTGGTTTCCGACCGTGCCGGGAATCGTATGGATTTTGTTGTTTGCAGGTGTCCTGATTTATGTAAATGCTACCAGCGTGAATACATTCGCGACATTTGAGTATTGGTTCTCCTTTATTAAAATAAGTGCCATTGTTGGTTTTATCCTTCTTGGAGCCTATGTACTATTCGGTTCATCCGAACAGCCGCATATAGGACCGGAAAACTTCGTGAATGAAGGCGGTTTTTTCCCATTTGGTTTGAAGGGGATGTGGATAGCCGTATTTATTTCTTTATTCAGCTTTCTGGGAACTGAATTGATAGCGGTTACATCTGGGGAAGCAAAAGATCCGGATGCAGCTGTCCCTAAAGCATTAAAAGCGACCGTGTTCCGTTTATCCACTTTCTATGTGCTGACAATCGGCATCATGCTGATGATCGTTCCTTGGAAAACGGCAGGGATCGAGGTAAGCCCATTCGTAAAAGTGATGGAAATCTTGAACATTCCAGGTGCATCCGGGATCATGAACTTTATTATTCTAACGGCTGCCATATCTGCCATGAACGCTCAGCTCTATGCTTCAACACGGATGATGTTTTCATTGGCACGTGGAAAACATGCACCTAGCTTTTTAGGAAAGTTAAACAAAAGTGGTGTACCTACAAAAGCCCTTGCTGTCTCTTCAACGGGGATTTTCATCGCTGCAGGCGTTCATGCGTTACTTCCTGGTTCATCCTATGCTTTCATGATGGGGATTTCCATGTTCGGTGCCATGTTCACATGGCTCATGATCTTCATTTCCCATTTGTTTTTTAGAGTGAAATGGGAGAAAACAGGCGGACGCAAGTTACCGGTAAGGATGATCGGTTTTCCCTATTTAACGATACTGGGAGCCGTTCTTCTATTCAGTTTGATGATTACGTCATGGTTTACGGATTTCAAAATCATGCTTCAATTCGGGATTCCTTGGTTACTATTTTTAGCTGTTGCTTATTTTATTTCAAAAAGAAGAAATAATAACCATAATGTAATGGAAGAATCTCTGGAAAAGAAGATAGAATAGAATGACGAAATAAATAGTTTTTTGCATATGGAAAAGTGAGGAGATTGCGGAATGAAAAATGTGGATAACAATGAAAAAACAATAACGGGTCTAGAGAAAGAAATTCAAACCGACTTTCAAAAATCGATGTCTTACGGAGATTATCTCCACCTTGATAAGATTTTAACCAGTCAACATAGATGTTCCGATCATCATGATGAAATGCTATTTATCATTATCCACCAAGCGAGTGAGCTATGGATGAAGCTCATTTTACATGAGTTGACAGCAGCGACTGAGTCTATCCGCCAAAACAAGTTGGAACCTTCGTTTAAAATGCTGTCTCGCGTTTCAAGGATCCAGCAGCAATTGATTCAGTCATGGAATGTCCTTTCAACCTTAACTCCGGCTGAATACATGGAGTTCAGGGATAAACTGGGACAATCTTCCGGATTCCAATCTTATCAGAATCGTTTGATTGAATTTGCATTAGGAAACAAAAATGTCCATACGCTATCAGTTTATCAGCACCAAACAGAGTTATACGAGCAAATGCAGCAGGCCCTTCATGAGCCAAGTATTTATGACGCGGCGATTAATGCTCTTGTAGCCCGCGGATTACCTATTGATCAAGGAGCCATCAGCAGGGATTGGTCACAAAGATATGAACCAAATGCCAGTGTAGAAGAGGCATGGCTGACAGTTTATCGCGATGTTGAGCAATATTGGGACTTATATGAGCTGGGCGAAAAGTTAGTGGACATTGGCCACCAACAGCAATTATGGCGTTTTAATCATATGACCACAGTGGAAAGGATTATTGGTAATAAGCAAGGTACTGGCGGATCATCAGGTGTAACGTATTTAAAAAGAGCACTTGATCAACACTTTTTCCCAGAACTATGGAGTTTAAGAACGAAGCTATGATGAAATAAGCAGCAAAGAAACAGCCAGCAGAGATGGAGGTAGATGCATGGGGACATGGATTGATATTTCACAACGTCTGGATGATAACGTTGCAGTTTGGCCTGGAGATACACCTTTCTCTTATAAAGTAAATTGGAGTAAAGAAGAAAGTGGATCTGTCAATGTTGGTCAAATCAATATGAGTATCCATACCGGTACCCATATTGATGCACCTTTTCATTTTGATGACGATGGAAAAAGAGTGATTGATTTGGATCTCGACTTATATATGGGAAATGCCCGAGTTATCCATTTACCAAACAAGACAAGCATCGGAGTCGATGAATTATCCAGTATAGATCTAACTGGCGTTACCCGTCTGTTAATACGGACGGATGCATGGCAGGATCGAAGTGTGTTTCCACAAACGATTCCTCCTATCCAGCCAGAATTAGCGGCATATCTTTCAGAAATGGGCGTCCGTCTTATTGGTCTTGATTTACCATCAGTAGATCCACTGGATAGTAAAGAACTGTCTGCCCACCATGAACTTGCCGGTCATGGAATTCACATTTTGGAAGGACTTGTATTAGACGATATAGGACCGGGTAATTATGAGCTGGCAGCCCTCCCTCTTCCTTTAGTTGAAGCAGATGGAAGTCCGGTACGTGCTGTGTTGAAAAAGTTACCCTAACAAAATTTTTCTAAAAAGCGAGCCAGATCAAAAAATGATTTGGCTTGTTTTTTTATTTCCTCCCTTTCTATTGAGGTAACCATTAACTATCAAATTTATCTCCCTAAACCAAGTGTATTTATGTTATAATTTTCAGAATTCATCACTAAGAGTGGAGGTCCGAATATGGAAAACTTTTATTTGTTCATCATCATGTGCATTCTTCTCATCATCTTACCCGGTCCAGATACAGCAATAGCCACAAGGAACACCGTTACCGTGGGGACGTCGGGAGGTTTTAAAACGATGTTCGGCACGTGCTGTGCCCTGCTTATTCATACATCAGCTGCCGTGTTAGGACTTTCGGCAATCATTGTGAAATCCGCTTTACTATTTTCCATCTTCAAATATGTCGGTGCCGTTTACTTAGTATATCTAGGCTTCAAGACCCTATGGGGATTAAGGAATAAACAAGTGGCCGCAGCGGCGGAAACATCAGTCAAAAGTAAGTACGAAAACCAGTCTTGCTTTAAGCAAGGCTTCCTTACCAATCTGCTGAACCCTAAAGTGGCCGTCTTCTTTTTAACGTTCCTGCCTCAGTTCGTGAACCCGGGAAATGATACGTTTTTACCGTTCCTGATCATGGGCATGACGTACACCGTTTTAACTGCGTTGTGGTTTGTATTTTATATCTATCTGCTGAACCAGATCAGTGCTTTCATGAAAAAGCCTAGAACCCAAGCGATTTTCGAGGGTATAACCGGGACGGTCTTGATTGGTTTCGGGTTAAAGCTAGCTCTGGAAAAAGCTCATAATTAATCTGAACTGCACCCTAATTGTTAGAAACACCTAACAATCAGAGGTGCAGTTTTTTGGAGAAACAGGGATTAAGGTACTTGCTGAGTTAGTGTCACAATAAATGAAACGATAATGTTTTCAAAAGAGAATCATATGTTCACTTCACTATTTTTCCCCCGTCACCGAACAACAGAATGTACAGTTTACCAGTTTTCCAATCTTCGCTTGCAGGGATTAAAAACAATGCACAAATACTTACTAAAGATAATCTTAGTAAAAGTTTCATTTCCATCCCCCTATTATTGTTTTTCTGCAATTTACCATAAACTACCACAAATAACGCTTTTGAACACAGTATATACGATACAAATATTATGAACTCCCCTAAGGGAGCCTTACATGCTTCTGAAAATTGGATTTTTTTAAATTCTTTGGTCATTCAACTTTTTGTTTAGGGTTGTCCAAACATCTTGAGGAATTTCTGCATTTATTATCATGTGGCAATTATAAAAAAAAGGATGAACGCTGTGTCAAAGAAAAAAGATGAGAAAACCAGTAAGAATAACAATGGTCAGAGTACTCGGTATACGACCGATGTTTGTGTTTTCATTTTAGGTAACGCTGCTGAAGTGAGAGAAGAAGATATAAGAACACAATTTAAATACGCCAGTGACATATGGGGAATTGATTTTCGGCCTAATATTTGTGATTTAAGAACTAAAGAAGGAGCACGGAAGTGTGGTTTGAAAACTGATGCCACTATAGCAAGGATCTCCGTACCTTTGCAGATGAGACAACGGGAGGAAGTTTTTAGAGCCTTAAGAAAAGGTAATCGTGGCCGTCAAACTGGACTTGCTGTGTTTTACATTAATGCACAAGACCTTAAAGATGGAAAGGCTATTGGTAACGTCAGCTGGGATAATAAAGGAACACTGGGTAATATCGTCATGACATATGATACATTCCAACAAAAAAATATGGATATCTTGGCTCATGAATTCGGACATGCCTTGTTAGTCAATGCACGTCATTTAAATGATAAAAACAACATTATGTATCCCTCAGGGACAGTAATCGTACCACCAATCTCACAAAGACAACTAAGGGCTATGACTACCTCCAAGCAAAGAGCAAAAGCCTATAAAAGACCTTATGTTTACAGAATTTGAAGCCCTATAGAAATGATGAATCCTCCCTCGTGATACATGTACAAGCTATATAAAAGTTATATTAAACGGGACCAGAAATAAGGCTATAAATGTTACAATATAAAACACATATTTTGTTATTTTTATACAGGGAGAATAGAAATGAAAACTATTGAAGTTAGGAAAACAAAGGATATCGGCTTAGGTTCCCTTTCTTTTGCACTGTGTTTAATCGGAATATTGTTTACCTTTCAATTTGGCGATAAACCTTGCATAGGAGATGATATTTTAATTAATATCGGACTAAGCGCATGGTCAAATGGAGATTCAGGTATTCATTATACAATGTTCTATTCGGCTATATTTTTCATCCCTTCCTTTATCATTGGTCATATTTATCCCGATAATAGAGGAGCAAAAGCAGGGAAAATCATATCAGGTTTCCTATCAATTCTTATTGTTTCAGTATTATTAACTATTATTATCGATTTGGTGTGGGGACCTTGAATGAGCCTTTGAGAACTAAGGCCAAATTAAAGGGTATGAGCAGCCCAGTATTACCGACCTCATACCCCAAGCCACCCCTATGGTCTTCAATCACTCAAAGTAACCATTCACGAAAAATCCAATTGTTTCACGTTCGTCCTCAGTTAGATCCCGCTTTAGTTCTTTAGCCAGTTCCTGCTCCATTAAAGCTCGGTTTCCCCGGTGTTCGACCACCGCTCTGGCACATTCTTTCATTAGCTTAAGCTCCGCCTCCATTTCCAGTCTCGTGCAAGGCTTATCATGATGGGAGAGTATGTAGGTTTCGGCATCATAGGCTTCAATTTTCTTAATGAGCAGCGAAGCCTGTTCAGCCGTATAATTCCATTTTTCAGCATAAAGATTGGCATAAAGGCAGTCTCCCAGAAATAATGTTTTTTCCTCCCGTACATAGATGATGCAGGAATCTTTGGCATGATCGCCCCCAACATGCTCAATGACACAGGTTATATTGCCGAGATCGATCGTCATCGTTCTTTCAAAGATGATATCGGGCAGAGGAAAGGAAATCTCTCTATTCGTCCCATGCTCCAATTTGATTGCATCGGCGCAAAAGGTAATCTCCGTCCCTTCTTCGACCCGTTGATCAAGGGCTTGATCTTCCCATGAAAGCTGCTGCATATCTTTAATGTTGGTGTATGTTTTTTCCTGACAAATCACTGGAATCCCGATATTCTCCAGTCCGAAAACATGGTCCCAGTGTGAATGGGTAAGAACGAGGAAATTCCCGCTAATATCATTCCGAAGCAATTCGTCCTTAAAGAGCTGTGCATGCCTGACTGAGTTACCGGCATCGATGATAAGCGTTTTCTTGTTTCCCGTCACGGCGGCAAGTACCGGGCGATCCGTTTCCTGAACTGGCGTCAGGTAGGCAATATGTTTCGATAGGTGCTGTAATGTTTGCATGTTTCTGTTCTCCTTACGATTGTTGTGATTAGCTTGCTCAAGTATAGCAAATTCCACATGTATTCATAACATAATCTCCGCTAAAGGCAAAAAAGACAACAATCTCCGTGATTGCTGTCCTTTTCGTCATCATTCAAATGAACCTATTCCAATATACCGTAACTTTCGAGAGGGCATTTAAAAAGGTGGATTTAACAAAAGACTCTTCCTTTTTCTGATCTTCAGGTGGTTCTATATATTTTTTATTGTCCGCAATGAGTGTACTATTTGAGATTTTCGACTCGATGGCTCCTGTCAACTGCGCTGCAAATGCTTCACTATCGATGACCACCATCGATTCTGTATTCAAAAAGGCAGATCGAGAATCCAAGTTGTAGGAACCCACTGCACTTAATCGTTGATCATAGACAACCGATTTACCATGCAAAGAATAAGGCTTTGAATATTCATAAAGCCTTGCCCCCGTCTCAACGATACTATCCCTAAGCTCCAAGTATCCGGAAAAAGCGATCACATTCGGGGTTGATGCCGTCGAGTTGGTTAGTATCGTCCAATCAGCCTTTGAATTCATCTTCTTCGGTACATATTCCTTCAAGGCATCCGCAGGAACAATATAGGGACTTTGGATAAATACCGATTGATTGGCATTCGCCGCAATATCCAATAGAGATCTCCACACAAAAGGGTATTTGTTAAACCGTTCGATTGGATTATGAATGAAGGACACTTTTTTAGTAGGTGTTGTAGCCTTGCTCCAATCGACGGCTGGATTAACGAAATCGGCTTCAGTTTGCAAAGCTATGCTGTATTTATTCGCCAATGCATCTCTTTCACTTTTCCCTTTTTCCATTTGCCTTTTCGAGAGGTCCGAAAAAACATCGCTCGTATACGGATGATTCCATAATTGATTCAAATAGTCCTTCATTTCAACGATTACACTATCTTTCTCCTCTTTAGCATTGAAAATGAGTACATCCCTGTCATAGACAAAGTTCCTCGGCGGCTTGCTTGCTAAGTACTTATCTGCAATATTTCTCCCGCCGATGATGCCTAACTTTCCATCTACAGTGATGATCTTGTCATGAAGGCGATTATGCCAGGTCCACGGCTTAAATGGCTTAAAGGTTTCGTAATATCTTAATTCAATGTTTTCATGCGAGGCCAATGCATAACGGGCACTGCTTAATTGACCTCTGAGTCCATGAGATATTCCATCCAGAAGGATTCGGACTTTGACACCTCGGTCAGCCGCATCAATCAAGGCTCCAAGAAAAAGCTCTGTTGATTTGCCTTTTCCAAAAGCATAGTAGGCAATATCGATTGAATGCTGGGCTTCCTGGATCATACGCATTCGGGCTAGTCCCGACTCATAACCGTCTTCGAGAAGCAGGACACGATCCACGGTGGCTTCCTTTTCTCCCATATATGCACTTACCTGTTTAATCGGCCTATTTTCTTCTTTTTCTGCTTTGGGGAAAAGAACAACAGCCGTCACCACTGCATAAAGGACATATAATAGAAGAACAAGCAAAAATCCTTTAATTGCCGTTTTTACAGACATTGAGCACTCCCCCCTTTAAGCGATATTTTATTACTATTCGTAATATGCAAAGACTCTATTCAAAATCTGCAGGCTTGATAAATCTGACTACTATCGAGCGATGCCATTTACCCATCTGCTTGATCCTGGGTGGAACTTGGAACATTTATTTTCCTTTTAAATGTGACAAAGTGGTGAACATGAAAGCAGTTGCATAATATGATATAGAAGGAGGGATTTCATGCTTAAACAACCTGATAGAATAAGTATCTTCAATTATTGTTTTGCATTAGGGGTATCTGAAGTTTTCTTTTTATCCAGCTTTTATCTTTCCATTCTTGACGTTTCATTATTTACAATCGCTTTACCATTTTCCGCTTTATTTCTAATGTTCTCCTTGTACCTATTCCTTCGAACGCACAAAGCAGTAAAGACCTTACCCAACCAAGATGAAAAAAGAAGGGAAATTCATGCCTTCTATCATCAATCTTTCGGGATTTTCACGATCATTTTTTTCACTTTACTTTTTGTTGCTTTAGCCTATATTCCTTTGCTGGACAACGGAGGGCATTTCTATCTTCTTTATTGTTTACCGATGGCCTTGCTTTGTATGATTCCTTCAATTGTTTCTTATAAAGGAATGAAATTATTCAAACTGGATTCCGGCAAGGATCTAACGAAAGTCTAATTGATTTTACCAAAGACTTCGTTAAGCAATATCTCACCCATGTTTTTTAGTTGAATGTATAGGCAAAATGAGGATATAATATTGATAACTAATAAATAAAAAAAGACACTGGTTTAACCAGCGTCTTAATGAACAGCAAACTGCATAAAGAGCAGCGGCTTTCTGTGGTAAGTCAGTTGCTACTCGATCATGAAAGTAACCCTTTTCCTACATACATCTGGCCGGATGGTATGGAGGGGGTTACTTTTTTAATGTAACCGCGATTACTGCGACGATTAAAGAGGCGAATGAAATCATTAGCATCAGTCCGTCCATAATAGAAATCACCAGCGACACCCCCTTTCTGAAAAGGAGTGACCGCTGCCCACTATACCAAATTGCTGTCCATTTACTATTATATCTATATTTACTTGTTATTTATAGCCAAAAATAGATGTATTTAGTCTACTTTAATATCCATAAAAAAAATCCCACTTAAAGTGAGAACATTTTTTGCATATATATCCCTTTATTGTTCGACTACACGGCCATCTTTATAAATGTAAAACCACCCAATCGTTCCTGTGCCGCCTTGATCGATCCAATCTTTATTAGCTGCTTTATAATTGTAATATGATTTTCCTTTGCCATCTTTCAGCAATCTGCCATCACCGCTGAATACGATGTTGTTACCCAGCTTCTTCTTACCTAACGCGATCGCGTCTTTCTCCGTGAACTGTCTTCTTTCCACCTTATTTTCATCTAAAGCAGCCCATGTCTTCGGTCCGACGATACCATCCGAACTCAAGTTATGATCCACTTGAAACTCCCTTACCACATTTTGTGTTTGGGTACCGAAAATCCCATCAACACCTACATTATATTTAACATCTTTAAGGCTTTGCTGTAAGTCTCTTACATAACTCGAACGTGAGCCTTTCCTGAGGGTCGGGCGTGTTTCCGCCTTCGTTTCGATTTTCTGGATTTCACTGCCCTTTGATGCTGCGTGGGTAATTGAAGTAACCGTTCCTAGAGGGGCCAACATCAAGGCAACTGTTGGAATCATGACCAATAATTTTTTCTTCAACACATATAACCTCCATTCAAATGATCACTCCTGCAGGTTTCTGTCACTTCCCTTGGAGCCCATTCATTATAACGCAAGGAGTTATTTTATTGGTGTTTTATTACTTTAATTATAAAAAATGGTAAATATTATCCACAGGAAATATATTGCCGAAAAGGAATCCCATTATTGACAATGCACCGTTCTCATACAGGCTTTATTATATATATTGACAGTAATCATGATCTGATCGAACACTTACCCTGATATTGATCCTATTTTTATGTTATACCCTTCATTCAACTTTGATTTCATTTCTACGATTCATATACCATTTGTAAAACGAATCAGCCATCTCAAAAGACACATGGTCAATACCAGCATGATGCACCGGTTTAGCCCGGTTGATTGTCCCAATGGAGGCAAGGCCGAGCATTTTTTGAATGATATTTCGGGTTACGTTCACTTCAATGATCTTATCTCGTTTTGACACGAATAAAGATGTGGTGAGACTCCCGGTTTTGAATTGAATGAAGTCATTGTTCAAAATGTAGAAGGTATTGAAGAAATCTAATAACCTTGAAACAACAATAATAATTATTAGGATAGCAGAAAGAATCCACCAAGCTTCCTCCACTTCCAGAACAGTTGGCTTGAAATAAAATAAGAGAATTGTTGCTATGATCCAGAACCAGCTTGGCCACAGTATGCGCACCCAAAAGGATTTTATCGGAAGGGGAGTCATCTTCTGTGATATTTCATAAAATGGCAATATTTCCGAGACTATTTCATATGCCCGTTTAACAGGTAGATAGGGATAGAGTGAGTTGATTTCAAGCAAATCTTCGTCAGAACTCAAACCACCTGCACTTGTCAGTTTCACTTCGGCAAGTCCGAGCAACCGTTTCATGAAGGACTGTTTAATTTCAATTGCCTGCACTTTTTCTTTGGCTATAGAAAAGGCAGTTTCATCGATTAGACCTTTCGTAATGTAAATTCGATCATAGTCTGAGGAAATTTGATAATTCCCATATTTAAAAAAAGTCCTCACTATTCCGAACGTTATAGAAGCAATGACGAAAACAATGATGATGATCGTCATCATCCACCAAGAGCCTATTAGCTTTTCAAAAATCCCCACTGCTTTATTTTCCACATGAAAGATATCATTGATTTTGAAATAAAAAGAACTAATAAAAGGAATAAGGACCAAAAAACTAAGAGATGTAAAAGACGCTTTTATAATATCCTTTTTTGTCGGCTTATAATGATTGGTCCGATTTGAGATTCTTTTTTTAACTTCCTCTTCAACAGAAGGAATATCTTTATATTCGCTAGCATGAATGGTGGCCAATTCTTCCTGAACATTACTTTTCATATGCATTTCCATTCGATTTGCTTCCTTTTGAGAAATGACTTCGAATCTAACAGCAGCATCCTCACCTGCTATACCTGTTTCAAAATTAACGGAAGTCACTTTAAAAATCCGATGGAATAAAGACGTATGACGGTTGACGTTTTGAATTTTAGAAAAAGCAATGGTTCGTTCAGACCTGCTGAAAATTCCTTTGTATAGATGAAAGGAACGATAATCAAGTTCGTATTTATGGGTGACCCATTTTAAAATGATTGAAAAAAGTGTTAAACCGAAAACGATAAAAAAAACAACCCTGCCATATGTGATGAAGGTGGATTCAGAACCAGCTTTGATCACAAAGAAATAAATGACAAAGAAAATGGAATTCCTGACTAATTTACAGAAATTAAAAAGCATAAGAAGTGGATTGTATCGTTTTGCTGTCGTCATTGCACCACTTCCTTAATTTTTGCATATTGAGCAATCTGATTCCTTAACTTGATAGCAACCTCTTTTGGTAGAGCTGGTATCGAGTGAGCGGAACCCATCGTTTCAATTGAAACTGAACAGAGTCCGTATTTTCTAAGTAATGGTCCTTGTTTGGTTGCAACCGATTGAATTTTTGTTATTGGGACAATTTCATGCACTTCATTTAGTACACCTGATTTCAATTGTAAAAACTCTTCATCTACATCAAAGCGCCAGTTTTTATAAAGGAGAAAAGGGCTGATCAATGACCAGACTGCACCTAGCACAGAGATATCTGTAATCCCAATCAGAATCCAACCGATCCACTCTTTCCAAGAAAAACGATAATCTAGGTAAAGTAAGAATCCTAGAATGATGAATGCGATTAGATTCGTAATCGTTTCACTTAACATCCACACTTTTATCGCATCCTTGGATAATCTTTTTTGAGGTAAGCTCATTATAGAATTAATAAAATCACCGCCTGTATTTTAAATCAATGTGCTTTATAAACTTATATTCATTTAGCCTATTCGGCCAAAAAGATTTCTTCTAGTGATGGTTCTTTTACATTTACACGTAAGACATCAACCTTACACTGATTGAAAGCTCGGATCATATCAGCAATTTTTTTCTCATCATCAATATTGATAGTCACGTAAGGATCTTTCATTTCCAGTTCTGTACCTACTGACTCCAGCCACTGATGTAATTTTACTTGTTCCGATTTCGGCACCGAAGAATGCTTAAGCTTGACCCTTATCGTCGACCTATATAAGTTCCTAAGTTCTTCCATTGTGCCAATATTAACAATCTGACCTTCTTTCATAATCGCAATTCGGGTGCATATTTTCTCTACTTCATAAAGATTGTGGGATGTCATGAAAATGGTCGCCCCTCTTTTTTGCAAATCCTTGATCAGCTTTTGAATATGGATTGCGGATTCCGCATCCAAACCTGAAGTTGGTTCATCAAGAAAGATTAGCTCAGGTTCATGGATGATGGCTTGTGCAATTCCAAGCTTCTTTTTCATACCGAATGAAAATTTAGCGGCTTTTTTATGAGCATGAGATTCAAGACCAACTAACTGCAGGACTTCAATACACCTATCTTTTCCTGCTGGATTTCCTGAAAGAGCTGATAAAAACTTCAAATGCTCCACCGCCGTTAACGAGCCATATAATGTCGAGTAATCTGGCATTACCCCAATCCTCTTCTTTACCTGATCATTTGAACCTTTTACACCTAGAAGCGAGTAAGTTCCAGAGTTGGGTTGAATAATGCCGGTTAACATATTGATGAAGGTTGATTTACCAGCTCCGTTACGACCTAGAAAACCAAAGATTTCTCCTTTTTCCACGATAAGATCAATTCCTTTTACGATTGGTACCGCTCCATACGATTTCTTTAACTGCGTTGTTTCTATGGCGTTCATCAGCATTCCCTCCTTTTGAAAATCAGATTGGCGATAACGAGCATGATACCTGCTAATATAACAATCACCAAAAAGGTATAGTCTTCCCTAATCAGATAATAATAGGGGGTTATGAATTTCATCCAACTCACCCATACATTCGACGTAAAAGAAACCCATAATCCAATAATAGGAAAAGCTAACCCAACCATGATCCCAAGGAACATGGTAAATCCAGGCTTAGGAATGAGAACGGACAGTAAGATTGTTAAGCCTATTTGGTAGGTTAATAAACTCATTGTCTGAGTAAAGATAAAAACATCAATCTTCTGGGAAAAGACGCTGGTAAGCAAAAAGGAGGTCGTTAGGCAAATAAGCCAAAATAGCCAAATACCTAAAAACTTCCCCAGTATAATAGAGGTTCTTGACGTTCTTGTCACTAAAAATCTGATAGTGCGTTCGTGTGTTTCTCTGTTTAGGCTATCGTGTGAAAGGCCCATAACAAATAATTGTCCAAAAAATAATATAAGGATCAAAAGACCAACTGTGTGTATATTTTCAGCTTCCCTCGCTGTAAGTTCAATCCCAGACGTTAATAAATCGGAAAACTTGGCTGAATAATAGGAGGTAGCTAATAACATCATTACAATAATAATTGATTTAATTCCTTTAAATAAGCTGATAAATTCTCTTTTTCCAATAATATACATACTAAGTCTCTTCCTTCCTGTTCATCACTTAAGCACTATTATAGGTGTTCTTTCTTAAGCTACCAGAAACTCCACCTTAATTTTTCCTTAATTATTAAATAATTGGTAAACGAATGATATGATAATTTATATATCATAATAGAATGGGAGTATCCATATGCAAGAGACACAAATATTAATTGTAGATGATGAAAGTGCAATACTACATATGTTAACAACGATTCTAAAAAGAGAAGAATTCAAATATATAGATACAGCATATACTGCTGCGGATGCTTTGACCTTATGTCAAACAAAAAGATATGACTTGATCCTTTTGGATGTTATGCTCCCAGATCGTAGCGGTTTTGAAATTTGTCCGCTCATTAGAGAAACCACCGATGCCCCCATTTTCTTTCTTACGGCACGTTCAACAGATTTGGATAAACTTTCTGGATTTGCATTAGGCGCAGACGATTATATTACAAAACCCTTTAATCCACTTGAGGTTGTCGCAAGGGTAAAAGCACATTTACGGCGTCATTCAGGAAAGGTTTCACACACTTCCCAAACGTTTTACCAATACGGACAAATCCAAGTAAACACTCTATCTGGAGAAGTATCCGTGAATGGCAGGACAGTAGAATTGCCTGCACAGGTTTACCTGCTACTGCTATTCTTCTGTAAATATCCAAATCAGCTTTTTAGTAAAAGTCAGCTTTATGAAAAAGTGTGGGGCGAAGAATTTTTAGGTGAGGATAATACCGTTATGGTCCATATTAGTAAACTTCGGGAAAAGATTGAGGACACCCCAAGTAAACCACGTCATCTTATTACAGTAAGAGGACTTGGCTATAAATTTATTTCTGATGGTAGTAAACATGAACATTCATAAACGCTTCATTGTTCAGTTTTTTATACAATTAATTCTTGTTTTCATCATATTTTTCTTTATTCTATTGTCCATTTGGGCGATCATTGGCTTTTCCATCATGAATGACGAGGTTACAGAAGATTTATCTAAGGCAGATAGCACTTTCTTTTCTGATAGGATTACGATACAAGGTAAAAAAGTGGCATTCGATGACGAATTAAAACAGCTGGCAAAGAATCAGAATGGCTGGCTCCTAGTCCTGACAACAAACGGCGATGTCATTGGAGATTACAATACTTCGGAAAATGTACCTTCACATTTTAATGAGAGCGAACTTGCCGGTTTAATGCTGCAAAATAACTCTGACCCTGTGGAATACTTCCATTGGAAATTAGATGAAGCGTATCCGCAGCCACAATTGCTTATATTCGGTAGAAAAAATTCTGAGACTAGTCTGTTAAAAGAGGTTAAGACAAGTGTCGATTGGAAAAATCATCATCTTAATCTTTCCGCTACTACTCTTAAGCAAATAGATGAGGAAGAGGGATGGGTTCAATTAATCAATTCGACCGGGAAGGTATTGGATGGCTATGGTACCGATAAGGAAGGGATCTCATACACGAATCAGGACCTTAAAACCTTATCAGAGAGTGCACAAGATTCAGTTGATGCTTTCTTTGATACAGAGACAGAACAGACTATCATTGTGGGTATAAACCATTCAGGTTCGACCTCTCTAGAAGAAAACTTGTTCAAAAGGATCAGTAAAAGTGTTTTAACCATTTTTATAGTGTTATTTCTTCTGTTGTTAACAGGAACTTTCTGGTATGCACGTAAATTCGGGGTTCCTTTGATTACGATGATGAAATGGATTCAAAATCTTGGAAGTGGTTTATATGAACAGCCACTCGATCTCCATCAGCACCCTATCATGTTAAATAAAAAAGGAAAGCTAAAAAGGAAATATCGGTTATATAAGGAATTGATTACAACCCTTGAACAGTTAACCGAGACCCTGCATCAAAACGAAACCCAACGGAGGAAAATGACTCAAACTAGAGATGAATGGATAAGCGGTCTTTCGCATGATTTAAAAACGCCTCTTGCTTCCATATCAGGTTATGCTCAAATGCTTGAATCTGAAAATTACTCGTGGACAGAAAGAGAGACAAGAGAATTCGCTTTAATCATTGCCGAAAAGTCAGGATATATGATGGAATTACTTGAAGATCTAACATTAACATACCGTTTAAGAAATCAAGCTCTGCCCATTGTAAAAGAAGAAGTAGATATCATAGAATTCATACGCAGAACCATTATCCATTTCATAAATGATCCAACTAACAGCTACATGAAATTCGTCTTCCAGCCGAAAAACGAAACAGCTATAGCATCTATCGATACCAAATGGTTTCAACGGATTATTGATAACCTAATTGCGAATGCTATCCAATATAATCCTTCTGGTACTACGATTATAGTATCTATTTCGCCTATTGAGCAGCACCTTCTGATTATTACGATTGAAGATGATGGTATAGGTATGGACAATGAAACTCTAGATAAGCTCTTCCAGCGCTATTACCGGGGTACCAATACAAGTGATTCCGGTCGTGGAACTGGTCTTGGGATGGCCATAACGAAACAATTAGTTCACCTTCATGGAGGATCCATTAATGTAAAAAGTTCACCGCAAAAAGGCACAACCGTTCGTATCATTCTCCCAGCCTAAATTTGATGAAAAATAGGATAGCCAGAAATTCATAAGGGTACATTTGAATCATAGTTAAAGTTCAATCAGATTGGGTAACGTCAGGGTTTCGAAATGTTGGCGTATCGCAAATACTTTAGAATTACATATGTTGTTCGTAGGCAGGAAGAAAACACTTGAATAAAAACAAAATGGGGCTCTACCTAAAATTTAAAATAAGACTAGATTATCCTTCATGTTTTTTACTGTAATCCTTATTGGATTGAAGAAATTTGCGACACTCCTGCCGAATTACTGGCTATTTGAGACCGCAGCTGCTTGCTTTGATGCTGCTTTGCAGACAGTCGGCGGAAAGGGAGTGGATTTCTGAAATCGACTGGAACGTTTTTAAGAAAAATACTGCAGACAAACTCGCTTTTCTTCGAGTTTGTCTACAGTCTGAACAAAATCATCCCCTAAAGGGGATGATTTTCTTTTTTATTGATTTTCTGGCTGTTGTTGATTCTGCCCTGGCATCCCTGTTCCCATTCCCATCAAATTAGTGGCAAGCGGCACCATATTTTTCATTTTCCCGCCATTTCCACTCAACATTTGATAAGTGGCGATACCCACTCCGACCGAAGCGACTACTGGTAAAATTTTATCCATGTTTGCTCTCATTTACATCACCTTATTTTATATATTTTTGTTCATTTCCTGAACTCTTATATCTTGTTCAAAAAAAAACCAAAAATTCAGATTGTATGTTACCAAAACAATTAGTAATAAAAATACGTTTTAAAGGGAAAATTCTTTCAAGAGGGATATTAGCACTCTTTAAATGAAGATATTTATTTTCATGTCGATAAAATCCAAACGCTTATCTTAAATTGTTTTTTAAATAGTATAGCCATTCAATGATTGAAAATGATTTAAGATTATTGAGGTGAATTTTCATGCCCATGTTAGATGTGGACGGTAATAGCTTGTATTATTCTGTTAAGGGAAAAGGGGTTCCTATTGTTTTTATTCATCCTCCTGTACTGACTAGTGTGAATTTCCAATACCAAATGGAGGAATTATCCGAAGAATTCAAAGTTATAACCTTTGATATTAGGGGACACGGTAGAAGTCAGTATTCAAGACTGCCAGTAACTTATCCCCGGATCATAGAAGATATCAAACATCTGTTGGATCATTTGAAAATTAAAAAAGCAATCATTTGCGGATACTCGACCGGAGGATCTATCGTATTGGAATATTTGCTGAGTTGTGCCGATAGGGCTCTAGGAGGCATTGTTATAGGTGGAATGTCTGAAGTGAGGGATAAATATTTAAAGCAAAAGATTTCTCTAGGAATATCACTTGCCAAGAAAGATGCAGTTCCAATACTTGCGCTTTCCATTTCATGGAACAATTCAAATACCGAAAAGTTGTTCAACAAAATGTTTAATGAAGCCCTAAAAGGAGATGCCAGAAATATCGAGCAGTATTACCATTATAGTTTGCATTATAACTGTACCCATCAGCTTGAGAAAATCAACCTGCCCATTTTATTGATCTATGGTAAAAAAGATAAACCATTGTATTATTACGCTAATTTATTGCATGAAAAATTGCCATGCACGGAATTAAAATTCATTGATCATGCAAAGCATCAGATCCCTACAAAAGCGGCTAATGATTTAAATGAAAGTATAAAGCGTTTTATCCATACACAAACTGTTTGATTCTATCAACTGATAAATTTAATGGAGTGAAAAAATTGGGAAGAGATAAAAGTACACTGATTCATTTATTATTACTATTGCTAGTCACTGCCGTTTTTATTTGGTCAGTCATTAAGCCTGAAGGATACTTGATATGGACAATGGAAGTACTTCCTGCCGTTGTGTTTCTGATCTATGTACTTGCTACATATAATAAATTCCGCCTCACTACATTATCCTATTTCGTTATTGCCGTTCTTTCAATCACCATGTTCATCGGTGCCCATTATACGTACTCAAAAGTCCCCCTGTTTAATTGGCTAAAAGATCATTACGATTTAAACCGGAACCATTATGATCGGTTCGGGCATTTCCTAAAAGGTTTATTTGCGATTGTGATTAGAGAAATACTAATACGTAAAACCCCTCTAACAAAAGGACCGTGGTTATTTGCTGTTACATTAAGTTTTGCGCTTGCCATCGGAGCACTATATGAAATCATAGAATGGATAGCTGCCATCATTTCAAAAGGCGGAAAAGCTTCAAAAGAATTTTTAGGAACACAAGGTGATATTTGGGACGCACAATGGGATATGTCATTAACTTTAATCGCCTCTATCCTTGTATTGTTCACCTTGTCCAAACTTCATGACAAGCTGTTACGAAAAGTGAAAAATTGAAAAAAATAGTGACCTATAGATCACTATTTTTAAATTAGGATTTGATTGTTAATATGATGTTCCATATGTTCTAGATAATCTTTTATTAGCCACTCCAATGATTTTAGTTGATTATTTCCTATATCATAAAGATTAGATAATCTATCAATTGGTGTATTCGTTATTATATGTATGATTTGCTTATTTAAAGAACAAAAAAGGTTAACGATCTCATCCAATGGTCGCTCTTGATAATTCTGAACCAATACCCATTGGTCTTGATTATATGGTTGTATAACATATGGCTGTTCTTCGTACTGAATCTTGATAAACCTATTCATATTGTTCAATGCAGAATCGCAAAGATGCCCTAAAATCTCTTTTTTTGACCATTTGTGTGGCATTGGTCGATGATTTAATTCTTTTTCTGTCCTCCGGTTGAACTCTTCAGGTATAAAACCTATCCAATGATTGATTCCATTTATTACATTTTTCAATTTGCACTCCCCCTAAGTTTTACCTAAAGGATTTTTATTCGGCAACCAACCGGAAAATACCTTCTTCTTCAACCTTTGTTGAATATGGAAACCAACAGCATTCAATTACAGACCCAAAAGAAAAAACCGAAATCAAAAATGGATTTCGGCTCAGACTTCAGGCAAACTTGAAGAAAAGTCAGTTTGCCTGAAGTTTCAAAAATACTCGAGTTGATTTCAGAAATCCGCTCCTTTCCGCTGACTGTCTGCCAAGCCTCCTCGACGCAAGCGACTCCGGGGTCTCGGCTAGCCAGTTTTCGGCAGGGGTCTCGCAAATTCCCTCAATCTAGCGAGCGTTTCATAAAAGAACCACAGGCGCAAAAAGCTCCGAGTGCGGGACCGCCCGTGGAAAGCGAGTGCCAAGTTTCAATCAACGTTCAAATTTTAACCAGTCATGATTGTACTTGCTTACTGCCCTTTTTTTCCTTGATGGCTTTTTGATCGATCTTTGTATAGATGCGTTCCACTTCAATTTTGTCATGCAACAGAAGTTCGCGGTTTTCTTTTAGAAGTTCAGTATATGATTTCCTTCTCCTAGACATTTTTTAATTCACCTCTCAAGTGATTGAATTCCTTCTGTAAAACTACTATCGGAAGCTCGTAAAGTTGTTTATTATATTTTTTAAAAATCCCGAATTTCAGAAGTTCTTGTATAAGTTCCTCTTTTTTTGCTTCTCCCTTTGTACTTAATTGGGTAATCATCAAGGACCCTCCTTAACAAAAATACAGACTTTTGGTATTTGGGGCTGCCTAGCATCCGATCCCACATGAAGAATCTCGACTTCTTCCTATTGCTTCCCCATATAAGGGCATGCTCTGCAAAGTCTTCGCATTTCCTCAGTTGTTCGTATGTACTGCTTTCATGGTGTATTTTCAATACTCGATCATATACATCAAATCCAAATCGCTTCATTTTATCGGAAAGGATATCTAACGCGGCGCAGGGTTTCGAATGGGTCAGGTCGCCGGCACCAAAGAGTGCAACTTTCACTCCAGCAAAGTCCACTTGGTCAATTTCTTCATAAAACTCGTTTGCTTCATACGGTACATCTTCAAGATTCCATGTATATAAACCAATAAAGGCCAAATCAAAATCCTTTAAAGCAGCAACTTCAACAGTATCCAATCTTTCCATATATACTTCACAGCCGACAGCCTTCATTCTATTCTTTATGTTTATAGCCATTTTCTCGGTATTACCGGATAAACTGACATAACCAATGAATACCTTCATCTATATCACCTTCCTAATTGAGAATTAATTTCATTACACACTTCACTATAAATGAAAATGATTCTCATTGTCAATTATTTACCTTCGGTAATTATATTAAACAGTCCGTTCCTCATCTTAAAAATAATATAAATATCCTAAAAAACAAGTTAAAAACCAAAATATTTAGGTAAAAAAACCTATTTTTCACAAACAACCATGATACACTATGTAATAATTTAACTTATTCAGCCATTGCAAATGGTTATAGTTATTTTGAGGTTAAATAAAAAACATACTAGGTGGGCTACTAATGGAATGGTTGAAACCTTCTGAAGCTAATAATCAGTTCGAAAAAATACAGTCAGTTTTTCAGATTTCAAGATCAGGGAATTTACCCCTAATTCAAATTTCGAAAAAAAATATTCACTATTAACTCAATTCTTTTTACTGTTGGGTTGCCAAGATGAAAATAGTGTTACTTCGTTATTTGTCGATAGAATTGATAATCAAGTCATCGAAGAAATTATTATGCATTTTGACAACACCAAGGTTGTATTAGAAAACGAATTACCATCAGAAATAATCTTAAGTAAGCCGAATCAAGAATCTCTCTCCTTGATCAGGTCGAATCATTTAAATCCAATAATAAAAAATCTATATGGGACAATGAGCAAGTCACAATATGAATGGAAACCACAAAAATCATACAAGATAATACCTGAATTTATAGAGAAATACGAAGATATGGAGTTCGATAAGGTGTTAGATTTTTTAAAAAACACATCAAAGGGGCCAATAATCTCGCTCTCATTATACAATTGGACTTTAAAAGATTATTTAAAAGATACTTTTGCCATTAGATATTTCACACATAAATGTAAAAATGCTTATTTATGGGTTGATGATTCTAATATAGTTACTACAATTCAACTAGAGTTATAGAATTACATTAAAATACCCCTTTTATATTAAACAGTAAAAAGAAAGGCTTTATTGTTTGATAAAAGGGGTTATTCTGTAATATTTAAGTACTCTAAAGATTAATCAAGCCTATTTTAAGGAGGGGCGTGAAATGACATTACAGTAGTAAATCCGTATTTGCCTGACAGTAAAACGTTATTGGCAATTCCCCTTAACATCACATTGCAAGCCATCAAATTCATTCCGTTTATTTTTTGCTTCTTCCTTCTCAATGACTTGCGCCAGCCTTTCCTTGCTGGCTAGTCCTTGAATAACTTCATCACCAATAATAAACGTCGGGACAGCCCTTATATCTGCTTCTTCATAGGCATGTTTGAGTGCTTGTTGGTGCACTACGCGATACTTCCGTGACACTAGCGCTTCTCTAAAGTCTTCTACAGGAAGCTCAACTTCACCCGCTAATTTTGTCAATACTTCAATATCTTCAATATTTTGTTCCTCTTGAAAAAACGCGGTAAATACTCTGTTGTGGAATTCGTTCCCTTTTCCGTGCTCCTTTGCAAAATGGCAGCCTTCGAATGCCAAATGTGTATATGGATGCGGGGAGACACGGGGTAAACGCATATCAACCCCTAGCTTTTTCGCAGCAGGCAGAATGTAAGAGTCCCATGAATTCAACTTATCGGGTTCCTTCCATGGATCGATTTTGGCATGTGGACTCGGACGCAATTCAAATGGCATCCATTCCACTTCTACATCCTTATCCTTCACGATTTCGTCCAAAGGACCTTTACCTAAAAAACAAAATGGGCAAATAAAATCAGAATACGCTTTAATTTTCACTGTCATAATATATTCCCTCACTTTTCATTATTAGCTCAACTTGTAACCATAATAGTTACAATACAAAGCAAAAAAAATATTAATATAAGAACATGGCATTCAGTAGTCGATATCTTTCGGCAATTGTTTTACCACCTGTTGTAATCATTTTAGTTACAGGTTAGAGGAAAGTCAACCATTACTTTAAAAGAAAAAAAGTTTGTAAAGAAAATGTTGCTTTTCTCTACAAACTTTTTTATTAAGCTTCCCTACATCTCGATTTGTTCGTTAACGGGTTCTTTCTTTTTCCTTCTCTGTTTTTTCGATTTTTTATAGTACAGCAATTCGTATATACATGGAATGACGATAAGTGTGAGCAGTGTAGACACAGCTAGCCCGCCAATGACAACGATCGCTAAACTTTGTGAAACCAAGCTTCCTGTTTCCGCTTTTTTATATAAAAGCGGCAGCATGGCACAAATTGTTGCTACAGCCGTCATTATGATCGGACGGAATCTTGTAGCCGTCGCTTCGACGATCGCATCACGGATGATCATTTTTTCTTCGTTTTGTTTGACTCGATCCAGAAGCACAATCGCGTTTGTCACAACAATTCCTATTAACATGAGAGCACCCAGCAGTGCTGTAATGTCAACTGGAATTCGACTGATAACCAATCCTAATACCGCTCCAATGGCAGCGAATGGCAAGGAAAATAGAATGGCGATCGGTGCTTTGATTGATTTAAATGTTATTACCATGATTAAAAAGACGATGCCGATCGATATTAACATCGTAAGGAATAAATCGGAAAAATCATCTGTCTGCTGAGCACTGGCCCCGCCGACTAAAATCTCTACATCATTCGGAATATCAAGACCTTTGTTCTCTTTATCTCCAAATATCTCAAGATTTATTTTGCTTGCAATATCGGAAAGCTTAGTCGGATCGACCGTTGCCGTTAATTGAAGATACGTTTCTCCATCTTTATGGAACTGCGTTGTTGCACTCTCTTCACTATTTAAAGATGCAACCTTAGACACCGGAGCTAGACCGCCGTCTGTCATGATCGGGATACTTTTTAAATCCTCTGGTTTTTTAGGATCCAAGATGGGTTCAAGGACGACAGGTGTCTGCTTATCCTGCAAGGTTATATTGCCAATAGGAGTTTTATTAAGCATGATACCTAATTGTTGACCGATTTGTTCTGTATTGCCTTTAGCCGGATCTACCTTGAATGAATAAATCGTTTTCTTTTCGTCTTGGTTTGTTGTAACCTCTTCGATTCCTTTAATATCCTGAATACTTTCTTTGACCTTATTGGCCGTCAGTTCCAAATCTTCAACATTACTGCCGATCACATCTATCGTAATGTTCGTCTTTGATGCCCCCATCATAAATGAAGAGGCTTGGGCCGTAAGCTTCGCATCAGGATAGTTTTCTTGTTCCTTTTCCATTTTCTCCAGGATTGAATCTACATTTGCTTTATCCTTCACGAGGATGCCGAAAGTTGCCTCTGTAGGTGATGTGACTGCTCCATATTGGGCAGTCTCGGCTGAGTTTCCTAATTGCATGAAAATATTATCCACTTCACTCATATCCTGCATCGTTTCTTCGAGTTCAATCGCTTTTTCCTTTACTTTCTCATATGGCTGATCATTTGGATAAGTTAATGTCACGGAGACATAGTCTGCTGAAGAATTATCAATCGCCCCTTTTGGCATGGCAAAATATGTACCAATGGAACCGACAAACAACAGCATCGCAATAATCAGGACTACCCATTTATGATTTAATGACCAAGTAACCAGTTTGGTAAAACGCTTGGCCGGTCGATGTTTTGGCAGCTCCGTCCTTTTCAGCAATCCTGCGCTCATTAACGGAACAACCGTCAATGCCACAATTAAAGAAGCCAGCAAAGAATAAGTTACCGTCAAGGCGAAAGGAAGAAGAAACTCTTGAAGCCCTCCATTCAATAAAGCAACTGGCAAGAAAACGGCTACAGTAGTAAGGGTTGAAGCTGTTATCGCCACTCCCACCTCTTTCGTTGCATCCATCACCAATTCCTTTGAAATCTTCTCCTGCTGCATTTTCCGGAAAATATTTTCAATAACAACTATACTATCGTCCACCAAGCGCCCGATCGCTACAGCGACACCGCCCAGCGTCAAAATATTCAGCGTCACTCCCGACAATGACAGCAAAAATAACGTAAATCCAAGAGATAGCGGTATGGATACGATTGTAATGAATGTAGATCGAACATTCCGTAAAAAGACCATGATTACAATCGTAGCGAATAACGCACCTAGCAGAACTTCTTTTACCATCGTCTGAACGGAAGTCTCCACCATATCAGCTGTAGATAAATAAATGGTCGATTTCTGGTCGCTATACTTTTCATTAATTTCTTTTGCTACTTTTTCAACCTCTTTACTGATGGTGACCGCATTTGATTGACTGTCCTTGATAATGCTTAAATCAATGCTTTCCTTTCCATTAAAACGACTGATGAGGTTGCCATCCTTCGCTTCTTCAACTTTTGCTATCTCTCCAAGTGCGACATTCGGAGTGACCTTTAGTGCTTCTAATTTTTCAATACTTGTTAAATCACCGATAACCTTGATGTTACTTGCCTTCCCATCAATCACTTTTTCGCCTACGGCCAGAGCTGCATTCTGACCGTTAAGGACGCTCATGACATCTTGAATGGAGACTTTCTTTTTAGCCAATTCTTCATTATCCACTTTGACTGAAAGAACGGATTGCGAAATTCCAAATGTCTGTACATCCGAAACCCCTTTAATATCTTTATACAGAGGCTCTAATTCTTTCTTGGTAAAGTCTATATTTTCAGCTGTTAATCCATCCTTAAAAGTAACAGCTACAAATGAGATGGGAATCATTGATGTATTTAACTGTGTAACAGTTGGCTTTGCCATGCTTTGTGGCAGCGCTACACTGCCAAGAGCCTCTTGAACATCAAGTTTCGCTTGTTTCATATCCGATCCGGCTTCAAAGAATAGATCTACTTTTGAAAATCCATCTCCAGTGGTGGAGTATATTGAACTCTTTCCTTTAACTCCCGTAACTGCTCTTTCAATTGGATCTGTAACTTGTGCTTCCATCGTTTTCGAATCAGTGCCCTGACCCATTGTGATAATCGTAACTTGAGGATTATCGGCAGATGGTAAAAATTCCATCGGCAGTTTAAAATAACTGACAACTCCTATCAACAAAATAAATATGGTTACCAATGAAACGGCAGCCTTGTTCTTAAACGCCCACTTAGTAAAAAACTCCACGTACATATCACCCCTGATTATAATTTATAGAAAATAATCCCATTTCAAATATTACCATATATTACTAATGTCGTAGTGTTAATTTTTTATTGATTTTTATATTTTTTTATGTATCTCTATACATAGAAACAAAAAAAGGCTGCGCAGCAGCCTCAGTTTGTAGACAAAAGGGGTTCTATCTAAATTTAAAAACCAAGTTGGTTGGAACGTAAGGAACGAGACTCCTGCGGGAAAAGCGCGTCCAGAAGACTCCCGGACCGCCCGCGGAAAGCGAGTGCCTGGAGAGGAAAGCAACGTTCAAATTGTACAAATCCTTAAAACCAGTAGACAGACTCGATTATTTATATCCTTTGAAAAAAAGCATAACGATAGCAAAAACCATTACCCCGATAAGCAATAACGGGCCGATGCCCGAGCTATACACGAAGTATACCGTGATGTGGCGAAAAATGAGCACCACAAGAAATAGGAATAACAGGATACATAAAATCATGATCAGAGCGGTGTTTTTATTTCGATACAAGTAACCAGCCCCATTTTAATAGCTTTATTCCACTAAAGGAAAAATTCATGCGAATGCATGCCCTAACAACAACCTTCCATTAAGAAACAATATGCAGCCCATGTTTTGTACTATTCTGTATATCAAATAAAAAAGGGCTGCCGCAGCAACCCGATTCTTCGAAAATCGTCTGGACGAAAAATGAAACTACATTTCCTGAAGTTCATTGACCGTTACAAACCTATACCCTTCGTTCGTTAACTCTTGTAAGATCCCTTCAATCGCTTGAAGTTCTTTACCCGTATCATCGTACATCGGATGCATCAGGATGATCGAACCTGGTTTTATATTTTCCTTCACATACTTCACTTTGTCAGAAGCTGAAGTGTAATAGCTATCTGGTTCCAGATTCCAAGTAATGGTCTCTCTATCATTTTTATTTAAATAATAAGGCAAACCTAAGATTTTTTTCCCGTTTGGCGGCCGGACATCAATTTCACCCTTATATCCGGAGTTTTGAATTAATGTATCCGTTTTCTCGATTTCCGCCTTGATATAAGAGGGCGATTTAAAAACCATTCGCCTGTGGGAATACGTGTGATTGCCAATCTGATGTCCTGCTTCCGCTATTTTACCCGCTTCCTCTGGATACTTTTCGATTTCGTTACCAATCAGGAAGAATGTAGCCTTTACATCGTATTTATCCAATAACGGAAGGATTTGATTTACATTGTTCGATGGGCCATCATCAAAAGTCAAAGCGACCACTTTTTCATTCGTCTCGACATTATCCGTTAATCCACCGAATAACTGATATGTTCTTGAATTCATTAATTTATACGTACCAAACAATAGCAGGAAAACAACCAGGATTCCCAATCCAATGAATATCAGTTTCTTTTTCATGCAAATACCTATCTTTCTATAAGTTTTTTAATCCAATGACCTATTATAGCAAATCACTGAAAGAAAGCACTTATTGCTAGCCGTCTACACTCACTTTACATGAATCAATTCAAAACGCTCACACACTAGCAGCATATCTACTTGAAAGGTGTGTCCGATTCTGTCCAGTTCTTCTTTAAAAAATTTTTCATGTGCGTCCCACCAGTATGTATATGTTCGATCGCCTTCCCCTTCTGCAATTGCAAACTCTTCGCTCACTTCATTCATGGGCAATACTTCGACTTTCACTGTTTGGATGATGGCTAAGGGCTCATCCTCACCGCTTAAAATAATGCTGTAATCACCCACGGATGGTAATGGTTCATTTTCTTCTTCATAAAAAACATACCCAGAGCATGTAGCCGTTTTTATCCCAGCCATCACTAATCGAGCCAATTGATCGGGATCGGCCCCGAATTGCCACGCACTGACTGACTGGGGTTTTTCTTCTTCTTTCCCTTGCCAAAATTCATTCCAATATAACTCCGCTTTGACATTCATTCTATGATTCTCCATTCTATTTTTCAGCTCCCCTGAGCATCACGAAAGGTTCAATTGGTTCAACTCCAAACTATCTTCAAGCAAAACTCATTAAACTCTATCACTGCAACTGCTAATTTGATCTACGTGGCCATTCTATTTCACCAGTTAACAGCAAAGTGATGACGATAACCCAAAATATAAAGAAAGATGAGGAAAAAACCAAAGAAACGATAGAAATCACTTTTTTCTCCGTTTTCTTCAAAATTCCCATGACAGATAGGACGATACCGGTAATCGTAAGGAAAAATGTGATATAATCACCCGTCAGGCTCCCGAAATTTGCGATTCTGATAGGTGTAATAAAAACAGTAAAAAAGCAAACGATTCCAATGATGAATGAAGTAAAACTGATTACACCATACCTCTTCTGAATACATGCTTCGTTTTCCATCGAGCTCACCCTTTCATAAGTTTTTAAATCCTATACATCTATTAATATCTCACGAATAATTTTAACATATAATACCAGACAAGTTGTTGTGCACAAAAAAAGGGGACAAAAGACCGTGAATTTAAAGCTTCATTTTCATGCCTTCATGAGTGGCTTTAAATCCTAAACGTTCATAAAAACGCAACGTTTCTTCCCGCTTTTTATCGGTCGTCAGCTGAATGATATGGCAGCCCCGCTTCCTTGCACGGTCAATCGCATATTGAATCAACTTGCTTCCAATACCTTTCCCTCGTTCTGTAGATGCCGTCCGAACCCCTTCGATCGTAGCTCTCCAACCGCCTTGATGGGTAATGTAAGGAGTGAACGTGATTTGCTGTACCCCAACGATTTCCTCACCAAGACATGCTACGATCAATTCATTATTTCCATCTGCATCAATGGATTCAAATGCTTTTATATAGCTTTCAGGAAGGGGATTTTCATAGCGCTCCCTTTCCTTCCCCAAAACATCATCCGCAAGCATCTGTACTATTTCACTTAAATCTTTTGCCGTCGCATTCCTGAATGTGACCATGCTATCCCTCCTGATATGTACTTCAGTATCTCGTCATGATGAAAACCAAACGTTCATTAATAACTTCTGCTAATAGTCCAGCGGTCCTCTTTTCTGGAAGAAAAAAGGACGGACTTCCTCTATTAAAAGGAAGTCCGTCCAGTAAATCATTATTAAGTAATTGGCGCAGGATTGAACAGTGCCAAATCATTATGCAGGCCCCAATGCTCTGCCCAGGTTTTCTTTTTACCGCTGGCCACTTCCAAAATAAGGTGAAATATTTCCCATCCAACATCCTCAATCGTTGCTTCACCAGTAGCTATAGTTCCAGCATTTATATCGATCAGATCTTTCCATTGCTCTGTCAATGTATTTCGTGTAGATACTTTGATGACGGAAGCCATTGCGAGATTATAAGGTGTGCCTCTACCAGTTGAAAAAACTTGAAGGTGCATACCAGAAGCGAGCTGCAGTGTTCCGCAAACAAAGTCACTAGCTGGTGTAGCTGCAAAAATCAGCCCTTTTTCCGTTGCTTTTTCACCTGGAGCCAATACGCCTGAAATGGGGCTGCCTCCGGATTTGGCAATGGAGCCTAATGATTTTTCCACTACATTGGCCAATCCGCCTTTTTTGTTTCCAGGCGACGGATTGGCACTTCGATCAGCATCACCTAAAGCAAGGTAGTTATCATACCAATCCATTTCCTTTATTAAGGCTCTTCCTACTTCTTCATT
This sequence comes from Peribacillus sp. NPDC055009, assembly GCF_053608705.1. Classification (NCBI taxonomy): domain Bacteria; kingdom Bacillati; phylum Bacillota; class Bacilli; order Caryophanales; family Bacillaceae; genus Peribacillus; species Peribacillus sp. NPDC055009. Next base: position 241,851 of record NZ_JBSGVZ010000001.1, on the reverse strand, counting down.
CACGGCTCGAGGCGTCAATAGATGAATCGCATCCCGTACTTCTGTGACTTCAGAGAATAGAACGGTTGCCCCTGCTCTAACTAACAGATCTGTAGCATATCCTACTGCAGGGTTAGCTGTCACACCAGAGAAGGCATCACTTCCTCCGCACTGCGTACCGATGACTAATTCGGAAACCGGAAATGTCTCCCGCTGCCTGCGGTTCAACTTGATTAAACGTTCCTCGGCCATTTCCATAATGGATTGGACCATTCCCGCAAATCCCTGCTGATCCTGAAGTGAAATGATATCTGAATCATCCCCGCTTGGATTTATTCTCATTGGAGAAAGTTTTTCACACCCTAATCCAACTACCAAGGCTTCCCCGCCGAAATTTGGGTGTTTCGCAAGGTTCTGTATCGTGCGAATGGGAATAACCGCTTCCGGTGCATTGATAGCGACTCCGCACCCATAGTTGTGATTTATAGCGAAAACATCATCAACATTGGGATACTTCGGGAGTAGCTCTTTTTTTATCCGGTTCACGACAAAATCCAGAACGCCCACAACACATTGAACGCTTGTTGTAATGCCTAATATATTCTTGGTTCCAACACTGCCATCTTCATTGCGAAATCCTTGAAATGTATACCCTTCAAGTGGGGGTAAAGTTTTCGGTATATCATTTGCTACCGGTAATGCCTTTAAATCTGGAGAAGCCGGCAGTATCACCAACGACTCGTCAATCCAACTGCCCTTACTGATTGATTCAGCCGCATAACCGATAACTTCCCCATAGCGTATGATGGCTTCATTCTCCACTATATCCGTCAAAGCCACTTTGTGACCTTGTGGTACTCTTTCTTTCAATTCAAGCCCACAAGAGAAAACGGTTCCTTGATCCAAGCCCCCCGTATTAACCACGATGGCGACATTATCAATCTTATTTACCTTAATATAAAGCGGAACCTCCGTCAGTTGCGTTTTTGTATCCACTTTACCACTCCTTCATTCTAAAAAAGCAAACAGTCATCACTAAAGATACACGAGAGGGTTATTATTTTACAAACACCGTTTTAATGGATGTAAAAAACTCTTTTGCTGCTTCTCCTTGTTCCCTGGAGTGGGAGCTGGAGTTTTTCATGCCGCCAAATGGCGCCTGCAATTCAACGCCTGCGCTCTCAGCGTTGACCCTGATCAATCCCGCTTCCATATCGTTAACAAATGAAAGCAAATGTTTGATATTCGCTGTGAAAATCGAAGCACTAAGGCCGTATTCCACGCTGTTCGCAAGTTGCAGGGCCTCTTCAACTGAATCAGCTTTCAATAAAGCAATTACCGGACCAAAAATTTCTTCCTGTACAATCGTCATATCTGACGTGCAGTTATCAAAAATAGTAGGCTCTACATAAAAGCCATTTGCCTGAGGGCCTTCTTCAGCACGCTTCCCGCCAATTAGAAGTTCAGCGCCTTCTTCCACTCCTTTTTTAATATAGGAAAGAACCGTATTCAATTGATTTTCGCTAGCACATGGACCCATCCATGTTCCGCTGTCCAATCCATCCCCGATGGAAATGCCTTTCGTTTCTTTCACCAGCAGCTGCTTGAACTCTTCATAAACTTCAGCTGCAACGATGACACGGCTTGTCGCGGTACATTTTTGCCCCGTTGAACGGAACGCACCTGTAATGACGGCTTCTACAGCCAGATTAAGATCCGCATCCGCTGCAACGATGACCGGGTTTTTCCCGCCCATTTCAAGCTGGTATTTCGCTCCGCGTGCTAACGCCGCTTGTCCAATCCTTTTTCCAACGCCGTTTGAGCCGGTAAAGGTAATGCCGTTTACATCTTCGTGATCAGCGATGCCCTGCCCGATGACACTGCCCGGTCCTGTGACCATATTGATTACACCCGCCGGTAAACCGGCTTCTTCAAAACACTCCATGATCTTCGCACAGGTGATGGCCGTCTCGGTGGCTGGCTTGACCACAATCGTATTCCCATATACGAGAGCAGGAGCCATCTTCCAAATTGGGATGGCGATTGGGAAATTCCAAGGTGTTATGACGCCCACAACGCCAAGCGGGACTCGCGTCGTGAACATAAGCGCTGAACTGTCGGTGGATGGAATGACATCCCCCACTTTACGCATTCCTTCTCCTGCATAGTATTTCAGGATCGCAATGCCGCGTGCCGTTTCCCCTTTTGTTTCAGCAAAGGTCTTTCCCATTTCCCGTGTTGCACATTCTGCGATTTCATCAATCCGCTTTTCAAGAATTTGCGCTGCTTTATATAGATACTCCCCGCGCTCTGAACCAGCTAGTTTGCGCCATTTTTCTTTCGCCTTTTTCGCAGCTTCCACAGCCAGGTTCAAGTCATCCTTGGTAGATTTTTGTACATATCCGACAATTGCCTGTTTATCTGCCGGGTTTAAACTTTTTTCAACTTCATTTGAAATAGAAGCAACCCATTCACCGTTAATATAGTTAAGATACGTTTTTGTTTGAACTGTAGTTATCATATATAATCCCCACCCTTATTAGATTGATTGAATTGGTGTTTCTTTTGGAAAACGATTTAAAGCATTCTCTAATATCGTTTGCATTTCTGTATAATGTTCTTTTTCCACCGGAAGAATTGGTAATCTGACTGTTTGCCCAACCGGCATTCCCATAATCTCCATACCTGCTTTAATGAGCGAAACGGCATATCCCTTTCTCTGACGGCGAATATTGTTGATTGGCATGATGACCTGTTGGTAAATTTCATTGACCGTTTCCTGATCTCCGCTCAAAATGCCATTATAGAATTTTCGTGAGATATGCGGGATGTAATTGGATATCGCCGATGAATATGAGTCAAAGCCAAGTGGAACGTAGGCCGACATGGTAACTTCCGCAAGCGGCATTCCGTTCAGCCAGCCGAAACGTTTTCCGAAGGTTTGTGTAAGGAGTCCATTCAACTCCATATTGCCCAGGCCGTCTTTGACGCCGACCACCTGCGGGACCTCAGCAAGCGCTTCCAAAGTTGAAAGTGAAAATGAAACATTATCACGCTGATATACTATGGAATTTAAGTCTGTACTTTCTGCGATGGTTTTGAAATAAGCAGCCAGACCTGCCTGTTCTCCAGTAACGAGATATGGAGGTAATATTAAATAACCGTCTGCCCCTCTATCCGCGGATATTCTGGCAAGTTCGAGGGAAGTTTGAATATTCCCGCCTACCCCTGTGTATACAGGTACTTTTCCAGCCGTGACGGATACGGCTACCTCTACCATCGCTTCATATTCCTCTTTACTTAACGAAGGATATTCCGCTGCTGCACATGCCACGAAAATAGCCTCGAGTCCCTCATCTAATAAAAATTGGATATTTTGGGCGAGTGCTTGTTCATCAAGCTTATTACTCGTTGTGAATGGTGCCACGGGAAATCCGAGTATTCCTTTAGGTGCCTTGCGAGTCTTATTCATTATTTATTCCCCCTTGTGTATTATTGTTTTATTGTAAGACAAATAGACCTTCTGGTCAATCGTATTTTTTTTATTTTCTGAAAAAACTAACATTACCTTAAACCTCAATAATTTCACTTCTACTATATACAAAAAAACACGATAATTAAGGAGCTAAAATGAAAAATGATTTATGAAAAAAAGCCATTGACAAACAATTTTATTTGTCTTACCATTGGACAAAACTAAATATTAAGAATTTTCACGAAGGAGGAAACAGTTAACATTGTAAGCGGTATCAAATGAAAATATAATTAAATACGATTAAGGAAGTGAGTATATGAACGCTGAAGAAAAAGTTTTTCAACCATCTCCTAAACTACCAAGTGCCCAGAAAAAAACACGCACACGATGGTTCATTGTCTTTATGCTCTTTTTGGTCACTGCTCTGAATTATGCGGATCGTGCGACGCTATCAATTGCGGGTACGGACATGTCTGGTCAGCTTGGTCTCGATTCAGTCATGATGGGCTACGTTTTCTCCGCTTTCGCTTGGTCTTATGTAGCAGGACAAATTCCAGGCGGATGGCTTTTAGACCGTTTTGGCTCAAAAAAGGTTTACTTTTGGAGTATCACGTTATGGTCTGCCTTTACGCTTTTACAAGGGTTTCTAGGTTTTTTCGGTTCTGCCGGAACAGCTGTCATCGTATTGTTCGGCCTGCGTTTTTTAGTTGGATTGGCAGAAGCGCCTTCCTTCCCGGCCAACAGCCGCATCGTCGCTACATGGTTCCCAAGCCATGAACGCGGAACCGCGGCTGCCACTTTCAATTCCGCCCAGTATTTTGCAACCGTTCTCTTTGCACCGATCATGGGTTACATTACGTATAAATTTGGTTGGGAATATGTCTTCTTCTTTATGGGTGCTTTAGGAATCATCGTTGCTTTCATCTGGCTGAAAACGATTTATGGCCCGAAAGAACATCCTCGTATCAACAAAGCTGAGCTTGAATATATCGAAGCTGGCGGCGCTTTGATCAATATGGATCAAACCAGTGCAAATAAGGAGGAAAAGAAAGGCGTCAACTGGAATCATATTAAGCAGCTTTTATCAAACCGCATGCTGTTAGGTGTTTATCTAGGACAATATTGCATTACGACGTTAACGTACTTTTTCCTGACATGGTTTCCTGTGTACCTTGTACAAGAAAGAGGCATGACCATTCTTGAAGTTGGATTCGTCGCTTCCCTTCCCGCCATTTGTGGATTTTTTGGCGGTATTCTCGGAGGTACATTCTCGGATTTCTTGTTACGGAAGGGATTCTCATTGACTGTCGCCCGAAAAATGCCAATTGTTGTTGGGATGATTCTATCGATGAGCTTGGTAGCAGCAAACTATGTAGATACGGAATGGGTTGTCATTTTCGTAATGGCCCTTGCGTTTTTCGGTAAAGGATTTGGGGCATTAGGCTGGGCGGTTGTGGCCGATACCTCACCAAAAGAAATGTCCGGTGTCAGCGGCGGGCTTTTCAACACATTCGGTAACATTGCCGGCATTACAACACCGATCATCATCGGATATATCATTGCCACGACAGGGTCGTTCAATGGGGCGCTAGTTTTCGTATGTGCCAATGCTCTTGTCGCTATTTTAAGTTACTTATTCCTGGTTGGTGAAATTAAACGTGTAGAGTTAAAATCATAATCAACTAATTATTCTAGTAGGGGGAAAAATTATGAACAATCAATTGCTTAAGGATAATGTAAAAATCGGCACACCGGTAATTTCTGAAATGAGCGTTATTCCAGTTGCGGGCCATGACGGCATGCTGCTGAACTTAAGTGGTGCCCATGCTCCATATTTCACCCGGAACATTGTCATTCTAAAAGACAATGCGGGTAATACAGGTGTAGGTGAAGTTCCTGGGGGCGAAAAAATCCGCCAAACTCTAGAAGATGCCAAACAATTGGTTGTCGGCCAGTCCATAGGGACCTACAACAACATTCTGAATACCATCCGTAAGCAGTTTGGGGACCGCGATGCTGGAGGGCGCGGCCTTCAGACTTTCGATCTCCGTATTGCCATTCATGCCGTAACAGCATTGGAAGCGGCACTTCTTGATTTAGTTGGCCAATATTTAGGTGTTCCTGTCGCAGCCCTTCTCGGTGAAGGACAGCAGCGTGATAAGGTGGAAATGCTGGGCTACTTATTTTATGTAGGTAACCGCAATAAAACAGATCTTGGTTATTTAAGCGAACCGGAAGCGGAAAATGACTGGCTTCGCCTCCGTCATGAGGAAGCGCTGACACCCGAATCGATTGTCCGCTTGGCAGAAGCCGCCCACTCTCGCTATGGATTCAATGATTTTAAATTGAAAGGCGGGGTTTTACGCGGGGAGGAAGAAATCGAAGCGGTGACGGCACTTGCTGAACGCTTCCCTGAAGCCAGGATCACGCTTGATCCAAATGGCGGCTGGCTGCTTGAGGATGCGATTAAACTTTGCAGGGATCAGCATCATGTTTTAGCTTATGCGGAAGATCCATGCGGAGCGGAAAATGGTTTTTCCGCCCGGGAAATCATGACGGAATTCAGGCGTGCAACGGGCCTTCCAACCGCTACGAACATGATTGCAACGGACTGGAGGCAAATGGGGCACTCCATTCAACTTCAATCCGTGGACATCCCTCTTGCCGATCCGCATTTTTGGACGATGCAGGGCTCCGTCCGTGTCGCTCAAATGTGCAACGACTGGGGATTGACATGGGGATCACACTCGAATAATCACTTTGACATTTCACTTGCCATGTTTACACACGTTGCAGCAGCCGCACCAGGAAAAATCACTGCAATCGATACCCACTGGATTTGGCAGGATGGGCAGCGTTTGACGAAAGAACCTTTTAAAATTGTCGGCGGTATGGTCGATGTCCCTTCCAAACCTGGACTTGGAATTGAAGTGGATATGGATCAAATCGAGAAGGCACACCAGCTTTATAAACAAAAAGGACTTGGTGCCCGTGATGATTCAATGGCGATGCAATACCTGGTTTCCGGATGGAAGTTCAATCCAAAATCTCCTTGCCTTGTGAGATGATTTTTTTCCTACATTGCGTGCGTCTCTCTCTTTAGAGAGGCGCATTTTACTTTTTTTGGACGTAGGTCTTCTCATACTCACATGCAAATAAGTGTATTATATTATATAATTAGTCTTACAGTAGTAATACATATAGGATTTAACAGAAAAGGGGTTACACAATGGAAGAATCGTCAAAAAAATTAGGCGTACAATCGGTACATCGCAACACTCTTTCACAACAAGTCGTGGATCAAATTGTGCATCTGCTCGTCAGCGGACAAATGAAAGCGGGCGACAAACTGCCTCCTGAAATGGAACTTATGAAAGAACTTGAAGTAAGCAGGCCTGTTTTACGTGAGGCGCTCAGTGCACTTGATACACTAGGTGTCATTACTCGAAAAACACGTGAAGGAACCTTTTTTAACGATAAAATCGGTACACATCCATTCTCTGTCATGCTGGCGCTGGCTACAGATAATTTACCAGCGATCATCGAAGCGCGAATGGCTTTGGAGTTGGGATTAGTAACGATGGCTGCCGAGAAGATCACAGACGAACAACTGGAGAAACTGCAAGTTACGATTGAGACGATTGCCAATAGTGAAGACAACGATTATGGAGAGGCCGATAAAGAATTTCACAAGATCATAGCTTTAAGTGCAAACAATCCCATTATTGAAGGCATGATCGATTCTTTATTGATTACACATAATAAAATTAATAGCCTGATTCAATTCAGAGAACGGGAACTGACTGTAAAGTATCATAAAGCCATCTATGCGGCACTTGCAGCACATGATCCGCATGAAGCATTTAGCCAAATGTACAAACACCTTGATTACGTCCGTCAGAAAGTCCTTCAATATTCTCACGCCAATTAATATATCGTTTGAGAGGTATCGCAGCAAACTGATGGATCACTCAGTGATCCAATTTCATAGGGAAAGTGGATTTTTTCTGGGAACCTATTTTGCTTCCAAGATTTCAGAGTTCAACTTATCTTTTAAATCCAATTGATAGCATAATTCTTTTTGAGAGAAAAACTGGATAGTAGTTCGAACTATCCAGCCCCCACTTATCCACTTTCGATTGAAATGACAATGTCAGGACTACCGAATGAAGTAGAAACTTCCTCTAGCAAATTGTCTGGCTAACCAAATTCCCCCTACAATGATCCTGCCTATGCTCCACTCAAAAAAATGCATCCCTGCTAACTAGCAGGAATGCATATATCAGTCACTAAGTTCTTGACCATTCTTTTTACGGGCTTAATATGCACTCCAACCAGCATCTGCGGTGATGACAGTACCATTAACAAAACTGGAATCGTCTGAAGCAAGGAATAATGCCACTTTAGCGATTTCCTCAGGTTTACCATTGCGTGGATTGATAGCCATACCCAATTGTTGGCGAGAGAAGCCAAACTCATTGATATTCGTCATGCTGGAACCAATATTGGTTTCAACTCCGCCTGGTGCTATTGCATTGCAGCGAATCCCTTTATTGGCATACATAAAGCCCGTGTTTTTTGTGAATCCAACGACTGCGTGCTTAGAGGCAGTGTATGCTGCACCTGCTCGAGCACCGTACAAACCGCCAGCAGAAGCAATATTGATGATGACCCCTTTTTGTTTTTCTAAAAAGATCGGCAACACCTTTCTAGTCGAACGCATGACGCTAGTCGTGTTAATGGCAAAAATCCGATCCCATCTAGAGTCTTCAATGTCTCCAGCCGGTTCCATGCCATCCATGATACCCGCGTTATTCACCAAAATATCCACCGTACCGTAAGTACTGACCGTGGTATCGATCAAATGTTGAATATCTTCCTCCACCGCCACGTTCGTTTTAATGGCAAAGGCCATTCCGCCATTCGCTTTTATTTCTTCTACCGTTTCGTTCGCACCATCAAGATTTAAATCCGATACGACGACTTTCGCACCTTCTCTAGCATAATCTATAGCAATTTGTTTTCCCATGCCTGATGCTGCACCTGTCACTACTGCAACTTTGTAATGTAATTTCATTATGAACTCCCCCATTCATTCTAGTGAAGTGATACTTATTGTACAGATGTTCATTAACTACCTTCCTTTATAGTATAATTAGTTTCAGTAGGCTTATACAATCAGCAAATGATGACCTCGATGTTGAACAATGAACAGAAAGTGGTCATTATGTTCATTAAAAGCACAATAACGGGCAAAGGGTGGAGAAAATGACTGATAATAACACTGGGATTGATAGAAGGATCAGGAAGTCCAAAATGGCTTTGAAAGAATCCCTCATATCATTAATGCAAAATAAGGATTTCAGGGATATATCGATTACTGACATTGTAGAACTCGCCGACCTTAATCGGGGTACATTTTATAAACACTATCAGTACAAAGAGGAACTGCTTGAAGAGGTCATGGAAGATGTCATTGCGGATTTGATCATATCTTACCGGGAACCTTATAAGAACGTTGATACTTTCACCATCAATGAACTAACCGCTTCAGTCATCAAAATATTTGAACATGTAGCTAACTATGCAAACATTTATACCCTTATCCTAAAGACGAATGCATGGCCTACATTACTGGAAAGGATTTGTAATGAGTTAAAGAAACTTCCATTGGAGGACCTGGAAGATTACCGGCCGAACCCTAAGATCAATATAGAACTTGCCTCCAGCTACCAAGCGTATGCGATATTAGGCATGATCATCGAATGGGTCAACACTGGCTTTAAATATAGCGCTGGCTATATGGCTGAACAGTTGCTTGAAATCCTGAATAATAAATCGGTAAATTCCGTCTTTAAAATAAACCATACATTTTAAGCAGGAATAAGAGGGCTGCATCGGCAACCCTCTTAAGCCTATTAAAACGCCTGTCCTTTGGAAAGAAACCTTGTTACGGCAGCCAAGAAAGCTGGTAAATTATCTTCATGGACAAAGTGTCCGGCATCCTCTATCGTCACCAATTCGCAATTCGGAATAAGCTCGGAAACCTCCTGCAATTTGTTTTGGGGAATATGGCTCGACCCGCCCCCTATAACAAGCGTCGGCATCATAATATCGGTAAGGCGCGCCCACCATTTGGGATCGGGTTCATTAAGCTGCTGTAGAATCGAAGGCACTACCTGCCAATCAAACGGCAGTGGGACAGATGGTTTGGAAGGAACCTCCATTGGCTTATCCGAAAAAGGAGGAGGCGTGTCTTCGACAATCAACCTATCTATCCTCGAAGGATAAGTTTGCGAGAACAGATAGGAAACTGTTCCCCCCATGGAATGCCCCATTAGCGAAAACCTTCCCAAATTAAGCGCATCCGCAAAATGAAGCAAATCATCGCACATCAATTCAAAAGTGTATGTATTAGTTCTCGCACTCCCACCATGGCCCCGTTGATCTAAGGCTAAAACACGATAATTTTCTCCTAATGCGGCAGCCGCTTGATCCCATGAATCTGCACTTTTCCCCAGCGCGTGAAGAACAACAAGCGGCGGTGCAGAAACATCCCCGCTCTCCCGATATTGAAACGTGAGGCCATTAAACTCAATTTGATTAACCCGTATTTCCATCTCCATTCATCTCCTAGGATCGGATTCGTCATTTTGAACCCGATATATTTAATAAAAACCTCCTAGAATACTATGTTCTCTATAATTAAAATATACTTTTTATGCCTTCACCCATTTATTCGCCCTAACCGGCGATTTATTCGACCTTTACCACATTTATTCATCCTTTAGCCTAGAGGAATTGACGGCAGCGAAGTAATCCATGACAAATAACCGAAATTGCTTGGCTACTGAGGTGAAGTAGCGTTTTTCTGACCAGCCAAGCCCTATTGTTCTTTGACAAACAGGTTCTGTTATTCGAATTTTATGGGATAATGATCCGGTTTGATGAAGCCATGTCAATTCGGATACGAAGGCGATCCCCAACCCTTTCCTGACAAGGTCCGAGATGACAGCTGGTTCATCTCCTTCGAAGGCGATGTGCTGGACGAATCCCGCTTCGAGGCAAAATTGGTCGGTTAGGCTTCGGAACCCGAAGCCTGTATTCATACTGATGAACGGTTCATCTTTCACTTCTTTGAGTGTTATGCTTTCCCTGCCAGCCAGCCGGTGATTGGGAGGCACGATCAAGTATATTTCTTCGGTGATCAGCGGTTCCCACCTTAAGTCTGGTCCTTCGATCGGAACGGACGATATGCAATAATCGATTTCTCCTTCAATTAAAAGCTGCTTCATTGATGATATGGATTTTAGGAATTGTTGAAAACGGACATCCGGGTACTGAGATAAAAATGCACCCAATAAATCAGGCAGGACCCTGGGAATGGTAACGGCCAAAGTGATGTTCTTTTGGTCTTGATCTGCTAATTCCACTATTTCGCGCCTTCCTTCATTCAGTTCCGCAAAAGCGCGTTCGACCCGGTTCAAGAATATTCGGCCGGCTGCATTGAGCTTGATTTTCCGGTGTTCCCTATCGAAAAGTGCGACACCCAAATCCTCTTCAAGCCGGGATATGGTTTTACTGAGGGATGGCTGAGCTATTTGAAGTTGTTCCGCAGCCTTCGTCATATGTTCCAGTCGTGCTACGGTTTGAAAGTATTGCAGCTGTAATATTTCCATTTTCCCACTCTTTTCGCATAGATTTAAATCTATTATTACATAACCAATTATGTATTATACAGTATCTAAAAAAGCCATTATGATGAAATAATCTCTTATTTAGAAAGGGCAGGCTCAATAATGAAAGGTTTACAACTTGTATTGCAAGATATTAAAGCAATGTGGAAACATAAACACGGGAGAATCGCCTTGATTTTCCTTTTGGTCGTTCCATTGATTTACTCTGGTTTCTTCTTGGCTGGATATTGGAATCCTTATGGACAGTTGGATCAGCTCCCTGTAGCAGTGGTCAATCTCGATAATGGTTCGGAAATGGATGATAAGCCAGTCCAAGCTGGAGATGATTTCGTTAAAGAATTAAAAAAGCAAAAAGAATTGGACTTTCACTTTGTCACGGCAAAGAAGGCTAATACAGGTCTTGAAGAAGGTACCTATTTTATGGTTGTCACGATTCCGGAGGATTTTTCGGAAAATGTCACGACTTTAATGGATGAAAAACCGGAAAGAGCTAAACTTTTGTATACTGTCAATCCAGGTAAAAACTTCGTTGCCTCACAAATCAGCTCAACTGCTGTTGAAAAGATGACTGCAAAAATCAACGCAAGCATTACGAAAGTCTATTCTGAAGGCATCCTTTCAAAATTCCAGGAGGTTTCTAAAGGCTTGGCGAATGCCGGGGATGGAGCAGAAGAGCTTCAACAAGGAACGGCGGAAGCGAAAAGCGGCAGTGAAAAATTGGATGATGGCATTCAGGATTTAAATGATGGCGCCCAGAAACTGCAAACAGGAAGCACCAAGCTCTTGGATGGACAAGAAGCCTTAGCTGACGGTGCGAAAGGATTAACATCAGGTTCGCGGAACTTGTATTCCGGAATGAAGCAGCTATCGGATGGACATCACTCATTGGAAAGTGGGATGAATGAAGTAAGACAGGGTGTTGAGGACTGGTCAGCCGGAAATAAAAAATTGATGCAAGGGCAAGAACAGGCTGCCGATACAGCGAATACTCTTAAGAAACAATTGGATGCCTATATGAAAAGTCATCCTGATGCAATAAAGGATCAAGACTTCAAGCAGATCATTGCCCTATCAGAAGGTTTATCCAAAACAGCCGCCACTTTAAATGCCGGTCAAAGGCAATTGGGAGAAGGTGCTGAAAAAGTGGCTGATGGACAAGAGACCATTCAAACCGGGATGAATGCCTTTGGTGATAAAATGGCACAAGCTACCTCAGGTGCCAAGCAATTAAACGAGGGATCTCTAGAATTCGCGAATGGTTTCTCTAATTGGACAAATGGTTTCTCCACTTTAAATGCCGGAATCGTTTCGCTAGCTGGCGGAAGCAGCCAGCTAGCCAGTGGATCGACGGAACTACAAGAAGGACTGGCTTCGCTGGAAACGGGCTCAAGCAAGTTATCCTCCAAGCTTAATGAAGCTGCCGATAAAACGGCTAGTCTTCAGTACGACGATTCGACCACTTCAATGTTCTCTGAACCCGTGCAATTGGTCCAATCCAATTTATCCGAAGTTCCTAACTATGGAACCGGAATTGCCCCTTATTTTCTGTCTTTGGCCTTTTATGTAGGCGGCATCATGGCTTCCAATATCTTGCCGCTTGGCCGCAGGCAGAATCTTAGGGTTACCGGAACCGTTCATTTCACGAATAAATTAATGCTCGTATATGTAATCGGCTTGATTCAGGCAGTTCTAGTGGATGCAGTGGTCCTGCTTGGATTCCATTTACATGTAGCAAGTGTCCCTGTATTCATTCTATCTAGCATCATCGTTTCATTTACCTTCATGACGTTCATTCTTATGCTGGTGACCGTATTCGGAGTGGTCGGAAAATTCGCGGCCGTGACCCTTCTCGTGTTCCAATTGGCTACATGCGGAGGAACATTCCCAGGCGAACTGGGCATGTCGCTATTGACGAAAATCGGTCAATTTTTACCTATGGCCCATTCACTAAAGGAACTTCAAGAGGTCATCTCCTTAGGCGGCTGGGAAAACTTGCAGGTGCAGATGTGGATCCTACTTGCCTATCTAGTTTCTGCCGCGATCATTGGCTGGATAGCTAGTCATATCCAGCATGCAAAAGTAACTTCAGAGGAAGTGACATCTTGATGTAAAAAAAGCGCAGTGCAAATGGCACTGCGCCTTTTTTGTATAAAAGTGAAATCACCGGGTAAAACATATTTGATTCATGGGTCGATTTAAATAGGGATAGGTCGAATATTTCCAACGTGGGTCGAATTTAATCGGCGGTAGGTCGAATTACTCCAGCGGGGGTCGAATTAAATCGGTGGTAGGTCGAATTAACCCCAGCAGGGGTCGAATTTACTACATCGTAGGTCGATTTAAATAGGTGGTAGGTCGAATTATTCCAGCGGGGGACAAATTTAATCGGCGGTAGGTCGAATTACTCCAGCGGGGGTCGAATTAAATCGGTGGTAGGTCGAATTATTCCAACGTGGGTCGCATTTAATCGGTGGTAGGTCGAATTAACCCCAGCGGGGGTCGAATTTAATCGGTGGTAGGTCGAATTACTCCAGCGAGGGTCGAATTACTACATCGTAGATCGAATAATTCGCTGTAGCCTGAATTAATTCCGCTGTAAATCAAACTAGAGGGCTGATGTTATTAAAAAAAGCCCCATGCTGCCTGACGATTCAGGCGGCATAGGGCCTTATATTGTTTCATTTAAGCGGTTTGATCTTTTTTCATAGCTGGTTTTTCTTCAGCTGGCCATGCACGCTTAATGAATAATGCCAGAATCAGCGCCACACCGGCAATGAAGGTAGATACAAAGAAGGAGAAGTTAATTCCATCCAGCATTGCCTGCATCCCGATTTGGGCTTTCATTTGGCCCATCATCTCAGCGGTGGGCTGGCTTGTTAATTTGCTCATCGCTTTCGTCATTAAATCTTCGGCAGTAGAAGCTGCACGGTTAGACATGACCGTAACGAGCAATGCCGTACCGATCGCACCGGAAATTTGGTTCAGTGTGTTATTCATGGCTGTACCGTGCGGGTTCATGCGGGCTGGCAGCGAGTTCAAACCATTTGTCATGATCGGCATCATGGACATTGACATCCCGAAGGAACGAACAGAAAACAGGATTACAATTTCTGTATACGTAGTTTCCATTGATAATTTACTTAGCAAATACGTAGTTACCACGGTGATAAGCAATCCGATTGAAGCAAGGATGCGGGCACCGAACTTATCGAAAAGCTTACCGGTAACCGGTGACATGAGGGCCATTAATAACGCACCTGGAAGCATCAGTAATCCAGAATCGAATGGTGAAATGCCACGTACTGTTTGTGTGTACATCGGAATTAAGATCATCCCCGAGAACATCGCCATGTTCAGTACGATTGAGATCGTTGCGGATAAAGCGAACATCGGGTGCTTGAAGATCTTGAACTCAAGCATTGGTGTTTCCATTTTAAGCTGGCGTGTTATGAAAAGGGTCAGGGAGATGGCACCGACAATCAGTGTGCCGTATACCTCAAGGCTATCCCAACCTTTGCTGCCTGCCGAACTGAATCCGTAAAGCAAACCGCCAAAGCCTAAGCTTGAAAGGATGACCGATATTTTATCAATTGAGATATTGACTTTTTCCTTGTGGTCTTTAAGTTTAAAGAAGCCGAAAATAAGCACTAGTAAAGCTAGCGGAGTAATGAAATGGAATAGCATTCTCCAATCATAATGTTCGATGATCCAGCCTGAAAGCGTCGGCCCGATTGCAGGGGCAAACATCATGACCAAACCGAATAGTCCCATTGCCGAGCCCCGTTTTTCAACAGGGAAAGAAGTTAAAAGTACGTTCATTAATAATGGCATCATGATTGCCGAACCGGCAGCCTGAACCATACGTGCGCTCAATAATAGCGGGAATACATGCGCTACACCTGCCACGATTGTCCCGATTGAGAATAGGAGCATGGCTGTCAGGAACAGATTACGTACCGAATATTTTCTTATTAAGAAGGCAGTTGTCGGAATCATGATTCCGTTCACGAGCATGTAGCCAGTTGTCAGCCATTGAACTGTGGAAGTCTCTATTCCCAGGTCTATTTGAATTGATGGCAGTGCAATATTTAAAAGGGTTGAATTCAGTATCGATATGAAAGCCCCGACCATCAATATGGCCAAAATGCCATACGAACCCTTTTTCTCATTTATTTGTGCAGTACTCACTTTTTATCTATTCCTCCATTCAAACTATTGGTTCATTTAATTAGACGAGCGGTATATTCCAATCTCACAAAATCAATAATATACCCCTAGTTCAATTTTTGCAATAGAAATTTACTGGTTTAAATAAGGGTTTGTGCTGTCATGAAAAATAGAGTACGATTAAATTTATACAAGCAGTATAATGAAAATTAGGTGATATGATGAATAATCGAAGGCAGAATGTCATCGATACGGCTCATAAGCTTTTTATTGACAAAGGCTACCAAGCGACGTCCATCCAGGACATTCTAGACGGCAGCGGTATATCAAAAGGTACATTTTATAATTATTTCCCTTCGAAGGGTGAATTATTTATAGCCATTTTCCGTTCCTTTTATACAAAGATTCGCCATGAACGGGAAAAACTGTTGATTGGTCAAGATTCCGCCGATATTGAAATTTTCATCCGGCAGCTAGAACTGCAATTAATGGTGAACAAGCAAAGCAAATTGCTCATCCTGATCGAAGAAGTCCGTGTTTCCAACGATGAAGAATTAAAACAATTCATCAATAAAACGCTATTGTTGAGCTTACGCTGGATGTATAACCGTTTTATCGATATCTTCGGGGAAAGCAAAAAACCCTATCTTTTAGATAGCGTCATTATCTTTCATTCGATGATGACCCACATGAATCATTTTAGTTATCGTGCTAATCCCGCCGGTACACCGGACATACAAATTATCCGCTATTGCATGAACCGCATTGTCCATTTAGTCAATGAAGTGGCTGAAAGCGGGGAACAGATCATTGATCCGGAACTAATGGACACATGGTTTCCAAACTTTACAAACCACCTTGAACCTTGCCATAATGATTTGCTTCATTCCACCACGGAATTGAAAAAAGCGATAAACAAAGCTTTTCCTTGCGATGAAAATCGAACAAGAGCCATTGAATTGGTCGACTTCATCCAAGATGAGCTAATGCAGTCTGACAAACCGCGAGAATTCTTGATAGAAAGTTTGCTGGCCACTTTGAAGACTAGATATGCTTCTCAGGTCCAAGCATACATTGATTCTTTTGAAGAAAGTATCAACTCTTGCTTGAGCCGTTGAAGATTGAAGACAAACGCACCTACCGAAATCGGCAGGTGTTTTTTTACGGCTTCTTGCATTGCCCCGATTTTATAAAAAGAGTGGTTTTATAAAAGGTGCCTAAGGAAACACTATCCTTATCATAATAAAGGGAGGTCTACCCACTTGAGTGTGAAAGAGAATGCTTTGTCCATACTGGCTCTGGGCGGAGTGAATGAAATCGGTAAAAACATGTATGTGGTTCAATATGCAAACGATATCGTCATTATTGACTGTGGTGCCAAGTTTCCTGATGAAAGTTTATTAGGAGTCGATTTAATCATTCCTGATATTTCCTTTCTCCAGGAGAATAAGGAGAAGATCCGGGCTTTGATTGTTACTCATGGGCATGAAGATCATATTGGCGGTATCCCCTATTTCTTAAAAAAATTGAATGTACCCATTTATGCCACACGTTTAACACTAGGTTTGATTGAATTGAAATTAAAAGAACATAACCTTTTGGGTGATACGGAGTTAATCCAGATCGACTCGGATTCAAGATTGGAATTTGGAGAGATGGTTCTCGACTTTTTCAAAACGAATCATAGTATACCCGATTGCCTTGGTGTCACCATGCGAACGCCAGAAGGCACGGTCGTTCATACAGGGGACTTTAAGTTTGACTTGACTCCCATGAATGATCAGTATCCCGATATTCATAAAATGGCCAAGATCGGGAGTGAAGGTGTTTTGGTTTTATTATCGGAAAGCACGAACGCTGAACGCCCCGGCTCCAGTCCCTCGGAGCATCTCGTTGGCAGCCATATCGAAGAGGCCTTCATGCAGGCAAAACAGAAAGTCTTTCTTTCGACCTTCGCTTCAAATGTAAATCGAGTTCAACAAGTTGTGAACGCTGCACAGAAGACAAACCGGAAACTTGCCCTGATTGGACGTAGCATGGTGAACGTCGTATCCGTTGCCATTGAACGCGGCTACCTCGAGGTACCTGATGGGATGCTTATCCAACCACATGAAGTCGATAATTATGCTCCTGAAAGGATCGCGGTTTTATGTACAGGAAGTCAAGGAGAGCCGTTTGCTGCCCTTTCCCGCCTTTCCAGTTCAAATTATCGGGATATGAGTATACTGCCTGATGATACAGTGATTCTTGCCTCCACTCCAATACCCGGAAATGAACGGGATGTTTCACGAATCATCGACAACCTATTTCAACTTGGTGCCAAAGTCATTTACGGTTCTGGGACTGTAACAGGCATGCATGTATCCGGACATGCCTATCAGGAAGAGTTGAAGCTCATGCTTACCCTTATGAAACCGAAGTATTTCATTCCAATTCACGGTGAATATCGGATGTTGCACCAACATCGATTACTGGCTGAGTCTGTCGGGGTAGAGAAGGGCAATACTTTCATTATCAGTAATGGCGATGTGGTGGATATTGAAAACTCCGTTGCCCGTCAAACGAGAAAGGTGGCTGCCGGCAATACCTTTGTTGACGGTGTCGGCGTTGGTGATGTTGGAGAAATCGTTCTGCGGGACCGTAAGCAGCTTTCCGAAGATGGCATGCTCGTAATCGTCATAACATTAAGCAAGTCGGAACGAAAAATAGTATCAGGACCCGATACAATTTCCCGTGGATTTGTATATGTTCAAAATTCCGAGGACCTCCTTAAACATGTGAATCGTCTTGTCACGAAAACGGTCAACGACTTACAAAGTGAAAAGATATACCGTTGGAACATCATCAAACAAACCATAAAGAAGGAATTGGGGCACTATCTCTTTACTCAAACTAAGAAAAAGCCAATGATCCTTCCGATCATCATTGAAATTTAGCACCAAATCGAAAGCACACCAAAAGGAACTAGACTTCGTTAGTCGAGTTCCTTTTTTTCAATCAAGTTCTGATTTACTGGCTTTTGCGGCCATCGCCTTGTTCTTATTCCAAACCTTGAATTTCATGAAAACGGCGGCAAGACCGATGATCACGATGAATAAAAGGCTGATGAAAAAACCTGGACGTATTTCTTTTTCAAGCAGAGTGCCACTGACCGCCGCTAAAATTAAAAGAAGTCCGAAAACGGCCGTGATCTTACTCCAAATCTTATTTTCCAAGATTTTAAATGAAGAAAGAATGATGAATGCCCAGTTATACAAAAGTAATATTCCAGCAGATGTTGTGATGTATTCATAAATCTTGCCTGGCAGGAGCAATGCAGTGATGATTGACCCTAAAAGTCCTAAGGCTCCAAGACCAAGTGAAGGCAGTGGAAGGTCCTTGAATTTCTTAATCTTTTGCATGAATAATGAGGGTGCGTTCCCGTCATTGGAGAGTGTTACCAAAAGATTGGTTACACCAAAAAGTGAAGCGGTCATCGTCGAGAAACCAGCTATTATAATTGCACCATTAAATACGTGCGGGAAAAATGTCAGATGATAGCTGTCCAATGCCGAAACGAATGGACTTTCTTTTTCACTGAATGCCCCTAACGATATCATGGTTACGGCTAACCCCAATGAAACCACATATATGATGGTTAGAACCAAGAGCATGATCGTCCCTGCCTTTGGCGCATCTTCTTTCTTTTTAAGCTGCATCGCCATCAGTCCAATGACCTCAATGCCGCCAAACGCATAAAAAGCATAGATTAGTGATGTCCAAAACCCTTTTAACCCTTTTGGGAATAATTCATTGAACTTATTCGGAAAGGATGGCGGTTTCCCTCCATCAAGACCAAACCAGCCGAAAACGGCACATATTGCTATAATGATAAACATTACGATTGCTGCTGTCTTAATTACCGCAAGGATGTTTTCCACCCTGTCGAACCCTTTTGTTCCCAACAATACCACCACGATTGAAACAATTGCGAATCCGGATGCAAATAGCCACAGCGGTACTTTCGGGAACCAAAATTGAGATAATAGCGAAAGCGCAGTAAGCTGGCTTCCCATGATTAATATATTGGAGGACCAATAATTCCAGCCACAGCTAAAGCCAGCCCATCGTCCAAATGCTTTATTGGCATAATAACAAAAAGAACCCTCTTGAGGATCGGCCGCAGTCATCTTGGCAAGCAGATTATAAACGATGTAGGTACCTAGTGCAGCCAATACAAATGAAAATACAATGGATGGCCCCGTCGTTTTAATCCCTATAGTCGATCCAAGGAAATACCCTGTCCCGATCGTACAGCCTACACCGACCAATGATAGCTGCCACCATTTCATATCGCCTTGTTGTTCACCCGATGCATTAGAATCTTGGACAGCCTTCCCTTTCGCTGAACTGCAATTGGCTTTTGTCGTCATGACATTACCTCCTCTTCCATCATTCATAGTGTTGATATTGCCACAATGAATTATGCAAGGAAGAAGTTTTCAAATACCCTACCTTATGTAATAAACTAAAGCATTGTGCTTTATGATATGATGGCAGAAATACCTTGATATGCAAAATAAACCCCAAAGCCTACCAATGATAATCCAGAGATGATCGAAATGGCCATTAAGCTTTTTTCATTTAAGAACCTGCGAAATCCATTCGTTAATGCCGCTACAAAAAAATCCCAACAGGTAAGCCCGAGGAAGATCATCCCGCTATAAATGAAAAGTTGGGATGTCCCATAACTTGAAGCTGTTTTAGCTAAAACAGATCCATATATCCCCAACCAAAATAAAATGGATAATGGACTGGTCACAGACATGATGAACCCTGTCAAAAAACAGGAAATTAAAGAATCTTTATTCCTATATTCATTTAATAATATCGTATTGACTCGTAAAACACTTTCGACCCCAGAATAAATAAGCACGAATCCCCCAAAAAGCCATAGAAAAATCTGGACAATCGGAATTTCTAAAAACCTTACCATACCTATATACACTAAAATCATGAACAAGGCATCTGCAATCATCGACCCTGCCCCAACGATCCAGGCATGCCAAAACCCGTTCTTGATTCCTTTATCGATACGAGCAGAGTTCACCGGACCGATCGGTGCTGCAAGGGTAAGTCCCAAGAAAAAGTAACTCAGCAGTAAATGTACACTCAAAAAGCATCACTCCTTCGAGCTAGTTCATGACTTGTACATTTTATGTGACAACCCTTAGCCTATAACCACTTGCCAAAAAAAATTTCCCGATTTACAAACAAAAAAAGCCGTGGGAAAGCCCGGCTTTTTCGGAGAACTTCCATAAAAACCTATTAGGCAGCAGCTTCTTTTTTGTCTGAACTAATGAATTTCATAACAATCAAAACGATGCCTATACCAATGATCCCTGAAATGATATAGGTCAAATTGATATGATTTTTCATGACAAGGGACATGACCGGAGGGCCTGCCGCAACACCAATGAACCTTGATGACATATAGAAGGAAGTTATCGTACCCCGCTGTTCCTTTTTTATATTTTGAGTGATGATTGCGTCGAGTGTCGGCAATAACGCACCAATCGCTATGCCCACCAAACTCGTTACGAGTAATAAAAGGAAAACCTTGTTTTTTGTAAAACCGACAAATACAAGGCTGATTGAAAGAACAGCTATACTGATCATGATGATTTTTTTCATGATTGGTAATTCACCCTTGATTTTTTTCCCGGCAACATAAGAAGATACACAAAGGAAAAACAGCGGGATCGCTATTACTAAACCTTTTTTAACTCCATGCAAATCATGGATTTTTTCCAGATTATCAGACAAAAAGAAAAGAACACCAAACAAAACCAACATGACAAATACACCAATCAGGAAAACTGTATATAACCATTTCCCTTCCTGCTTGAATATTTTTTTCGTATCATGCCAGAATTCTTTGAATTTCTTCGGATCATCCTTCTCCTTTGGTACCTTTATAAAGAAAAAGACCAAGACAATAGATATTAAACTGAAGAATGAAATTGAGAAGAATGGTAAAAACCAGATAAATGCAGCAAACAGGGAACCCAGTATTGGACTCAGTACTTTCCCAAATGTATTCGAGGTTTCTATGATTCCTAAACAAGAACTGGTTTTTTCATCATCATCCTTGTATAGATCCCCCACCAGAGGCAAAATGATGGGCGAGGCCCCAGACGCCCCAATCCCTTGCAATACCCTCCCAATGATGATCCATGTGTATGGATTCTCCATTTTCCATGATGCATAACCTGCGATCAAGCCGCCGATAAGGGCTAGGATCAAGCTTGGCAGAATCACCATTTTCCGTCCAAATCTATCTGATAAATAACCCGCTATAGGAATTAAAAAAATGGATGCTACGGAATAGCTTGTTATAACCATACTGGATTGAAATGAAGATATTCCCACCTTTTCCTCGAAAATGGGCAAAACCGGGATAAGCATTGAATTTCCAAGTGTCATTACCAATGGAATCGATGCCATACTGATCAGGCACCATACGCTTACATCTTTATTTTGCTTCTCATGACCCTCCATACTTACACTCCTCATCCATTATAAAAGCAACTTATTGCATAAAAGGTAACATTGTGAAACTAATTTGTTTTGCATCATTATTAGATGTCTTCAATTATTATGTTATAGCGCAGAAAGATTTATTCAGTAGCGCTTTACCCAAAATTACCCCTATTACCTTTAAAACAAAAAAACCATTCTGTTTAAGAATGGGTCAGACTGTTGACAACTCGATATTAATTTAGATTGCCTACATTTTAGAGAGTGTAAAATATCAACGTGATTTCAATTGGAGCCCCTTTTGTCTACAAACTCAACCCATTCTGTTTAATAATGGGTTTCCTCCTTTCGTCTTTATAAAAGAATAATATTCCTTTTTTCACAATCCTTTAATATTTGGTCATTCCATACCGAAACCTGAACCTCGCCAATATGTGCTTTCTTCAGCAGAAACATGCATAATCTGGATTGCCCTATTCCTCCACCTATTGAATACGGAAGCTTTCCTTCCAATACGGCCTTATGATAATCGAGCACCTTACGATTTTCGTTTTTGGATAATCTTAATTGTTTTAACAGTGACTTTTCATCTACTCGAATTCCCATTGAAGAAACTTCAAAAGCACATTCCAAGAGTGGATTCCATAAAACGATATCTCCATTTAGGTCCCAATCATCATAATCCGGTGAACGTCCATCATGCTTTTCCCCCGATTGTAACTCTCCGCCAATTTTCATGATGAAAATTGCACCATATTTATTCGCTGCCACATTCTCCCTTTCCTTCAAAGTCAGATTCGGGTATAAATCCTCCAACTCCTGGGTCGTAATGAAGTGAATGTCATCAGGTAACACAGGCTTAAGCAGATGATGGAATTCAAACATATAACATTCGGTCGATTTAATGGCTCTATATATTTTTTTTACTTCAGATTTTAATGTATCTACGTTACGCTGTTCCTTCGTTATGACTTTCTCCCAGTCCCATTGATCCACAAATAAAGAGTGTAAATGATCCAGTTTTTCATCACGTCTTATCGCATTCATATTTGTGTAAATGCCTTCATCACACGCCAAACCATACCTAGATAGAGTGATTCTTTTCCACTTCGCCAAAGATTGAACCACTTCGATTTGTTTATTCTTAATATCCAGAGCTTCAAAGGTAAGAATCCGATCCACACCATTTAAATTGTCATTTATGCCATTACCTTCATTTAAAATGATAGGTGCTGATACTTTTATCAGGTTTAACGCATTTGAAATTCCTTCTTCAAAATGATTCTTAATTTCATTTATTGCAATATCCGTATGCATGATATCAAGAATTGTTTTGTATTTATTCGGCATCGATAATTCAGGCATAATTATCCTCCAATTCCGCTTTGAATAGCGCATGCATTAAAATTGGCGTCTTTCCATTTGACTAAATTACATTATGAAGGAGTTTTCTGTGTTGTTACAAAAACACCATGTCACGACTAGGTACATCCATAAGCAGCAAACCGGACAATGATTCACCATATCCACTCAAAAAAAGGGTCAAAAATGTGGTACAAGTCTAATTATCTGAATACATTCAAATAAGTGAAGATGTAACAAACGATGAGGTGATGAATTGGGTGTTTTTTTCAGCTATGTATTATTAGGCTTATCACTGGCGGCTCCTATCGGTCCCATAAATGCTGCTCAATTGGACCAAGGAATCAAGAAGGGTTTTTGGCATGCCTGGGTTTTTGGCTGGGGTGCCATTTTAGCTGATTTTGTATTTATAGCCCTCGTCTTTTTCGGTGTCGTCCACTTTTTGGACAACTCCTTCATGAAGACATTTTTATGGCTGTTTGGATTTTTCGTCCTGACCTATACCGGAATCGAAAGTCTGTTAAGTGCAGGTAAGATTGAAGTGAATGCACGAAAAGCGAAAGATTCCCTTATTTCTTCATTCCTGACAGGATTCATCATGTCCCTTTCGAATCCTTTATCCATTTTGTTTTGGCTTGGAATTTACGGATCCATTCTGGCAAACTCCGCTTCAAAATATGATATGGATCAATTGCTTTTATACAGTTCAGGGATCCTTGTCGGCCTCTTAACCTGGGATTTCGCAATGGCCATCATCGCCAGCACCTTCAGACGCATTTTATCCAACCCCATTCTAATGGGCATCTCGATCATTTCAGGAATATCCCTTATAGGGATTGGCATTTACTTTGCCATCCAAGCAGCCAAGGCTTTATTTACATAAAGAGTTTACTCTTACATTCATTAAATATATAAAATAGGCAACCCATTTTAATGTCCATCTTTGTCCATGTCGGACACTTATCCCTCTTTGTTCATAGCTTGAAAGGGTAAACACAAAGGGAGGATTTCTTAAATGTATAATAATTATTACCCTTATAATGTTCCATATTATAATGATCCATATTATTATGATAATTCTTATGCCAATTTGCCTTATTATGATTACAGAATGCCAGTACAAACACTGGTTCCATTAGCTACTATTCAGAGTCATTTAAACGCAGGCCGACAAGGTCATTGTTTCAGAGGTTTTTGGGGTAACACCGAGCACACCTTTATTTTGATGGGGTTCAATGCTGCTACTGGTATGGTACAGATACTCGAGGGTGGCATCCCGAATGAGATTCATCATACAGATATAGTCGGATTACAATATCTAGGATTAACTTGCCCTGTCGGTGGCGGCGGTCAAGGCGGCGGTCAGGGCGGCGGTCAGGGCGGCGGTCAAGGCGGCGGACAAGGCGGCGGACAAGGTGGCGGACAAGGCGGCGGACAAGGTGGCGGTCAAGGAGGCGGACAAGGCGGCGGACAAGGTGGCGGTCAAGGCGGACCGGGCGGTAACTGTTTCCAGCAGTTCGTTCAGGGCGTTGGCTGGGTATGGATTTGTAGATAGAAAAAAGACAGCCGAAATATTCCGGCTGTCTTTTTTTATCCAAACCTAATCCAATGGGCATTTACTCGTGAGTTCCGCGTATTTACTCGTGAATTTCGCACATTTACTCGTGAGTTCCGGATTAAGCTGCTTTTTTGTTAGTTGCCGCGTTCTTTTATTTGCTGTACCATTTTCTTAATGAACACTTCTATTGCGACATTTTCAAATTCTTGTTCCCCATATTTCCGGACATTCACTTCATTTTCTTTCTCTTCTTTATCTCCAAGAACCAGCATATATGGGATTTTCCCCATCTGTGCTTCCCTGACTTTATACCCCAGCTTTTCATTCCGATCATCGATTTTCACTCTTATGCCTTTATTCTTCAGTTCTTTTTGAACCTTTAAACAATAGTTCAAATGAACCTGTGAGACAGGGATGATCTGTACTTGCACCGGAGCGAGCCATACGGGAAATGCACCGGCAAAATGTTCTATCAGAATTCCAAAAAAACGATCGATCGATCCATAAATGGCACGATGAATGACGACCGGACGGACTTTTTCATTATTTTCATCAATGTAAGTCAGATCAAATTTATCGGGCATTTGAAAATCAAGCTGGATTGTAGCACATTGATGGCTTCTTTTTAATGCATCTTTAATATGAAAATCAATTTTCGGTCCATAAAATGCCCCGTCCCCTTCATTTACTTGATAATGTATCCCGATGCTTTCCAGAACATTTTTCAAGGCTGTTTCAGAAGCTTCCCAAAGGGAGTCATCGCCCATTGAATCCTCTGGACGAGTCGAGAGCTCCACGGAATACTCGAATCCAAAAGTGCGATACACCTTATCAATCAGATGAAACACTTGTTTAATTTCACTTTCGATTTGATCCTTCCGAACATAAATGTGGGCATCATCCTGGCAAAATGTACGGACACGCAGCATCCCGTTCAATGCACCGCTATATTCATGACGGTGGACTTGACCGAATTCGGCCATCCGGATGGGTAAATCCCTGTAAGAATAAAGACTGTTTTTGAATATAAGCATATGACCCGGACAGTTCATTGGCTTCATCGCGAATTTTGTTTGATCCACCTCAGTGAAGTACATATTCTCATGGTAATGATCCCAGTGACCCGATTGTTCCCATAACCGCTGGTTCATCATGAAAGGAGTGCGAACTTCGTCGTAGTCAGCTTCAGTTTGAAGCTCCCGTGAGAACTTCTCCAATTCATTTCTAACAATTTGTCCTTTCGGTAAATAAAACGGCATTCCAGGGGCTTCCTCCGAAAACATGAATAACTCCAACTGCTTCCCTAATTTACGGTGATCGCGTTTAGCCGCTTCTTCCAGAAATTCAAAATGCTCCTGTAAATCTTTTTTCTTTTGGAAAGCCACGCCATACACCCTTTGAAGCACTTCATTTTGATTGTCTCCCCGCCAATAGGCACCAGATACACGAGTCAATTTGAACGATTTTACAAATGAAGTGGATGGAAGGTGCGGCCCTCTGCAAAGATCGACGAATTCCCCTTGTTGATAAAGCGTTAATTTTTCACCATTAGGGATGTTCTTTGCTATATCCAACTTGAATGACTCCCCTCTGCCCACGAATAACTTTACAGCTTCATCATAAGTAACTTCGATCCTTTTAATTTCCAGATTTTCACTTATGATATGCTCCATCTCTTTTTCAATGGCTTGTAGATCTTCTGAACTCAAAGGATGGTCTAACTTAAAATCATAGTAAAAACCATCTTCCACGACTGGCCCCATCCCTAATTCCACATTTCGGTATAGCCTTTTCACAGCCTGCGCCAAAACATGCGCCGATGTATGTCGTAAAACTTCTAATCCTTCATCCGAATCCAGAGTCAAGATCGACAGTTCGGCATCCTTATTCAACTTGAAACTTAGGTCAACCAGTTGCTTATTCAGTATTCCTGCTACTGCCTTTTTCCTTAAACTTGAGCTGATGGACCCTGCCACACTTTCCACTGTCATCCCTTGCGGATATTCCTTTTGCTGCCCATCCGGGAATTGAACTTTAATCATTTTTTCACCCATCACATAAACACCCCTTTTTTAGTAATAAAAAAACGCACTCATCCCTATGCAAGGGACGAGTGCGTTTACCCGTGGTTCCACCCAATTTCCCATAAGCAAGAAACACTCATGGCTCTGGAGCTTGTAACGCAGCTTAGACGATATCAGTTACTCTTGTTCACCGATATAGCTCAAAGGCGGTAAATCAGTTTCCTAAGCCAGGAAGTTCGCAGCTGCCCTTCCCTCTCTGCAGACCGTAAAAATGATTATTGTCCTTATCATGGCAATATTTTTATATATAAAAAAACGCACTCATCCCTATGCAAGGGACGAGTGCGTTTACCCGTGGTTCCACCCAATTTCCCATAAGCAAAAAACACTCATGGCTCTGGAGCTTGTAACGCAGCTTAGACGATATCGGTTACTCTTGTTCACCGATATAGCTCAAAGGCGGTAAATCAGTTTCCTAAGCCAGGAAGTTCGCAGCTGCCCTCCCCTCTCTGCAGACCGTAAAAATGATTATTGTCCTTATCATGGCAAAAATTATAATAATAAAAAACGCACCCATCCCTAAGTAAGGGACGAGTGCGTTACCCGTGATTCCACCCAATTTCCCATAAGCAAAAAACACTCATGGCTCTGGAGCTTGTAACGCAGCTTAGACGATATCAGTTACTCTTGTTCACCGATATAACTCAAAGGCGGTAAATCAGTTTCCTAAGCCAGGAAGTTCGCAGCTGCCCCTCCCTCTCTGCAGACCGTAAAAATGATTCATGTCCTTATCAATGCTTCTAAAAATGTAAATGGATTTTTATATTGTTATATATATTACAATATATTCCCATAAGTGACAACCTCAAATTTATTAATTTCATTACAAACACTAAATTGGTATAATTAGTAAAAAAGGAGTCTCTATGAAAAGTTTAAGCAATTGGTCTATCGTATTTGCAGTGATTGGTACACTATCATTTTGCTGTTCCCTTGCTTTAGCAAAAGCTTCCGAGCTGCTTATGATTTCAGGATTCGGTGCGTTGCTTATTGGTATGTTTTGCAGTTTCGGGGCCATGTTTATCAATGAAAAAGGAAAGTCGAAGTTTTTGGCCGTGGCTGCATTCTTTCTTTTAAGTTTCATTCTCGTTTGGAATGAGCCATTTCAAATTGTCAGGCTCTTGACCTGGATGAAAAATTAATCGAAATGAAAAACCCGTTCTTCATGACGGGTTTTTTGATGAGTTCAATCTTCATCGGCTATCATTCGACTTGAATTCTTTATTCCAAGCCATAGCGTAAGTCCAGTGGTCCAGAGAATTAGCGTACATCCGAAGCCGAGCAATGATAACGGTGCAAGGATTTGATGCTCCCCAAACATGACGGTGTCTGGCACAATAAGCAATGTGATAAGCGCCAATAAACAGAGAAGCACTCCTGTTGCATAGTAAACCTTGATTTGGAAAAGTGACGCCAAAGGTAAAAAATGAATCCCAACAATAATGGCGATGACGCCTGGTATAAGATCGTTCTGATCTATCAAGTTACAGATGGCAATGGCAATCCCGATCAGCAAACCTTCGGCAATGAAGACCATATTAAACAAAAATCCGATACGCTTCAGACGCCTAGCCCCATTTTCTGAAACTTGATTGGACATTTTTTGTGATGCATGAATTAATGATATGCCTCCGATAACCATTATGATTCCGACCAATATGGCTGCGAGTTCCACGTAGGGAAACCCCCACCCCTGCAATCCCATTACACCGGTACCTGCCCATAGTGTACCGAAGAACGCCATGAAAATGACTCCAATTCCAGAACCGCGAAACGCCTCTTTCATCATCAGTTTCCTTTCATCCACAGTAATATCGTACATAGAATAATAGTATTGCGCACCCTCCCCGATTATTCAGCTGCAATAAAATGATTTTATTAAAAAAATTACCATATCGCGAACTTTAATAGATAATTTCCGCTTTCGGAGATATAACTGGATTTTCGGAGATATATTCCTATTTTAGGAGATATACCTGGATTTTCATACAAATCCCCATAAAAAAACCTGAGTCCCCAAAGGGGTCTCAGGTTTTTTCCATTGGTATCAAGCCACATCTGATTTATCGAATTGACAATCTTTTAATGCTATTAATTTGGTCTTGTGATAAAACTTGTATCCTAACCAGACTACCAGGAATATCGGCAATCCGATATAGGAGACAGCAACGCCATACCAGTCGATGCTGCCGCTTAGGAATGCTTCATAATTCTGTCCTGCAATGACGAGCATGCACAGGGCGAATGAAAGAATCGGACCGAATGGAAACCATTTTGCTTTATATTTCAATTCGTTTAGGTCACCACCTTGTGCAACATAGGCACGTCTAAAGCGATAATGGCTTATGGCGATTCCAATCCAGGCGATGAAGCCAGTCAGCCCGGATGCATTCAATAGCCATGTAAATACATGGTCCCCGAAAATGGAGGTCAAGAATGCGAATCCTCCAATTAAGGATGTCATGATCAAGGCATTCATCGGGATTCCCCTGCGGTTGACTTTGGCCAGGAATTTGGGAGCTTGATGATCTTTTGCCATCGACCATAACATCCTTGTTGATGCATATAGCCCCGAGTTCCCGGCGGATAGTAAGGAGGTTAACACGACTGCATTCATGACGGATGCAGCGAATGCCAACCCTGCCCGTTCAAAGACAAGCGTGAAAGGGCTTACAGAAATGTTTTCGACATCTCCGTTCAACAAGCTTGGACTCGTATACGGTATTAAGAGACCAAGTATCAGGATGGCCCCGATGTAAAATAAGAGGATGCGCCAAAATACTTGGCGGATTGCATTCGGAACATTTTTTTCGGGTTCTTCACTTTCCCCGGCAGCAATACCAACCAGTTCTGTGCCTTGAAAAGAAAATCCGGCGATTAGAAAGATTGAGATGATCGATAAAAATCCTCCCTTGAATGGTGCCTCATCCATGGTGAAGTTTTCAAATCCGATCACCTTTCCGCCAAAAATCCCCAATATGGTCAATAAACCAATAATGATGAAGCAAATGATGGCAATGACTTTTATTAGTGCAAACCAATATTCAGATTCACCATAGCTTTTAATGGATAGGGCGTTGAGGGTGAAGACAATTCCAAGAAATAAGGCACTCCATATCAGGCTGGGTACATCAGGGAGCCAAAATTTCATGATGATGGCTGCTGCAGCTATTTCCACGGCAAGGGTGACTGCCCAGTTAAACCAATAATTCCAGCCAAGTGCAAAGCCGAATGCGGGATCAACAAAGCGTGTGGCATAGGTGGAAAAGGATCCCGACACAGGCATATATGTCGCCATTTCCCCTAAGCTCGTCATCAGGAAATAAACCATGATCCCAATGCAGGCATAGGCAGCGAGGGCACCGCCGGGCCCTGCGCTCTGGATGGTTGCCCCGCTCGCCAGGAATAGTCCGGTTCCTATTGAACCGCCGATGGCAATCATGGTCATATGCCTTGCTTTCAGTTGCCTTTTAACTGTCGGTTCTTGATTATTAATGGGATTCCTTTTAACTGTCGGTTCTTGATTATCAATGAGATTCATGTCCATAAGGTTCCTACCTCATTTTCTTTTAAAGTTAAAAGTTCAAGAATAAAAGAGTTTTTTAACAACCGCTTTGTGAAAGACTAATCGTTCGCTTCACTTGCTGGGAAGCTATCTTAGTTTAATTGCCATTGCCTGGTATCGTCTCCCTATTCCCGGACTGGGTGACCCCATCCTGCTCAGTCTCCATTCCACACCATTGAATTAGAGTAAGCGCAATGATTTCGGCTGTGGAGAACACGTTGTCGAGCAGGATGTATTCATTTGGATAGTGGGCAACCTCGGTTACTCCTGGTCCGAAAACGATTGCTGGCGTTTCACCGACATGTGTCAGCAATCCCCCGTCCGTTCCCCAAGGGGAGGCTTCAATGACCGGGTCCTGTCCGGCAACCTGCCGATATTGATGAACAAGTGCATTCATCAGTTCATGCTCTACATCAATTGACCCTGGAACCCAGCGTGCCCCGAACCATTCCAATACGGGCGGATTTTGATTGAACCATTGGTCCGCTTCCCCCAGCTGCAATAACCAGGCAGCCATTTCTTCCTTCGCCTGCTCCATCGTTTCCTCCGGCGCAACGCCCATCCTTCCTTCAATTTTCACAAGGTCGGGAACGGATGACGGCCAATTACCGCCTTCAATGACACCTAGATTGATTGGAATCGGAATGGGCGTGTTCTGATAAAGCGGATCACTGATACGTGCATTTCGCTTTTCTTCCAAGGCACGAATATGATTGATGACGGTCATGCTTTTTTCAATCGCACTAACGCCTTCATACCTTGTTCCGCCATGGGCTGACCGTCCTTTAACATGGATTCGGAACCACATCGAACCCTGCTGTTTCGGGAAGATTCTCATATTCGTCGGTTCAGGGATCAGGGCGGCATCGGCTTTATATCCTCTCAGGACTGCCGCTAATGTTCCGGCCCCGCCGCTTTCTTCTTCAATCACACTTTGAAAAATGACATCTCCCTTTAATTGGATGCCATTTTCCTTCAATGCCTGCATCGCCAGGATCAGCGATACATTTCCACCCTTCATATCGGTTACGCCGCGTCCAAACATCCTTCCATTCTTGATCGCTCCGCTATATGGGTCGTCGTCCCACTGATCCCGGTCTCCGTCCGGAACCACATCGATGTGTCCGTTCAAGATGATGGAACGTCCGCCTCCAGTCCCTTTCATGATACCTACCACATTGGGGCTGTTGGAAAATTCACTGCGCGGAGAATAAAAATAAGAATGCTTTTTCAGCTCGCCGCCGTCAGGTTCCCAACTATCGATTTGCAAACCCATTTCCTGCAGCTTTTGGGCGACGATGGCCTGTGCTCCCGCTTCATTTCCTTGCGTACTCGGGGCTTGTACCATTTTTTGCAATAGGTTCGTTCCTTCTTCCCGATGATCCTTGATCCATTGGTTTATCCGTTTTTTTATATCCGGCACGTTTATCCTCCTTCATTACACATATTCTCATAGATTACTGAAAGTCCCATTCCGCCTGCCATACACAACGTTACCATTCCGTACTTAACTTGTGAACGCAACATTTCATGCATCAGTGTGACTGTCAATTTTGCACCTGTTGCTCCTACAGGGTGACCAAGTGCAATTGCCCCCCCATTGACATTGACAATATCCGGATTCAAATCTAACTCCTTGATCACTGCAAGTGCTTGGGCAGCAAAGGCTTCATTAAGTTCAATCAGTCCGATATCCCCTAACGATAGACCTGCTTTTTCCAATGCCTTTCGAGTAGCGGGTACTGGTCCAATCCCCATAACTCCAGGTTCAACTCCTGCACTGGCAAAAGCCTTTATTTTCAAGAGCGGTTTTAATCCCTTTTCTTCTGCTTGCTGCTTGGACATTAAAAGTACAGCTGCAGCCCCATCATTCATAGGACAGGCATTTCCTGCCGTAATGGTTCCTTCATTTTTGAATACTGCCTGAAGACTGGCTAGTTGATCTAGATGAATGTCCTCGCGTACCCCTTCGTCATGGTTGAAGATTTGAAGTCCTTTTCGACCCTTGATTTTAAGCGAAATAATTTCTCTATTAAAGCGACCCTCTTCTATAGCTTTCCAAGCCTTCTTGTGGCTTTGATAAGCAAATTTATCCTGTTCTTCACGACGGATACCATATTTTTCAGCCAATCGCTCGGCAGTGATTCCCATATGATCATTTTCCAAGGAACATATTAATCCATCTGCCAGCAGAGCATCCTCCATCGTTAAGTTTCCAAATTTACCGCCCCATCTATTTTTCACTATATAAGGCACATTGCTCATGCTCTCCACTCCGCCGGCAATAATGACGTCTTCTTGACCAGCAGCGATAGTTAAAGCGGCGTTGGTAATGGCCTTTAAACCTGATCCACATGCTTTGATTACAACGTGTCCTGGGACATTGTGTGGGAAACATGCCAGCTGCGACGAAATTCGTGCCGAGTTAAGTCCGCCTCCGTGGACATAGCCGTGTCCGAAAATCACTTCATTGACTTTTTCTTTACCCAAACCGGAATTCTCCATTAAACCTTCCAATACTTGACGGCCCAATTCGGTAGCTTTAACATTCCTGAGTGATTTTCCAAAGGATCCAACTGCAGTTCGCGCCCCAGCAACGATGACAACCTCATTCAAGCTTTTTTCCTCCTCTTACCTATTCAATGGTGTTAACGGCAGCATGGATTTTCAATGTTGCCTCTGTATTCCTTATCACATCATCCACGGTATATGGCGTCATGACTTCCTTCAGCACCAATCCTTCCGATGTAACTTCCATGACTGCCATTTCCGTAATGATTAAATCCACACTCTGCTTTGCCGTCAATGGAAGCGTACATGTCTTCAAGATCTTCGATTCACCCTGCTTATTCACGTGATTCATCAGGACGATCACCTTTTTGGCTTTCTGGGCCAGCTCCATTGCCCCGCCCATCCCCGGCACCCGCTTTCCTGGGACGATCCAATTCGCCAAATCCCCTTTTTCACTGACTTCCAGGGCTCCAAGTATGGTGATGTCGATGTATCCTTTCCTGATCATTCCAAATGCCGTTGCACTGTCAAAGTAAGAAGCTCCCGGTACAGTGGTGATCGGGAAACCTCCCGCATTACAGAGGGCAGGATCCTCTTTCCCGGGATCAGGACTTGGACCGGTACCGAGAACTCCATTTTCCGCATGGAACAGCACAGAGATATCTTGAGGAATATGATCTGCCACCAAGGTAGGGATGCCGATGCCTAAATTGACGATCAGTCCATCATGGATTTCCTTGGCGGCGCGTTTCGCGATGCGATTTCGTACATCTACTGCCATGCCCATTTCCAATTCACCCCTTTTGTCGGAATCACCATATCTACATAAATGCCTGGTGTGGCAATACATTCCGGATCCAATTCGCCTGCAGGAACGATTTCGTCCACTTCAGCAATCGTGAAGGCTCCAGCCATCGCGACCAGCGGATTGAAATTACATGCAGTCTTGTCGTACACTAAATTCCCAAGTGAGTCGGCCTTTTTGGCATGGACGATGCTGACCTCAGCCGTCAAAGCGGTTTCCACCAAATATTCTTTTCCTTCTATCACAATCTTGTCCTTGCCTTCTTCGGCTATCGTACCAATCCCGACATCGACAAAAATCCCGCCTAAGCCTACACCGCCGGCACGAATCCGTTCGGCTAATGTACCCTGCGGTGAAAATTCGACTTGCAGCTTTCCTTCAGTCATGAGCTTGCCGGCATTAGGATTGGATCCGATATGCGAGGCAATCACTTTCTTTGCCCTTTCAGCAGTCACAAGCCGGCCAATGCCGATATCAGGGAATCCAGTATCATTGCCAATCAAGGTCAATTCCTTAACGCCCTTGTCAAGGATACCCTGTACAAGCGTCGGAGGAGTCCCCACTCCTCCAAATCCGCCATACATGAGTGTGCATCCATCGGAAATATGCTCCAGCGCTTCTTCCATGGTCACAATTTTGTTTTTCTTCGTAATGACCTGCTTCATACCGTTCCTCCTAAATAGCCTGCATGTCTTCAATCAAACCTTCCGCGTGCAATTCTTGCTGCAACTCTTCGAGGGAAGCTTCCAGTATCTTGACGAGGCGATCGATTTCTTCATTCGTAATGATTAATGGCGGAGATATGATAACCGCATCACCAGCGATTCCTTCAATCGCACCTGCAGCAGGATAGATTATCAACCCCTTCGCAAAAGCCTTATTGACAAGCCTTGGAGTCAGGCCGATTTGCAAGTCGAATGGCGTTTTTGATACCCGATCTGAGACAAACTCAAGTCCAAGGAGAAGCCCTTTCCCTCTTACATCACCGATGATGTCGAATTTCTCGGCCAAGCCTTGAAGCTTCTTAAACAGATATTGGCCTTTCTCTTCCGCTGCGCGAACCAGGTCATTGCGCTCAATGTAGGAAAGCACTTCCAATGAAACGGCTGCAGATAGAGGGTTTGCACTATATGTGTGTCCAGCCATGATAGATTTCGAGCCTTTTAAAATGGGCTCCATGACACGGTCAGTAATCATCGTGGCTGCGATTGGAGTATACCCGGCGCTCATTCCTTTACCCAATGCGATGATATCCGGGGTGACTCCCCAGTGTTCCATTGCGAACATTTTTCCTGTCCGGCCGATTCCCGTCATTACCTCATCGGCGATAAAGAGAATGTCATAGGTTTCGCAGATTTCCTTAATCCTTTGATAGTAGCCATCCGGCGGTGTTACAGCACCAGCGGATGCCCCGATTATCGGTTCTGCGATGAAGGCTGCGACATTTTCGGAGCCGACCCTTTGAATCGCTGTCTCCAGTTCGTCTGCACACTTAAGCTTGCATCCTGAAGTTTCGTTATTATGAGGACAGCGATAGCAGTAGGGAGCAGATATGCTAGGAAAATCCTCCAATAGCGGCACAAAACGTTTTCTTCTTGGTACATGGCCTGACATCGATAAAGCGCCCATCGTGATCCCGTGATAACTCGTCCACCTGGAGATTATGCGATTTTTTCGCTCAAACCCTTTTTCTTGCCAATGTTGAATTGCGATCTTCATTGCCGTTTCAGTCGCTTCCGATCCACTATTCACAAAAAATGACCAATTCAAATCCCCTGGAGCCAGCTCACTTAGCTTTTTGGCCAATGCCTCTGCGGCTCCGCTCGTAAAATGAGACCTATATGCAAAAGAAACCTTGCGGGCCTGCTCCGTCATTGCATCGACAACGTCCATTACACCATGTCCAATACTTGCCGTGACCGCACCTGATGAGCCGTCTATATACTGTTTTCCATCTGTATCATAAAGATAAATTCCATTCCCATGAGAGATAGTGGGATAGTCCTGATCTAAAGTAGGTTTAATCAAATGATTTCGTTCCATTTCATCTCTCCTTTTAACGTTCGTACATATTATCTATTAATCTATTACGTTCTTAAAAGACTAAAAGGCTCATCCTGAATCAGGATGGATTCCGTAGGGCAGCCTTCCATGGCATCTTGCATGTCATCATGCAGGATTTCAGGAACTTCGGCAATCCCCTGATTATCGTCCAGGATGACGAAAGCGATCCCTTGATCGTCATAGTCATAAATCTCAGGACCTGTTGCACCGCACGCCCCGCAAGCAATGCAGGTTTCTTTATCAACCCATGTGTATTTAGCCATAGAAAAATCCTCCTACTTGAGGGATAAATCTTTACCCCAAATATTCATGTCCTCATACTTATCCCAAATATTGCAATTCTTCGTTAACCTGCCTCCATATTCATACCCCAGCTGATGAAAGACTGCGTTCATGCCCATTGACAATGATCGCGCTAATGAATAAGAGCAATAAATGTTTTTCCTGAACAATTCTTGTTCCAATGCGGAGATGAGCACCTTCATGAAACCATGCTTTCGATGCTGGGGAATTGTTGCACAGTCCGTTATTTCAGCATTATGATACATCTCATTCACTTCAGCGGATGCAGCACTCACGATGGTTCCTTCAAATTCGATAACACTAAAGATCGTCCCTTCCTCCATCACTTTCTTGATATATCGCTCATCATTCATCGGTGTAGGATAGGTTTCAAAAATGGCACCATATAGCTTCGCCAGCTCTTGTGCATCTTTCTCCGTAGCAGACCGGAGGATATAACCGTCAGGTATTTGCTGAGATGCATTCGGTCTAGGAACCGTGGTTACATCTTGGATGACTATATCTTCCTTGACCCAAAAGTCGCTTGTCCGCCTTTCATCCGTTAAATAGAAGGCCATGCAATAGGCATCATTCCCTTTGAAATACTTGCTCAATATTCCTTCCAGCATGAATCCTTGACCTAACGCCGCCGATAAATCTTCATTCCTTGCTTTAAGTATCACTTTTGTAAAGCCCTGCTCCTTTGCGATGGCAAGGGCCCGATCGATCGCTTTTTTGATATTTCCCCGATAATCATCCATGCGCAAGCGCTGATTGGCATGATCATGATAGAGCTCCATCGTATAACAATCCCCAGTCTCCGCTTGGGTGAAAAAAGGCAGCTTTTGAACAGGCATTATGTACCCCCCTTATTTAAAGAATTCGGGAGAAGAGATGCCTATCATCCGCTTCTCCCGGCATTCTATTTCCAATTGAATAATTTTTTGATAGGTGCCTGAAGAAGCTGATCATACGTGAACTCATTAGGATATTCACTCACATCATATATAGATAAGGCTTCATCCACCTTTTGATTCATCGAATCGGACACATAGATTCCACACTCAGGACAGTTCACGGCCGGAACTTGAAGGACTTTTATTGAGCGTTTCCCGTCAGGCATGATCCAGTAACAATCCTTCTTTTCACTTTCTTCCACGTTTGGGGCGTTGCACCACAAGCAATCCATCTTCATTCCTCCTTGCCTTCAGATTTCACCGAGCCGCTGGCGGCCAAGGCATTCTTTTTTTCTTGTGCCAACCTTAATTTTTCCTTCATTTCATCCCGTTTATCACGGCGATCCTTCAATGAAGCATGTTCCTCAGTGACTTCATACGCTTTTCTCTTGTCAAGACGACGAAGGCCTTCTGGCACCAAGTTGAATTTCTCGTCCGTCATGAGAGCGGAAATCCCGACGGCTTCTTTCCTATCCGCAGTACCATACACTTCATCAAAGTAAGCATCTGCACTGCCGGCAACATAATTCTTCGGCTCCGGATAGCTTGTGATAACTCCTTCAAAGTTCCGTAAAACGACTTTATCCGGACTTTGCGAAAGAAGGTAATTCGGAGTCAAGGCAATCTTTCCGCCTCCGCCAGGAGCATCCACCACAAAGGTAGGCACTGCATATCCTGATGTATGGCCGCGCAGCGCTTCAATGATTTCAAGTCCTTTTGAAACCGGCGCCCGGAAATGGCCAATCCCTTCAGATAGATCACATTGATAAATGTAATAAGGTCTTACCCTTGCTTTTACACAGTCATGCATAAGCTTTTTCATGATATGTACACTATCGTTGATTCCAGCCAGGATGACTGCCTGATTACCAAGCGGTACGCCTGCCATCGACAGCATATCACATGCTTTTTTCGCTTCATCCGTCAGTTCAAGCGAATGATTGAAATGTGTATTCAACCAAACCGGATGATACTTTTTCAGAATATTACATAAATTTTCTGTAATCCTCTGCGGGAAAACGACCGGTGCACGTGTGCCGATCCGAATGATTTCCACATGCGGGATGGCACGTAGGTTACTCAATACGTATTCAAGGATCTTATCATTGATCAGCAGGCCGTCTCCGCCAGAGATCAGCACGTCCCTCACTTCCGGAGTGTTCCGGATATATTCAATCGCCCCGTCAAGCTGCTTCTTGGGAACACCCATGCCAACCTGACCTGAGAAACGGCGTCGAGTACAATATCTGCAGTACATGGAGCATTGGTTCGTTACAAGGAATAGAACGCGATCCGGATATCGATGCGTCAATCCTGGAACAGGGGAATCCTCATCCTCATGCAGCGGATCCTCCAAATCATATCTAGTCTTGTTCATTTCTGCCGAAAGCGGTACCGACTGTAAACGAATCGGACAGCGAGGATCATCGGGATTCATCAAAGAAGCATAATAAGGCGTAATGTTCAACGGAATCGTTTGAGTCGAAATCCGGACTCCTTCTTCTTCTTCAGGTGTCAGGTTGACGACCTTTTTCAAATCATCCAGTGTTTTAATCGTATTGGTCAATTGCCAGAGCCAATCATTCCACTGCTCTTCCGTTACATCCTTCCACAATTCGATATCATTATAATGCCTGCGTCCACCTAGGTATTCTTTATGTTTTACATCCAATCCCATCAAATTCATTTAAAATGCCCCCTTTATTCTTAGAACTTATATATATACTCTCGCAAGAATGATGCCAACATGAATAACATGGAAAACATAAGCAAAAAGGGACAAATCGAGCTTAAAATCGCAAGAAATTTTTCAATACGCATAATTTTTTGCAGCCAGATTCTTTGCGCCAAGCAAAAAATCAAAAAAAGAGGGTCTCTATACAAAAGAGCCCTCTTCAGGTTACAACATGATCAAGAAAGTGGCAGCGTTTGCAAAAAACCTGCATTCACTTTGAATCCTTCGACCCTGCCGTATAAACTTTTTCAATGCCGTACTTGTTTAACTTATATTGCAGTCCCTGCCTTTTAATATTGAGGGCTTCTGCCGTTTTGCTGATATTCCCGTTATATTTCTCGAACATATTGATGATCATTTCCCTTTCCATTTCTTCAAGAACGACAGGTAAATCAATCCTGTTTTTCAATGGGGAAGGCTGGCTCTGCGCATTTGCTGCAGCATAATTTCCTGAAGGGAAAAGATAAGCAGGAAGATGATGTTCATCAATCATATCTTCCCCAGCGTCCATGACGTTAAAGGTTAACTCGATGGCATGTCCCAGTTCACGAATGTTCCCGGGCCATGGATATTGAAGAAGCCTCTGCATCGCCTTTTGACTGATCCCGCGCACTTCCGTAAAAAATGATTTGTTGAATTTTTGAATAAAGTGATTGACGATTTCCGGAATATCCGTTTTACGCTCGGAAAGAGAAGGCATCTGGATCGTTACGACATTGAGGCGAAAAAACAAATCCGAACGAATGATTTCCCGCTCCAACGCCTCTTCTGGAGAAATGTTCATCGCAGCAATGATTTTCACATTAATCTTTTGCTCCTTCGAACCTCCAACACGGCGCACTTCACCTTCCTGAAGCACCCGCAGCAATTTTGCCTGCAGACCGAGGTCGAGGCTATTGAGCTCATCAAGGAAAAGAGTACCGCCATTTGCCTGCTCAAAAATGCCCATGCGATCCATCGCTCCGGTAAAAGCCCCTTTCGTCGTGCCGAACAGCAGCCCCTCCATCAATTCCTTTGGAACGGCCGCACAGTTTTGCGCGATGAAAGGCTGATTTCGCTGAGCACTTACATTATGTATACTTTGCGCGACCAGTTCCTTCCCTGTCCCTGTTGGTCCATAAATCATGACTGGGGAATGTGTACGGGCCGCTTTTTTAGCCAATGAAATCGCTTGCTGAAAAGCAGGGCTATTACCGATCAAATCACTAAAATGATAGGTCGCCGACCCTTCAGAGAACTTATTTTTCCTATGGGTCTCGGCCAGCTGGGAACGCAAATCGACAATTTGGTCATACATATTCATGACCTTCGTAATATCCTTAGCGATTTCCACTGCCCCAATAATTTCACCATCCTCATATAAAGGATACGTACTATTGATCGACGTTATTTTTTTCTCCTTTAAATTGACATATGTTTGAATCGACTCAATCGTTTCATTGCCTTTTTCCAATGCTACATGCAGCGTACTGGATTCATCAGTCAATGAAGGATAAAGCTGAAAAATATTCTCCCCCAGCACTTGCTCCCGATCCAGCCCGTCGATATGCGCCATCATTTCATTGTAAAAAACCGTATCCCCATCTTTATTCACAATATGGACACCCACATTGATCACATTCAATATCCATTCAAATTGAGTGGAAAACTGATTTACTGAAGATTTCATTTCTTCATCTCCGTTCTCTGTCATTTGATAGAATCACCTGTAAATTATAGCATTTAATGGGAAACATTCATCTCTTTATTCTTATTAAAATCAAACTTCAGCACAAAGGCAATAGAATAATAAGGTCAAATAAAGGAATCTCGCATTAAGCCAAGAAAATTATAAGAGAAAATATATAAAATTTAGGGGTGAGTCAGATTTCGGAAACTAGATTAGAAATTAAACCGTGGGAAGATAAAGACCTTCAATTACTATTTCAACTTAATGCCCCAGAAATGATGGAACATCTTGGCGGACCAGAAAGTAATGAACAAATCCTGAAGCGTCATCAGCGGTATCTACAGATTGGAGATAAGGGATGCATGTTTAGCATCACCCCGTTTCCAGAGGCAAAGGCAGCCGGTTCCGTTGGCTACTGGCAGAAAGTGTGGAACGATGAATTTGTGTACGAAATCGGTTGGAGCGTCCTCCCTTCCTTTCAAGGAAAAGGAATCGCATCTCATGCCGTGAAGGCACTGATGGAGAAAATCAAAGCCGAACGAAATTACAAATACATTCACGCATTCCCTTCGATCACTAATCCTGCATCAAACGCAATTTGCCGCAAGCTCGGCTTCAATCTCATATCCGAATGTGAATTCGAATACCCGCCAGGGAGCTTTATGAAATGCAATGATTGGTGCCTGGAACTTGAATGAATTCTTTAGATGAATAGTGGATTTGTGTATAGGAAGGATCATACCGTGGTAAGTCGAATTATGTTGGGTTTAGGTGAATTATTTCCCGGGAAAGTCGAATTATTCTGGGGGGTGGTCAGATTATTCCCGGGGGAGGACGAATTACAGAATTTCTTTAGTGTCTGTCTGAAAGGATAATAAACTGAATAAGAAGCTTTTATATCTTTATGAATGTTAGGTTGATTCTCTGATTTTAAGTTTGGTAGGCAATTTAATAATGTCGCGCTTTAATTTCAAATCTTCATTTAAGTATTTTATCAATTCTATTACAGTGCGTTGTCCTAGTTCCATAATCGGTATATCGATTGTGGTTATGGTAGGGGTTGTGACTTGGCAAATAGATTGATTATCATAACCAACTATAGCCAGGCATTCCGGTATTTTATAGCCCAACGCAGTTGCCTTTTTAATAATTCCTGCTGCTACCTGGTCATTTCCAGTAAATAAGGCAGTAGGTTTTTCTTTTAATTTGACTATTTCATCACAAATACGGAATCCATCTTCAATATTAAATCCATGTCCAAATATCCAATCGTCA
Source organism: Peribacillus sp. NPDC055009 (assembly GCF_053608705.1). Lineage (NCBI taxonomy): Bacteria > Bacillati > Bacillota > Bacilli > Caryophanales > Bacillaceae > Peribacillus > Peribacillus sp. NPDC055009. The sequence goes on along the minus strand of NZ_JBSGVZ010000001.1, from coordinate 200,148 downwards.
TTATGTAATAAATCATTATCCGCTAACGCTTTTATAAACCCCTCTTTTCTTTGACCCTGTGCCTGACTATAAGAAGTATCGTAGCAAAAACCTATTTTCCTATGGCCTTTTTCTATTAAATGATTAACAGCTTTGTATGTCGCTTCGAATTCGTCATATCCGATAATCGGTATAGAAGCGGAATGATGGTATTCATTACACAGTAAAATTGGGCCGTATTTCAAATAAGGCTTGATTACATTCCATTCATTTTCTAACGCTCCTAAAATAACACCCTCTACTTCTCTATTCTTTAATTTCCCCATAACATCTAATTCATTTTTCGCATCATAAAAGGTTTGAAAAATAAGAACTTTATAATCATTTTCCAAGGCTGCCAGAGATACTCCTTTAACCAATTGGGCAAAGAATGGATGATCGAAACTTGGGACTGATATTGCAATGGTTTGGGTTTTATTTGACCTAAAATTCCGGGCTAGTGAACTTGGTGCATAATCAAGCTCTTCCATGACCTTTAAGATTTGTTCCCTTTTTTCATTTGATACATATGGATGATTATTTAAGACTCTGGATACCGTTGTTTTAGAGACATTACATATCTTGGCTATCTCACTAATTCTCGTCATTTAATCCCATCCTTGTAATATGTGGTTGACATGTTATCGATTTCAGAAGTTATGATTAAACCGTTGCTAATATATTAACAAAATTTTTCTGAGTTGTATTTTTAAAAAGTTATATTTGGAGGGATTGTTATGTTATTGAATAAAAAGGGCGGGTTTCAGTTATTGCCAAAGGTTGAAGACCCAAAATACATTGTATTCTGTGATTTCGATGAAACCTATTATCCTCATTCCATGAGTCACGAGAGACAGGAAGATGTATATGAACTTGAAAATTACTTAGAAGCAAAAAGCATGGATGAAAAACTTGTCTTTGGCTGGGTCACTGGGAGTAGTACCGAATCAATATTACATAAAATGGAACATGGTGGATTCAGATTTTTCCCCCATTTTATTGCAAGTGACTTAGGTACCGAAATCACCTATTTCTCGGAAAATAACTTTTTGGAAAGTGATCCAGATTGGCATTCACAGATTAATAACGAAGAATTTAATAAGAGGAAAATCGATGAAATTTATAATGTTCTACTTAACGGCAATATACCATTGATTCCTCAGACTCAAATGGGAAGTTCACGCTACAAAAGGAATTATTATTATCAAATACAACATGAATCTGTCGACAAGAAGAATTTAGCCACCATCCAGAGGGTGGCCAAAGAGTACGGGATAGGGGTAAATATCAATCGTTGCAATCCCCTTGCCGGCGATCCTGAAGATAGTTATGATATAGACTTCATTCCATTAGGCACTGGAAAAAACGAGATTGTCCGTTTTATGCTAGACAAATTCGGGCTGAGTCGGGAGCATGCCTTTGCTTTCGGGGATAGCGGCAATGATCTGCTCATGTTAAAAAGTGTTAAACATGGTTACCTTGTAGGGAATGCAACTCAAGAAGCGAAGGAAGCTCATACTAAAATAGCGACAGGTACGTACTCCAAAGGAATATTAAGAACTTTACAATCCATCATTACTATTTGAGTGAATCGGATTTCCATCAAGCAAACAATTCATTCCATGTTACTTTGCCTGCAAGCTTATCAGCAGAAATCTTGCTTGCTTTTTGGTATTTGAATAATGCCGCCTCGGTTTTTTCCCCGAATTCTCCGTCAAGAGTACCGGGGTTAAACCCTTCCATATATAACGCTGCTTGCAGGATCCATGTGATATTGCAGCTAGCTCCTTTTTTTATTGTGACGGTTGCATTCTTCGTTTTAGGCCCCCATTTTCCATCGACAACAAGCTTTTTATTGAATTGCTTATTCAATTCCGTTTGTAAACCTATTATAAGGGCCTTTCGAGTTTTGGGACCATAAAACCCATCACACTCAATATTCGTTTCATATCGGCTATTTAACGTTTTTTGAATCGAAATGATAGGATATTCTCCTTTGCCGGTTTTCTGCATTTTCCTTTTTTCTAATTTGAAAGTAAGGCCGGGTTCTTTTCCTGTTTGTAACTGTGTATAAGATAACCCGCCTGTCATCTCCAAGTGGGGGTAATCCTTGAATGAACTCCAATCCCCGCCCCATTTAAATCCTAAACCCTTACCTATGGCAGCCACTCGCTGCCATTTTGAATTAACTGTCCATATCGCCCTCCTGCCATCATCACTCACAATGAAGAAGTCAATAGCCAGTCCATAATTATGATAGGATTGCCCTGGCTTAGCGTTCGTCACAATGGGTTTAGCTAGATTACTATAGTTTTTTCCTTTGTAGCTGTAAACTCGTCCTTGACCATAAAGGTTGGCTTGTTCTTCCAAAGAGCGATAACCTGCACTTATCTGTACAGTGATTCCTTCATTATAAGCACGTTCCACCATTTCCAATGCTGATGCCTTCACAACAGGATTCATCCCTTTGCCCATCTTTTTCACTGATTGCTCCAATAATGTCCGTAATGCTACTTTCACTGTCATCCCTCCTTTTAAGTTCCCATCAAAGTTTATATAAGCCTTTTTAACGGAAAAGTAGCAGAGTTGGAAAAGTTTGTTCTCATGTATTAGAGAATAGAAGTGATATGTTATTTATTTAACAAACGTTCCTGCTGATTCAGAAATCCCCTCCCTTTCCGCCGACTGTCTGCCAAGTATTGATAACTGAGGTTAAAAGGCCTTTCGTTCCTTCATTATTGATAGGGAATTCCACAAAAAAAATTAGACTGCTTCCGTTCGCCCGTTTGCGAATGAAAGCAGTCTAATAATGTATTATTTTATTTTTCTCTTTAACTTACGCTTTAATTTCAATAGAGGGGCTAACTGTAAAGTCGGCCTCTGTTTTGCTTTTCACTTCATCAAGTGTTACGCCATTTTGCAGTTCAATCAATTCCATGCCAGCTTCTGTAAATTGAAAAACAGCCAGTTCGGTAATCAGGCAATGGACGACTTTTTCTCCCGTCAATGGCAATGTACAGCTTTTTTTCACTTTGGATTCCCCATGCTTGTTCACATGGTCCATGATGACAACAATACGTTTTGCGCCTTGGACGAGGTCCATCGCTCCTCCCATTCCTTTTACCATCTTCCCTGGAATCATCCAGTTTGCCAAGTCCCCATTTTCGGAAACTTCCATCCCGCCTAAAATGGCTAGATCGATGTGGCCGCCGCGAATCATTGCAAACGATTCAGCGCTATCAAAAAATGATGCCCCTGCTTTTGCGGTTACTGTTTCTTTTCCTGCATTGATCAAATCCGGATCGACTTCATCCTTTTGTGGATAAGGGCCGATTCCCAGTAAGCCATTTTCCGATTGAAGCATGACATTAAAGTCATTCGGGATCATGTTGGCAATCAAGGTCGGCATTCCAATCCCTAAATTTACACACATACCGTCTTGGATTTCTTTAACGGCCCGTTCTAAGATTAGTTGTCTAGTCATTCGATACTCCTCCTTTTTTATGCGTTAGCAGTTGTAAGTCTTTCAATTCGTTTTTCATAGTCATTCCCTACAAGCACTTTCTGTACATAAACTCCTGAAGTATGAATTTCATCCGGATCGAGCTCCCCTGTGCCCACAAGCTCCTCCACTTCGACAAGCGTGACTTTCCCTGCGGTGGCAACGACAGGGTTAAAATTCCTTGCCGTTTTACGATATACAAGATTACCGAAATGATCTGCTTTCCAGGCTTTTACAAAGGCAAAATCTCCGACTATTCCTTTTTCCATAATGTATGTGCGGCCATCAAACTCTTTATGTTCTTTACCATTTGCGACTTCCGTTCCTACTCCTGTAGCTGTATAAAAGGCAGGAATTCCCGCTCCGCCCGCTCTTAAACGCTCGGCCAGCGTTCCTTGGGGAACTAGCTCGACCTCCAGCTCGCCGCTTAAAAATTGCTGTTCAAATAACTTATTTTCCCCTACATAAGAAGCGATCATTTTTTTGATCTGTTTGTTTTCAAGCAATAGCCCCAGACCCCAGTCATCGACACCGCAATTATTGCTGACAATCGTCAAATCCTTTACACCTTTGTTACGCAAAGCAATGATCAGTTTTTCTGGAATTCCGCTTAATCCGAACCCGCCTACGATAATGGTTGCTCCATCCTCGATTTGTTGAATAGCGCTATCAAAAGATGTTAATATTTTACTCATTTTCCATCATCTCCATTCTAAATACTATTCTATTAAATAAACAGTGAAGTTGCAAAAGCTATGATGAACACGGTCACTGTTTTCAAAATCGTAATCGCAAAGATATCCTTGTAAGATTGACGATGTGTCAGTCCAGTAATGGCAAGTAAGGTAATGACGGCACCATTATGCGGCAGTGTATCCATTCCGCCAGATGCCATGGATGCAATTCGATGAAGCATTTCCGGGGTGATTCCGACACTTTGGGCCACCTGCAAATAGTGACCTCCCATTACTTCCAACGCAATCGAAAGTCCACCAGATGCAGATCCGGTAATCCCTGCCAGCACATTGACGGCAATAGCTTCGGATACAAGTGGATTACCGCTTGCATTGAACACCCAGTTTTGAATGACCGAGAATCCAGGTAGCGTTTTCACAACATTCCCAAAACCAACTTCAGAAGCGGTATTGAATATCGCAAGCAATGATCCCATTGCCGCAGCTGTTAATCCACTTGCCAATTTGACCTTGATGCGTCCAACATTCAGAAGCATCGCTGCAATGATACCGATTGTCAGTGCCACAATCAAAGACCAGGATGAAGTGACAGTGCTTACATCTGCAATGTTGAAAGTTTCCTTCAACATCGATGCATCATACCAGTGCTTAACCGAAATGGCACTGCGGCTGAAAGCAAAATTAAATGCTACGACAAGGATGAGCGGTACGATGGACAGCCAAAAGTTAGGCAGGTTTTGCTGTTCTGCACTTTCTGGCTCATTAATATGTCCTTCCCCGTATCCTTCACCATTTGCCAACGCTTGTTTACGGCGACGCTCTAACCAGATCATTCCTCCTGTAAATACCATGATCGCGCCAATAATCCCCATTACTGGAGCTGCATACGTATCTGTTCCGAAATAATTCGTTGGAATGATATTTTGAATCTGAGGTGTTCCAGGAAGGGCATCCATCGTATAAGTGAAAGCGCCTAATGCAATCGTTCCCGGCAATAATCTTTTTGGAATGTCTGCTTCTTTAAAAATTGCCGCTGCGAATGGATAAACGGCGAATGCCACTACAAACAATGAAACCCCGCCATATGTCAGCGCCGAACACGCCAGCACTACAGCAAGAATGGCCTGCTTTGAGCCTAGTGATTTTACGATGGTCTTGGCGATGGATGCAGCTGCACCGCTCATCTCCATGACTTTTCCAAATACGGCCCCTAATAAAAATATCGGGAAAAACGCTTTTATATAGTTAGCCGCAAACGTCATATATGTCTCTGTGTAACTCGGCAGCAAGTGTCCACCGGATAAGATGACCGCCAGTAAAGTAACAACCGGCGCTATGATAATGACCGGATAGCCCCGGTAGGCTAAAAAGATTAAAAGTCCCAGCGCCACAACAATGGCTAAAATTTGAATCACCAACTCAATTCCCCCTTTTCTCCCCTTGCCCCAAAATTGTTTCGGCGGCATTTAAATAGAACTATTAATCTCCTAAATTCCACATTTTTAATCTTTCCGCTTTTACCATCCAAGCCTGCCTTCCCCAAGTCAGGCTGAATGATCTTCCAATTTTTGAGAACGCTTTCAACAATTTGCTGAATTACGAAATCCCTTTTCATTTTACGTGAAAAAACAGTATAAAATGACAGATAGGCCATTCACTAAGTAATTATGCAATTATTGTGCCAACTTTAATGCAATGAAAAATCTCATCTTTAAAGCCTTTTCCAACAGTTTATTTCCCTTTTAAGAGCTAAAGTCCCTTAAAACTGTCAAGGTTTCAGTACACCTAAATATAAACTTTAAAAAAGTGTAAGACTTTTCTTACAACTTTCAAATTTTCTTTCGTTTTATGTACGGATTTCCTAACACACGCAAATATTTGCTAGTGAAAAATATGCACAAATGTGTATCTATTCTTAATTGGTGTTAAAAAGTATAAAAAAAGTGCCCTTGGGCTAAAGGGCACTTTCTGCATTCATAAACCATATTTATTCATTTTTTCATACAGCGTTGTTCGACTAACTCCGAGTCTCTTTGCCGTTTCTGATTTATTGCCTGAGGTCATTTCCAAGCATGAAACGATTGCAGCCCGTTCCGTTTCATCCATTACTTCAGCTAAGGTACGGATCGATACTGATTCTTTATGACCCGTTATTTCTTTAGGGAGATGCTTGGAACGTATCATTTCCCCTTCTTCAACAATATTCATTGCGCGTTCAATGATATTCTCCAACTCACGAATATTCCCCGGCCATTTATAAAGACGAAGCAGCCGTAATGCTTGATCACTCATTCCCATTACGCGTTTTTTCATAAGGTTCTGATACTTTTCAACAAAATGATTTCCCAGTATTTCAATGTCCTCCGGTCGCTCCCTTAAGGAAGGAACCTGGATTTGCAAGACCTTCAACCGGTAATACATATCAAGCCGGAATTCCCCTTTCGAGACCATTTCCTCCAGATTACGGTTCGTTGCAGCGATTACCCGTACATCAATCGGAATACTTCCCGTAGAACCTACTCTCTCAATCTCTTTTTCTTGTAAAACACGGAGCAGCTTCACCTGCATATGCAGTGGCAGCTCACCGATTTCATCGAGAAAAATCGTTCCGCCTTCAGCCGCTTCGAACTTACCTGCTTTTCCGCCTTTTTTTGCACCAGTGAAAGAACCCTCTTCATAACCAAAAAGCTCTGACTCCAGCAGCTCTGCCGGGATGGCGGCACAGTTCACTTTGACAAACACGCCCATGGCCCGTCTGCTATCATTATGAATGGAATGGGCAAACAGCTCCTTACCTGTTCCGCTTTCGCCCAAAATCAACACATTCGAGTCGCTTTTAGCTGCAATTTTGGCTTGACCTTTCACTTCCATGAAAGCAGGACTTCTTCCCATCAAATGATCAAACGTATATGAGGCCTTATTTCTCTCGCGAAAATCGCCTTTGTACTTTTTCAGCTCTACTTCAAGTGAATTTATCCGCTTGGAAAGAGCGGTAAATTGCCCGACATTCTTAAAAAGGATCTTTCCGACCGCTCCTATTAATTTATCTTGTTTCCGTATCGGGGAGCGGGTCGCAATAATATAATTATCTTTAATTTTTTGTAATTCAGCGACCTCTTGCTTGCCAGTTTTGGCGACCACATGCATACGGGTGTTTTCAATGACCTCCGTTACATGTTTCCCTATCGAGCTTTCCTGATCGACCCCAAGAAAATCCGCATAAGCGTGGCTCAGCATTTGGACATACCCTTCCGTATCAACCATCACCAAGCCGTCATAGGCAAACTCGATAATATCCTTAAACAGAAGTTCTTCATGATTATCGATATTAAGAAAATCACTTTTATTATTTGTAAACAATAGGAGGTAAATCTGATACTCCTCATCACCCATTTGAATGATGGCTTTTCTGACAATCCCATTATTACCATTCAAGCGGATCGGAGTATTTACAGCTGGTACAAGGTTTTTTTCTAAAATCAATTTTATTTGCATCTCAAATTGATTCTCAGCAAAAGCCTCAGATAATACGCGATTGCTTAGAACGATTTCTTTTTCGTTTTTCGTCACCAAAACACCAAAAGGCAATTCTTCCAATATCGCTTTCACTAATTCCAATTGAATAGTTTTATTATCGCTGACCATTCCTATTCTCCTTAACCCGTCTGAAGTTTCCTCCATTATATCATAGGAAAATGAGGCCAAGTCATTACCGCTCCACAATCAGCGCAGTTCCTTGCCCGCCACCGATACATAAGGTGGCAAGGCCGGTTTTTGCATCTCTAAGCTTCATTTCATACAATAAAGTCACTAAGATGCGGGCACCGGAAGCGCCTACCGGATGACCCAAGGCAATCGCCCCTCCATTCACATTCACTTTCTCCGGCTTCAGTTCAAGGTCCTTAAGCACGGCGAGTGACTGTGCCGCAAAGGCTTCATTCACTTCCATCAAATCAATATCTTCTATTGTCAATCCCGCTTTTGCCAAAGCTTTCCTTGTAGCAGGCACAGGACCGTATCCCATGATTTTCGGATCAAGCGCGGCGTTTGCATATGACTTGATTGTCGCTAATGCTTCCAATCCCAGCTCGTCTGCTTTTTCTCTAGACATCAGGACCAACATCGCACCCCCATCATTGATTCCGGATGCATTTCCTGCCGTAACCGTTCCATTTTCCTTAAAAGCAGGACGCAGCTTCGTAAGTTGTTCTATCGTCAGCCCATGACGCGGGTGTTCATCTTGGTCCACCAAGATCGTCTTTCCTCTGCGTTTATATTCAACAGGTACGATTTCATCTGCAAATCGTCCTTCAAGCTGCGCCTTTTCAGCCTTCATTTGACTATCTAAAGCAAATTCATCCTGCTTTTCACGGCTGATTTCCCATTGCTCGGCAATATTCTCTGCAGTCACACCCATATGATATTGATTAAATACATCCGTTAAGGCGTCATAAGTCATTGAATCCACCGCTTCGGCATTACCCATTTTCTGCCCAAAACGATAATTTGGAAGTAAATACGGAGCATTGCTCATGCTTTCGATACCCCCGGCAAGAATCACATCAGCATCTCCAAGGGCAATGAATTGCGCTCCCATTATGACTGTACGAAGGCCAGATCCGCAAAGTTTATTAATGGCCATGGCCGGCGTTGTTTCCGGAATCCCTGCATGAATCGCAACCTGACGTGCCACATTTTGCCCTAATCCAGCAGAGAGAATATTCCCAACCAATACTTCATCGATCAAATCAGCCGAGATATTTGCCCGCTTAATCGCTTCCTTAGCTGCCACGACTCCCAAGTCGACCGCTGAAACATTGGCAAGACTGCCTCCAAACGCACCAACTGGTGTTCTTGCTGCCCCTACAATCACTACTTCTCTCATAACACTTCCTCCTTCTCCATTTTTAATTTTCCCAGTTTAATAAAATTACGGTCCCGCTCATTGATTTTCTGGGAAACGGTAGATTCTTCATACGTAAAAATCCCTTCTCCCGACTTCGTCCCAAGCTTTCCCTCGGCCACCAAATCACTAATCAAATCAGGGGCTTCCTTACTCTGATCCAATGCCGGTGAAACATTATCGAAAACACGCTGCCAAGTGTCCAGACCGCCAAAGTCAGCAATCTCGATCGGTCCGGTGAATGCCCATCGAAAACCTGGTCCAGCCGTTATCGCTGTATCGATATCCTCAGCATTGGCAACGCCCTCTTTTAATAGATAAAAGGCTTCCCGCATCAAGGCAGTCTGGAGACGATTGGCAATGAATCCTGCTATTTCTTTTTTCAAGAGAATCGGAGACTTGCCGATTTTACGCATCAAATCCATTGTTGTCTTTACGATTTCCGGCTTTGTTTCGTCATGCTTAACAATTTCAACCAATGGAACCAAATGGCCAGGATTAAAGAAATGCGTGATGATCATTCGGTCCGCAAACGATGCCTTCTCCATCAATTGAGAAATTGGAAAGGTCGATGTATTGGAGGCAACAATGGCATCCGGCTTGATTATTTCCTCCATTTGCTCATATAGATTCAACTTCAGCTCGATGACTTCCGGAATGGCCTCAATGATAAAATCAGCATCTCTTACTGCCCCTTCCAAATCCACGCTATATGTAATATGGGCTAAAGCTACTTGCTTTTCCTGATCAGTCAAAACCCCTTCCTCGATGAGCAATGATAGATTCTCAGAAATTCGATTTTGGGCACGGTGTAGCAACTCATCCTTAATATCGTTAATGGTGACGAAATGCCCGCTAACTGCAAAAGACTGAGCGATTCCACTCCCCATTACACCAGAACCGATAATGGCTATTTTTTTAATCATCCAGCTTCCCCTTTCCGTTTCAATTACCTTTATTTACTCGCCTTTTTATATATGCAATATCCATGCCAACGATAAGGTGAAATAAAATTCTTTTGTTATCAAGAAAATCATGATAGACTCTTACTCATTAACCTAAATCATATTTTTAATAACCTTCCCTTTATATTTCCAATGGAGCTTACCTTGTGAAATATTCCCTGATTACGACATAAAATGACAGACCTGGACCATTACATTTTTTATTGGAGGAATGTAATATGGTTAAAGATAAAGTGGCGATAATTACCGGATCCGCTAGAGGGATCGGCTTTGAGATTGGAAAGATATTTGCTGAAAATGGCGCAAAGGTCGTTTTGTCCGACCTTGATCAAAACACAGTTGAAAAAGCTGCTCAAGACCTTAGGAACAACGGCTTGGAGGTTATCGGCTTAAAAGCTGACGTAACAAGTGAAGATGATATTATCCAACTAATCAAACAAGCTAAAGACAAATACGGACGAATAGATATTTTCATCAATAACGCCGGCCTTCAGCATGTTGCACCAATTGAAGAGTTTCCAACTGAAAAATTCGAACTTATGATCAAAATCATGCTGACCGCGCCGTTCATTTCAATTAAGAACGTTTTGCCCATCATGAAAGAACAGGGCTTCGGCAGGATAATCAACATCTCTTCCATTAACGGTCTGATTGGATTCGCCAACAAAGCAGCGTACAACAGTGCCAAACACGGTGTAATCGGATTGACGAAAGTCGCCGCCTTGGAAAGCGCCTCTTTTGGCATAACCGTCAATGCCCTTTGCCCAGGATACGTGGACACGCCTCTCGTCCGCGGTCAACTGGAGGACCTGGCGAAAACAAGACAAGTTCCACTGGAAAGCGTTTTGGAAGAGGTCATATATCCACTTGTCCCACAAAACCGCTTACTCGATGTAAGTGAAATTGCCGACTACGCCATTTTCCTCGCAAGCGACAAAGCAAGGGGCGTCACAGGCCAGGCAGTCGTGTTAGATGGCGGATATACAGCTCAATAAAACGAAAATGCATTTTAAAAACCCCGAATAAATGGCACCAAAAAAGGTGCTCTGTATTCGGGGTTTTCTGTCCGCATGGAAATGTGGGAAAATTTGGTGGCGCAAAGAAATCCCCCATGTTAAAGTAATATAGGGATACCTCCCACTTTTACAACTATTAAAAGGAGGCCGCGTCATGATTATTAAGTGGGTTAGACTGCGATAATTAAAAGCGCAGGCCAATCATCATGCTCCGGAAAGTATATATTGATCTGCGCCATCGTAACGGCTATTGGATAATATTTAATACGGAGGTAAAAAACATGAGTGAACAGATACTGAAAATAAATAAAGTGGATATATGTACTGAAAGTTTTGGAAACCCTAAGGACCCTGCCGTGCTTTTGATCATGGGAGCGATGTCTTCATTAGACTGGTGGGATGATGACTTCTGTCTCCGCCTTGCCGCTTCGGGGAGATTTGTCATTCGCTACGATCATCGGGATCTGGGCCGGTCTACCGTTTATGAACCCGGTACCTCCAACTATACAATAACGGATTTGGCTGACGATGCCGCTGGTGTCCTGGACGCTTATTCCATAGGGCGGGCTTCTATCGTTGGAATGTCCCTAGGCGGTATGGTCGGCCAGATTCTTGCCTTAAGATATCCGGAACGCGTAAATACGCTTACGCTAATTGCATCAAGCGTGTTCGGGACAGTAATGGAAAAACTGCCTCCAATGGATCAGAGCATATTGGATCATCATGCAAAAAGTGCTTCCATTGATTGGTCAAATCGGGAGACGGTCATCGCTTATCTTGCGGATGGATGGAAAACTTTAGCCGGTTCCAAACCTTATGAGCAGGAAAGAATGCATAAACTGGCAAAAAGAGAGGCTGACCGTGCCAAACAGCTACCGAGCAGATTCAATCATGCCATGCTTGCTGGCGGAGACGAATATTTCGATCGAATGGGTGAGATTTCCGTACCTGTCCTCATCATTCACGGCACAGAAGATCCAGCCTTGCCATACGAGCACGGACTTGCTCTTGCGAAAGCCATCCCTCATGCTGAATTAGTGACTCTTGATGGATCAGGGCATGAGATTCATAGTGAAGACTGGGATATGATTATCGAATCAGTCATAAAGCTTACTTCGCGATAATTAAAATAAGTTAGCATAAAGGAAGCCGACCAATAAAGGTCGGCTTTTCTTTATACATTTGTTAGCAGAAACCGCCATATCCTTGAACGGGATAACAGCAATCGTTACCTCTATCGCCGCCGCCGAAACAAGCAGCTCCAACGATGATTAAGAGGATAAACAAAACGACTATAAAAGCGAAACCGCCACCAAATCCACCAACATCGTTACCGCAACCGCAATTTGATTCATGACCACAATTTGACAATAGAAACATCTCCTTATTTGTTTTAGGAGGAAAAAATTAAATGGGTTAATTCAACATATGTTCTAATTAGGATATTGACACAAAATCACCGAAAACTTTTTTAACCACCCTTGATCACAAATAAAACAGTTTAACAGCGTATTTTTACTGTTTTGAAATTTCATACACCTTCACCTGACACAGCGTCGAACTGCCGGACACCTTATCACTAATAATACGAACATTCAAAAAGGATTTATCTCTGTGAAGATGATAATTGTTTTGTAATATCCTACTAACATCAGCTTATTGTACAATGAAGGTAAAAAGGTTCGAGGTATTTATGATAAAAGGAAATTCTTATATTCTTGTTTTCTCCATGCTTGTTCTGTTGACAATAGTACTAGTTTCAACTACACCGATCATAATTAAAACTTTACTTGCTTTAATAACGATTGCGTTTTTATTTCCTGTGATTAGAAAGCTTCTGTTTAAAGACCATTTCAGAAAAATTAAAGTGGCATTCTACTCATCATTAACCTTTACTATTGGTTTATTTCTTGTCTCGATTTTTGAAGAACCATCCTTTAAATTAGATGGAGATTTCTTTCAGATTATTCTTATTGTATTTTTTTATAGTTTAATGGGAAATTTCTTTTATGGCTTACCAGTCTCACTCATTGCTGAATTTATTTCAATGAAGTATTTCAATATTCGTTTCTGGTTATCTGGAGTAATACATATTGGTTTTGGATTGGCTACATACTTTATTGACCCAGGAGGTTTCTTTATCTTTGCGGTTATTTGCTCAATAATCTTTTTTGCATTAGATGAAATCACTAGAGTATATTCGGCTTCTTATTCGACTAACCTGCGCCGCTAGAGTGGCTTGTGTGGAACAAAAAAAGAAAAGGATTAAAAGAAATTAATCTCTTTTATCCTTTTCAAGCATCTCAATTACTCTATCAAGTTTTTGTTCTATTTTATTGGTTTGTTTTGACCTTGTAAGAAGAGAACGAACAAAAAAGTAAACAGCAAAAATCACCCCAATCAACAAAACAAACATAATAAGTTGATATACCATATCACCGATATTGTAACCCAAAGAACTTCACCCCTTTCCTTTTTTGGTTTAACCATAACTCATGTCTACTGCACAGACGTAGAGTTGACAAAATTATTCGTATAGTTTTTTAGATATCACTTTTAATTCTTTATATATTTGTGTAAGTAATATTAGAATATGTAATGGCAATCCAACTGCAAGTCCCACCAATGGAGAATAAGGTCCAGCGAAAGTAAGCGATACAAGTGTAATAGTTAAATATATAGAGATAATTAGTGCATTCAAATAAAATTCTCCTTTTTTGGCTAATTATAGCATATGACTCTTGCAAAGTTGGAAAACACTAAGGCTCCCTAGCTAACCTGCCCCTATAGTCTTCAGAAAATCAACAATACTTTTTATCAGAGCTGATTTTTCAAAAAAAGTAATAATTTTACACTTTTATACTGGAACATTTGTTCTACCTGTGTTATTCTTATAAAAACAAATAAAAAGATCAAATCGCAGCCAAACGATTTGATCCGTAATTATAAATAAAGGCCGGTTGTATCCGCGGGCCTAACACGGTTGTACCGCTGAGCCGAGCCAATTGCTAACGTTCAGGGTGCCGGTGATAAAGACAGCTACGAACTTCAGCTAAAGCACCCATTAGTTCTATAACTACTTACCAGTAGTGTTTTCTCATGTAGTTCAATTTCACAAATGTCATAATTATTAAGTGTGATAGTTGGGTCAAATTCAACATTTCTTGCTTCTACCTGCTTTCTTTATGAACTGACCTGCCACTAACCTAGTTCATATTCTCGGCAATCTTTTTCAGTGCCTTTGCACGAGAAACGATAAATGCTCTCATATACTTCTCTAAAAACAACTTATCAGCTAAAACTCCAATCGGACCGAACGGTGACTTATATTGAAATTTATCCATCATTATAGTTCCGCCCTGTTCTTCTATAAACTGATGTGTGTGTATGAATGAATGGAAGGCACCCTTCATCATAATATCCACAAACTTATATGGTTTTTCCATTAATGTCACTTTGGCTTTCAGCCTTTGTTTAATACCAAAGTGAATGGCTTCCCAAGTAACAGTATCTCCCTTTTCTAAAAGCCCTTCTGTCACACCATCAACAGCAATTTCCTTTGTTTTCGCTGTCGTTTTAGTATGGATATCCATGCTCCTCGCTAGGTCAAAACATAATTCAACTGGTGCTTTAATAAATTGTTGATACTCAATAACAGGCATTTTTCAATCTCCTTATATAAGCACTTTCTATCCATCATTATAGCTCGTTAAAGCAAATATTACCTAGCTCTCCCTCATTAACCTTCCTTTTTTTCCACAGGAAAAAAAGCTGCCTTAAGACAGCTCTTCGAATAAATCTTTTGCCTATATTTACTTTTTCATAACGGGGATCCATATTTCACTTCTAAATGTTGGTGAGGTTATATCTTTATTTTCGTTCCAAAGGATTTCCGGCCCTTCTCTTTGTTCATAGTTAGAGGATGGAAACCATTCGGAATAAATCCTGCCCCATACATTTTGCAGTGTTTCAGGAAAGGGTCCGACTGCTTCGAATACCGCCCATGTAGATGCATCTACTTTCAGCTGTGTTAAGTTTTCTGGACATTCCCTCGTTGTTGCTGCGCCGATATAATGATCAAGCTCCCCTTTTTCCTCCAACCTGCCTTCGGAAAAGTTCGCAGATGCACTAAGCAGTCCTAATGGCTCGACATTCGATAGGTGTTTAAGTTCATTTATCGTTTTCTCGTCTAAACTTTTCCACATCGATGCAATCTCTGGATTAACCCCGTTAAAAATGATTGGAACTCTTTTTTTAATTCCAATTATGTGAAACGCCTCTTTTTCTTCAATTCGATAGTTCATTTCACTGCCTCCTTTAATGGATAATTGGAAGGACATCGGTGGATAGGCTTTAAGTGAATGGCCATTACTTCTCGCTTCAGATGGTGTGATGCCATGCAAATGTTGAAACGCTCTCGCAAAAGAGTCCGGTGAGCTGTACCCGTACTTTATCGCTATATCAATGACCTTCATGTTGTTATCTTTAAGCTCAAACGCTGCAAGTGTAAGCCGTCTTCGGCGGATATACTCGGATAGTGAAATACCTGCAAGGAAGGAGAACATCCTTTTAAAATGATATTCCGAGCAATAAGCTATCCTTGCAACCTCTTTAAAGTCAATTTCGTTCGTAAGATTTTCTTCAATGAATTTAATGGCACCATTCATATTTTTGAGCAAATCCATTCAATGACCTCCCTTATATCAACAGAATAGCAGGAGTTGAAACTAATCATCCGACATTCTGTGGACGATTATGCAGGATATAAACTTTTCCGTTAGTTTAACAAACCTTCACGATTTCTTATAGACTTTCAATGAAAATGCAATTACTTCCTTTTACAAAAGTAATGAAAACTAACACTCTGTATGTCATTTTATTATTTCTAATTTTTATAAAGGACTACCCTCAAAACCAATCCGCAAAATATTTTTTAACGAACCTCTGTCATATATCGGTTATATAAATCATCACATTTTTCAAGGCATTCTAAATATAATTGTCTGATTTCTGATATTGGACATAGTTTTATGTAACTTTCATCTTTTATTATCCTAATTAGTGGGTTCATTTCATGATAATAACTATATTCTTGATTTTCTTTATTTAAAATGCTTTTATATCTTTTTAAAATAGTTATATAAGCATCGTCAATTAACCTGTAATCACATTTGGCTCTCTCTTGTTTATAAAATGTATAGATTTCTCTTCCGAAAAATTTACCTTCCGTAAAGAAGGAAGAATTTACTGGAGAATAATAAAGATACTGATCTTGATAAGGTCTCTTACTAATCTGCATTCTATGCCAATTTTTCACTTCTTTATACCGATCTCCTAAAGCTTTATAATCATTTGATATCGTTTTGGTTTGGAGATTCGATACATATTGAAAAATAGCAGAATTATTTTCATAGTCAGAAATAGGAGTTATAGAACACCAGCATATATAGTTATTATCTAATTTCCCAATAATGCAGACCTCTTGTTTGGGACTAATGTATATTTCAAAAGAAACTTCCTTATCATTTACTTTATAATTTGGAACTACATTATGATTTTGCTTGATCAAATTAAATTTTTCCATTTTAATTCCTCATATCTTTTCGTAAATTTACTGTATTCCTGCATATAGGTCAGAATTTCCACTTCAGCTAATGCCCCTTTTGCTCTATAAGAAAAGAGCAATTCGTCACTGCCCCTTAGAGAACTTTCGCACGTGTTAATGAAAATACTCTTATTGTTAAGATGGGGATTTACGGACTTTTTGCATAAATAGCTCTGGATTATCAATCTAGTTAAAACCGTATTTTTTATATAATGAATGTGCATCATTGGTAGCTAACATAAACCTGCGAACCCCTTCTAGATCGGAATGATTGGTGATAACCTCCATTAACCATTTTGATAATCCTAATTTACGATAGTCAGGTAATATAAACACATCGCAAAGGTACGCATGGGTTGCTAAATCGGTTATTACCCTTGCAAATCCAACTTGTTCAATATCTTCATTTCCTATTTCACCTTTATAAACCCCAAAACATAAGGTCGTATTTTCGATTGACTTTATTACTGTTTCCTTGGGTATTCCCTTTGACCAGTAAGCTTCCTGATTCAAAAAATTATGTATTAAATCCAAATCTAAATGCTTTTTATTAGTGGAAATCGAAAACCCCTTAATATTCATTTTACATCCCCCTGACCCTTTTTAATTTTCTGTAATTATACCAAATCACTGATTTTAATCTTCTGAACTAACCTGCCGAAATGTTAAAAGCTGCCTTAAACATAACTCGATCTTAAGTAAGGTTTAAGGAATTCTTGGAAGAATTTTAATACAACAAGTATAACTAAGTAACCCGAAACAAATATTATACATGTTGCAAAATCAAAGGAGGTGGCTAAAATGAAAGCACAACGAGCAGAAGAAATTGCTTCTTCACCAAATATGGTTAATGTAACCTATAATGAGGAAAGCATCTATATCGAGCACGTCGATGAACAAAATGGAACAGCTACAATCCATCCCCTTGATGATCCAAATAAAAAACAAAGTGTTTCTGTAACCAGCTTAAAGGAGCAGTAATTTCCTCGATTCAATAATAGACCTCCACTTTCGGGTGGTGGTTTATTGTTCGATTAAGTTCATTGAACAAGCACCACGTCTATATAGCGTATATTCTCCCAGAAGCTAAAAAAAAGCCAACATCAATCGTTGACTTTAATTCCTAATAAAGTTACAAACTGCACTTTCAAAAACGAATTTCGATGGGCTAAGCAATCTTTTACAATAATTAATATTACTTATATATTTCATTCTCTAATATAATCACCTTTTCCCCATTCGCTGCTTTTCCTATTTGTTTCGTATTTTCAACCAACCGAAAAATATTATCACAGCATTGTTTTGCACCTATAACTAATAATGGTACACCTATAAAATCAACTTTTATTGCTCTTGATAGGTAACCCCCTATAGACATAGCAATAGGTACCGTTGGTGATGTATTGGAGAATACTATTTTTTCGTTAAAATGAAATTTCTCTTCTAGTAGTAATGTCAATTCTTTTAATGCTGGAACCACAAGCTTTTCTCTTTTATGTCCAATTGTATAAACTGAGTTGCCATCTTCATCGGTCCCGCGAAAAATCAGCTTTCCAAATTCCTTTTTCGTTAATTTATTGAAATATTTTACATTTAATATTTCTTCCTTAGTTAGTTTTCTTTCCGATTGAGGTAATTGTTTTAAATGATATGCGGCAGCCATAGACGTGGTATGTGTCCCCCCATAATCATTATAGATATACATCATGAAATCATCCCTAATAGTTTTTTTAATACTATTATGGTCATATACTCCATTTCCAATTCGGTTGATTATTTTAGGGAAATATCCGAATTCAGGAATATGATCTTATTTGACATAATAAAGTTGTCCTATCTAAAAACAAGATCGTTTTGCAGTAGATAAGAATATTCCTGTGTTCGAATCATCAATAAAAATAAAAGAGTACACCTATCAGTGATACATGATAAGGGCACTCTTTTATTGTTTTTATTATTTATAAACTGGGGTATGTATAGTAACGAGTTCTAAAACCCTCCCAATCCTAGGGATGGGACAGATAATTTAATTAGCTTATCATTGGTTGTTTCTTTTTTAATCGGGGCAGGCAATACTGTGTTCCTAACATCAGCGACCGTTTTAAGGTCAAAGGATTCTATTGCTTCCCCTTCTTGGTTCATGATTGAGAGAATTCCATCATTACCCGTTTTTAGACTAGGTTGATCACTGCTTGAATGAGTATAGTATAAGTCTTCGTTCAGCGTGTAGGAATGAGAGTAGTCCGCTGAATAAAGTTTGCTTTTTTTATCAATTTTGCCTGATATAAAGTTATCAAAGCCATAGTTGAATAAAAGCTTGGTATCAGCGTAGGCAACCTTGTCTGAAGGAGCTTTTAGAGTGACAGCAATCAATTCCTGATCACCTCTGGTGGCAGTGGAAATCAGGGTGTAGCCGGATTGACTGACGAAACCGGTTTTCCCGCCGGTTATTCCCTTATAGGGAAGTTCGCCTTTTAACATTTTATGATGGGTAATTAGAGTCGTGTCCCATGTTTCCACTTCCCATGGTAAAGCCTTCTTCCCAAAATAATCACGGAAAGTTTCATTTTTCATTGCATATTGGGTAATTTTCGCAAGGTCACTGGCTGTAGTTAAATGGTCTTTGTCAAACAATCCATGGGGATTCGTAAAATGAGTATCGGTGACGTTTACTTCTTTTCTTAAAAACTCATTCAAATCTTCCATAAACAGTTTTTCACTGCCAGACATATGCTCGGCAATTGCGATGGCTGCATCATTTCCGGAGTTGATTAGCATTCCTGCAATTAATTTGGAAAGCTCTATTTCCTCCCCAGGTTCAATAAATACCGAAGACCCGTCTGCCTTCGCTGCTTTCTTGCTTACAGTCACTAGTTCGTTCATATCCCCGTGTTCTATAGCATATATAGCCGTGGCAACTTTCGTTAGACTGGCTGGATACATACTTTTATTCATGTTTTTTTCGTATAATACTTTTCCACTTTTCGCATCAATAATGATACCGGCTTCACTATTGAGGGGTAAGTCAGATTCTGCACTTACAGTTGTAGAGGCGAAGGGGATTAAAGCCAAAATGAAGATGAAGAAAAACTTTTTCATATGCCGCTCCTTTGATGATAGTAAAATCCTATATAGTCATAATAAAATAAATCTGAATGTTTAGAGTTGATTTATTGAAAGTGAAATACAAAAGTAATTACCCCTTAATAATTTTGGAAACATTTCGGGGAATGAACTTCATTTTCTTTCCTGAAATAACTTTATAAGGGTTGTAACCCTTTTAGTGGGTCATCCATTTAATCTCCATTAAATAGATTTTTTTGTAGATCACTAAATATCTGGCAATTTCTTTTCATGAAAAAAACCCTTCAAACTGAAGGGATTCTGTCTGTAGATAAAATCTAAGAAAAGCCAGCTTGACTGCAGTTTTTTTATTTAAAAAACGTTCCAGATGATTTCAGAAATCCGCTCCCTTTCCGCCGACTGTCTGCCAAGCCGCATCAAAGCAAGCGGCTGCGGTGCCTCGGCTAGCCAGTAATTCGGCAGGAGTGTCGCAAATTTCTTCAATCCAATAAGGATTACAGTAAAAAAACATGAAGGATAATCTAGTCTTGTATTAAAATCATAGTTCGAGATGAGACCGTTCCCAACCGCCCGCGGAAAGCGAGTACCTGGAGTGGAAATCGACGTTCCAGGTTTAATAAACCCTCATAAAAACTGTAAACAAAAGGGGCTTTATCTAAATTTCAAAACAGAGTTGATTGGAACGAAAGGTGCGAGACTCCTGCGGGAAAAGCGGGTCGAGGGGAGACCCCACAGGCGCAAAAGCACCGAGGAGGCTCCCCGACCGCCCGCGGAAAGCGAGTGCCTGAAGTGGAAATCGACGTTCCATGTTTAATAAACCTAAATGAAAATTGAGACTAACTTGTTCTTCATCGAGTTTGTCTACAGCCTGAGCCCTTCAAACAAATGGGCTAGTTACTTTATATGAGTTAAAATTCTGTTATGTTTTCGTTTTCATTTTCATTCCTATTAACACACATTCCACTTTTACTATCGGTTTTCTTGATAATATAAATATAATGGTTACAGGTATGACTAATAAAACATAGTACTGGCCACTTTCTTTGATCCAATCATATATAAATGAGTTATAAACATATTCCAGAAAAAACATATGAAAAAGATAAATACCTAATGTAATTGATCCTATTTCAGTAAAAAAAGTATGTTTTTTAGGAACAATACATAAAAAACAATAAGTTGCTGCTCCCATAATTAAATAAACGAGAAACTTATATATAAAACCGAGGGCAATGGAGCTTTCCATTAATTCCTTATAACCTAAGCGGCCATAAAACCATTCCCTCCAAGTCATTTCCCCATAGAAATAAATACCGATAAAGATTAAACCTAGTACAGCCCAGCCTATTAGGGCATTACTTTTCTTTTTAACCCATTCAAAATGATTTTTTTCTAAAAAATGACCAATTAAAAAGAAAGGAAAGAAAAAGAACGTTCTCGACAAACTTAACCATTCATTCACTTCACCAAAGTAACCGATTATTAGAGAGACAATTATTGAAAAAACGATTCCATATTTCCTCGAGGAAAATATAAACAATAATATATTCCAGCAGAATAAGCTTATTAAGAACCATAAAGCCCATCTCGGAGTCAAAATTGTGAATTCAATTGGCTCATCAAATAACTTCTGATAATAGAAGGTATAAATCACCTGGAATATTACATAGGGAATTAATATTTTCTTAATTAGCCCCCAGAGGTCCTTTTTACTTTTTATCTTTCTTGAAAAATAGCCGGATACTAAAATAAAAGCTGGCATATGGAATGAAAAAATAAACAAATAAATTGTTAAAATCCATTCATTTTCTTCCACCATTCTAGCTAATGTGTGTCCCAAAACAACTAGTACGATTAAAACAGCTTTCGCATTATCAAAATACGGATCACGCTTCATGAAATCTTACCCCCTATAAAGAAACTGCTAGTTATATCTTCTGATCCTCAATTATGGTTTGAATGAAAAAGCCGGCTTTCCACTAATATAGGATTGCCGGCTGTTTATTTACGGAACTTCATTGGAGTATCTACCATATCATAGCTTGTTTACAGTATAGTTAATGGAAAATAACAGTTTGATAACAGAGACTTAAACAAAAAACTCCACCCGCCAATCGAGACGCGCTAACGCACCCGTTAATGACTTGCCGGAACGGACAATCACTTTCAAAATCAAATCCCAAGCAGTTCCAGACGTTTTCGCCTTAGCAGAACGGGTAGTGTATTATATAAGCATGAGTATGATAACGTCTCTCTATAGGAGGAATGTTCATGAATCCAATCATATTATTTGATGGTGAATGCAACTTTTGCGATTCGAGTGTCCAGTTCATTATAAAGCGGGATCCGCAGGGGCTTTTTCATTACGCTTCGCTTCAAAGTGAGGCGGGGCAAGAGTTGCTGAAGAAGTATGATGTTCCAGCAGATATAGATAGCATGGTCCTGATTGAAAAGGATAAGGCCTACTATAAATCGTCTGCAGCCTTGAGGATTTGCCGTCGCTTACAAGGGGCATGGAAACTGCTTTACGGCTTCATCATCGTTCCAAGCTTCATCCGGAACTTCGTTTATGATTTCATTGCCAGAAACCGTTACAAATGGTTCGGAAAGAAAGAAGAAAGCTGTATGCTGCCGTCGCCAAGTGTTCGAAAGCGATTTTTATAAAGAAAATGTATTTGTTGGATTGGAAATGGTCAACTTTCTAGTATCAACAAAAAAAAGGACGATCAGCGCTCACGGCTTTTCGTCCTTTTCATTGTGTAAATGAGGAGTATCTCCATAAATGATTGGCCGTAGGATGCGCCATCATTTCGAGCCCTTTGTTTTCCGCCAGGTGCAGGGGTGCCCAGTCTGGGTCATCTGCCTCCTTGAGGTAGACTTCGTGATGCGGTGCCTGATCATGATAGCCTGCTATATTGATTTCGCCATTTCGGTAAAAGGTCCCAATCACTTTATAATCCACGGCTGGAGAAATGATGACTGGGTTGCCTACAGAGTGTGTCAGCTGAATGGTCGTTTTCTCATGATTGGATAATACGCGCTTCACTACAATGTCTTCATCCGAGGCCACTCCTTCCTCAAGGAAATCGCCATCATGATTGTAGGCTTCACTTTTCCCGACCGCTTTGGAAAATTCAATCTCGGCCTTTCGTTCCTTTTCGTGAATATACACATCGACTCTAGTCCGGAAACTGGATGATTCAGGATCAAACCCGCGATTGTCACCTTTAAAAATGGGAACCTTCGATGCAAGATTGGGGTTTTTCAGCCACTCTTCCGGTAAAAAGGTGGTATAGCGCAGCTGCCAATTTCTTTTCTTTTTACCGTCCACATCGTTTTCAACTGGCTGTAAAAGCTTTTTTACAGGCCCAATCTTTTTCGTATTCGTTATTTCCTCGATCGCTGCCTTTGCTTGGGATGAACCTTTTTTTACGGCTCCGACAATACTCGCTAGAAGGGATTTCACGGCAAAGGACTCCTGCTCCGAACGCGGAAGGGGCCGCTTTGCTTTAATGGTATATGTGTATTCCTGATCTTCACTAATACTTCGATCACTGAAGGAACATCCACCCACTTTCCCAATATCCACGCCATTTCGATAAATCGTATACTCTTTTATTCCTTTGATGGGCTCCCATTCCAGGCTGGCTTGGCCTTTTGCGACAATCGTGGTGAATACCAAATCCAAAAGGATATTATCTTCTTTTTTATTCTCGGCGGTCGTTGATGTCTGTATTTTCATCCTGTTTACTGCCTGTTCTTTTTCATTGCAGCTATCTATCGTGTACGTATAGATGGTTCCTGGAGTCAGACCCCGATCTGCAATCTTCGGCTCCGAGCCGCTGTAAATCAGCTCTCGCCCCCTGAATACCCGATAGTAACCGCCTTCATCAGGCCAAATAAGCTTTATGGAATCTTCTTTCCGTTCGATCTTACACATCAATGAAGCCGTTTTGAATACCGCTTGATGCTTCCTCTTATTGGAAATGATATAAGCGATTCCCGCAAGACCAAGAGCAAGCAATGAATGCCTTGCAGTGAATGTAACTCCGCCTACTTTTAAACGGGGAAATGGATAATGGGCAATCAACTTCTTCATCACCTCTTTCTTTTCTAGTGTTATTTCTTTACCCACTTTAATCTCCAAGCACACTTTGCAATGTGCTGTGGAGGTTATTTCCTCGGGACTTGCTGATGGCATAAAAAAACCGAGGGAATGGTAGTCCCTCGGTCATTTATAAGTTTAACTGGATTATATTTTAACGGCGGCTTTTTTCCCCGCCTTTGCGTCCTGCTTCTTCACGGCTCATTTTTCCATCATCGGAATCATCACGTTGATTGGCCCGTGCCTCTCCGCCTTTTTCGCCGATTTCCTGATAGAATTCCTTGCCATGACTGTCGGATGTCGCTTCTCCGCCTTTTTTACCAATCTCCTGATAGAAGTCCTTATCATGATTTTCGGATGTGGCTTCTCCGCCCTTTTGGCCAATCTCTTGATAGAAGTCCTTATCATGATTTTTGGATGTGGCTTCTCCGCCCTTTTGGCCAATCTCCTGATAGAAGTCCTTATCATGATTTTCGGATGTTGCTTCTCCGCCTTTTTGGCCAATCTCTTGATAGAATTCCTTATCATGATTTTTTGCTGTTGTTTCTCCACCTTTACGTCCTGCTTCTTCACGACTCATTTTCTCATTGTTGTTAGCCATTAAAAATTCCTCCTTATTATTTGGATTTTTCATGTACTAGCTACATATGACATGTACCCGCTTGAACAGCTATAAAACTAGAATCAGCTAAATACTTCAGGTCGCTTCTTTTATTTAGCGGTGACTTTTTTCCTCGCTATTAAGTCCTGCTTTTTCCTGCACATTTTTCAATCATCGGATCCATCACGTTGATTGGCTCTAGCCTCTCCGCCTTTTTTGCCAATTTCCTGATAGAAGTCCTTATCATGATTTTCGGAAGTGGCCTCTCCGCCTTTTTGACCAATCTCTTGGAAAAATTCCTTATCATGATTTTTTGCTGTCGCTTCCCCGCCTTTGCGGCCTGCTTCTTCCCTGCTCATTTTTTCATTGTTGTTAGTCATTAAAACTCCTCCTTATTATTTGGATTTTTTATGAACTAGCTACAGTTTTATGTATACCCGATAGATTTGATATAAAACTAGAATCTATTAAAATTTCAAAAGGAAAAGCATCATGAATGATATCACTCATGATGCTTCCTAACCTACTTGGGAATCCCTTCTCGCAAGCGATTTGGCAGCTCTACAAGGGTTTCATTCAAAGTATCCAATTTCGTTTCAATTCTATGAAGCAAATAGAGGGTAACAATGATCGGGAACCCAATATCACTGACAAATGGCAGAATTTGATCCACTTTTTATTCACCTCACTTCAAGTGTGTAACCTCCCGTTCGTTAAATAAGTTCGACTTCCTCCACATTCCGCTCGACAAGGCGCGCCGCCTTCAAATCGACAAAATTCCCGGAGGATGTAACGAACACATTCCCCGCAATGATTTTTTCCATTGCCTGTTTAACCGTGTTTACTCCGACCGGATCCTTCGGATTATCAACGGAAATCGTCGCTGACTTTCCTTCCGCTGTAACGAAAATCAATTCCAATACTTTAGCCATTTCAAATCACCTCCCCCTCTTCCGACATCTTTCGAAAACCGATTAGCCAATCAAAGAATACGTATCCACTCGGGTCACTTCACCCATTGGATAATTCTGTACACTTGCGATTGCAACTGCTGTCGAAAACAACTGGTCCGCCGTCGCCTCAACCTTGATGTTTGAAAATGTCCTCCGCTTGAAAACGAGGGCGCCTTTTTCATTTAACCCCGTCTCAAAATCGATTCGCAACGTACTTGATACTGGAATTTGATTTGCCATACCACTCACCCCCTTTCACACTCTATATAAACTTTTACAGGATGAAAGTAGCATGGTCTTGAAACTTTTACGGAAAACGCATAAAAAGCTCCCCATCATTTGGGCAGCTCTATATCAGTATTTTTTAAAAGTCCATATTCTTTACTTTTTTTAAGGAAATCCTTTGATTATCTACTGGCAATTATCATTTGTCTTCTTCTCTCACTAAAAAATCTTTCTCAATTATTATCGGTTTTTCTACAAAATCAATTCTTCTCATTATTTGTTGTATTACTCTCGGGAAAAAGTAAGCTCCAAAGAAAGCACAGATAAAAGCCTGTGACCAAGTTTTTAACCAAGTAGCTAGGAATATATGATCATAACCCCTATTTATTGAGACTAATATAAATGAAATAAAAAAGGACATACTAAATGCCATTAAAAATGCATAAATAATATTTCTGTATTTAACGTTAATTTTCATTATTTTTCTACTTCAACTCCTGATCTATTTTAGGTTCCTTGATTTTTTTATTTTCTGTTGTTCTGTTCCCAACTATATTTTATTTCTTCCATTTACATTAGTAAAACCAATTTTTATAATAGGTCTATTAGAATTACTAATGCAAAGGGGTTAGTCAGATTGAATTCTTATTATGCATTTATCAAAACCATAGAAACAGGCAGTTTTACAAAAGCTGCTGAAGAACTTGGCTATACGCAGTCCGCCATTAGCCAAATGGTGCATTCATTAGAGGAAGAGCTTTCCACCACTCTTATTTTACGTTCTCGAAAGGGTATTACCCTGACACCAGATGGCGAGGAATTTTTGCCATATATCCGGAAGATTTGTAATTCACATAGGGAACTGACTGAAAAGCATAAAGAGATGGAGGGACTGCAAAGCGGTCTTATTCGAATTGGCACCTTTTCCAGTGTTACATGTCATTGGATACCGGGATTGATCAAGGATTTCAAGGAACTTTACCCGACTGTTCATTTTGAATTACATCAAGGAAATTATTCGGAAATCTCAAACTGGATTAAAGAAGGCAGCGTAGACTTTGGCTTTGTGAATTCAAATGTTACGGATTTAACTACGATTCCCTTGCAAGAAGATGAAATGGTGGCTGTAATGCCAGTAGATCACCCTTTAGCATCATCCACAGAAGTCTCCTTGGAGGAATTGCTAAAAGATCCTTATATCCTGTTGGATGAGGGAGTTATACATGAACCATTAATAATTTTTAAACAGTACAATTTTGAACCTGATACACAATACCGGGTCTATGATCCTTATGCGATTATGTCCATGATTGAACAAAAGCTTGGCATTTCGATTTTACCGAAACTGCTCTTAAATAAATGTCCCTATAATATTGTAACGAAAGCCATCTCCCCTTCTATTATCCGAACAATTACATTGGCATACAAAGATAAAAGGGTATTGCCAATAGCAAGCAGATATTTTATTGACTTTATTATTGAAAGGTATAGGGAAATCTAACCTCTATTTTTATTATCGTTTTTGCTTTTCATTTTATTTTCCCTTGAAATTATTTTTTTATAACTGACCTTTTTGATGCGAAGATAAATAGCAGTTGGCTTTAAATGGCACGTCAAATTCGCCTTTTCTGGGAAATAATAATCACGAAAGGAAGTGGATGTTGATGTCATTAGAATGGTTTGACAGAGTAAGCGGGGAATTGCAGGATCATCTTAAATCAATTTGTGAAAAATACGACCGCAATGGCAGTTTGATCGTGGAGCGCGGGTCTAAGCATCCACGCATCGAGTTTTATACAGAGCTGGATGACAATGAGCGGGATTATTTTGCCACGCTGTTTTTTGATCCGTACAATGAAGAATTTTATATGGAATCGTTCGAGCCTGATTTAGGACAGATCAGCAAGGTCATTCTTTCGGACATTGAAGATATCGTCGATGCTGTCCATGAGAGCTTCCATAACTATTTGGAAGAGGAAGATGATGATTACGAATATGATATGGATGATGATAATGATGATTTGTATGATCCAGACGGCAACGATTCCGAAATATACGAAATCGATGTAGATTGGGAAACGCCTGAAGTGACTGCCTATATCCAGGATAATGAAGTCGAGGTCACCTATCAATTCGGTATCGTCCAGGAAACAGGTGATGGTGTACTGAAACGGATCAATCGGATTCGGACAGCTGATGATGACCTGATAAAGGATGAAACGAATTTCATTTTCAGCAAGGAAGAAGCAAGTACGATCATCGCCATGATAGCCAGTCATATGGATTCACTAAGTGAAATGGAATAAAACCAATAAAACCTTGTCCATGATCATCATGGACAAGGTTTTATCATATAATAATCAGTTCATATACCTCTGATAATTGCGTGACCCGTTCCGTATCACTAGCTTCCTTCGCATGTTTAATTTCCTGAGGAAGAATATGGTTAAGGAGACTGGCTTCTTTACCGGATAGTTTATTGACGAGTTCTTCTTCAGAATGAAAATGTCCGCTTTTGATTTTATTATAAATTTCCTGGGCTTCAGGATATTGGTCCGTATAGTTAGACAATATCTCACGTAAGTAGCCAATCGTACGATCCATCAAACCATCCCTCTCGAATGTTAGATTTTTGCTTACATGCTATACCTTCCCCCATTTTTTGATGATAAATTCCTAAAAAAAAGATATCCAAGTCAATGGATACCCTAATCAGTCTTCCTCCCAAAATAAATCATCCAATGTGCGGGATAATGCTTTACAAATTCCGACACATAAACTTAATGAGGGATTATACTTTCCGGATTCAATCAATCCTATCGTTTGCCTGGATACGCCGACAATCTTGGCCAGTTCTTCTTGTGACAAGTCCTTTTCTACTCTCGCAAGCTTCAGTTTTATATTTTTCAAGGGAAAGCACCTACTATTTCTTATTATCTTAGCTATTCTTCATTCCGATTTTCTTCGCCAGCAAGTATATACCACCAAAAAACAGAAGTAAAATCGGCAAATAGATCATAACGGATACAAACGATACCAATACAAAATACCATACGCCCTGGGAACTGCTATCGGCATAGGATACAGCACTATTCACCCCCATGAATATAGCGATGATGAGTGCTAAAGCAACCGTCCCAAGAATCGTCTTCCTGCTCATCGGTGTTTTGCTTGTGCGGTCATGCATCTCCACCTCATCCCAGAATACACCTAAGAAAATGGAACGAGCTAAGTAATACAGCCCTCCTGCAACAAGGATCGCGAACTCCAGATATAACTCCCCGCTGCCTGCACCATATTTATATAGTTTGAAAAGTCCACTCACCAGGCAAATGGCCAAAATGACGTAATACATTTCTTTATAAATTTTATTTCTAACATTCTCAACCCGCTCATCCGTGATCTTTTTCGTTCGTTTGAATAGATTCATCTCTGATCGACCTCCAATAATTCCATCGCTTACCCTTATTATATGATTTATTTAACTTTTTGCAACATATATATTACATTTTATATTTTATAAATTGCAATATGTATAAAAAAAGATATCCAAACATCAAGTTTGGATACCTCAATAACCTTATTTAGGGTTTTACTCTAAAGTTTTGGGGATTTACTCGTATATCTCCATTTTCGGAGATATACCTGCAATTTTCGTTGATATATCTCCATTTTCGGAGATAAACCTGCAGTTTTCGTCGATATATCTACATTTTCGGAGATAAACCTTCAAGTAACGTCGATATATCTCTATATTCGGAGATAAACCTGTATTTTCGTCGATATCGTGAATTCTAGGCTTTTACTCGTGAGTTTTGGAGTTTTACTCGTGAATTCACCATTTTATATAATGCCAAACCAAGTATAGAGGGCAATGATGACAAAGACAGCCAATGATTTAATGATGGTGATCATGAATATGCTTCCATACGATTGTCTATGCGTTAATCCTGTGACGGCAAGCAGGGTGATGACGGCTCCGTTATGCGGAAGTGTATCCATGCCGCCTGATGCCATCGCGACTACACGGTGCATCACTTCAGGTGAGATATTGGCCGCGGCGATTGCTTGATTGTATTTATCAGCCATTGCGCTTAATGCAATTCCCATCCCCCCGGAGGCCGACCCTGTTATGCCTGCCAGTGCACTAGTGGTGACAGCACCGTTGACAAGCGGATTCGAGAACACACCGGATATCCCGTCACTGATCTTCGCAAATCCTGGAAGGGCAGCGATGACTCCGCCGAAACCATATTCCGAACCAGTGTTCATGACGGCAAGCAATGAGCCGCCAATACTGTTGTTCAGTCCTTCTTTCATGTTTTTCGTCACTCGTTTCCAATCATAGGCAAGGGCTGTGATGATCCCGACGATCAGTGCAATCTCCACCGACCAGATTGCAGCATTCGCTGCTACATCAACAGAATAATCTTCTAATCCCATTGCGGAAAAATCAAATCCATCAGGATACCAGTTTGGTATGGCTTTAGATAGATAATTATTCATGATGGCAACCAACCCAAGCGGAACGAATGCTAAAATCTGCCGGAATACAGATTGGTTTGAATGTAAATCAGGAGCGGGCTCCCCTTTTTCCTGTTCAGGATCAGCGGCATTTTTCGCAGCAAGCCCATAATATCCTTCCCCTGCTTTTTTGGCTCTTCTTTTTCTGCTTTCCAAGTAGGCCAATCCAACCGATAAGACAAAGATGGCGCCTATGATTCCAAGTATTGGAGCCGCATAAATGTTTGTACCAAAGAAGGACGTAGGAATGACATTTTGAATTTGGGGAGTTCCCGGCAAAGCATCCATCGTGAACGTGAATGCACCAAGTGCGATGGTAGCCGGCATAAGCCTTTTAGGTATGTCGGCTTGCTTGAACAATTGAACGGCAAAAGGATAAATGGCGAAAACCGCAACAAATAAACTCACGCCGCTATAGGTTAAAATCGCACCCAAAAGGACAATCGTCAGCATCGCTTGTTTGGCACCGATCAAGCGGACAATCGTCTTCGCAATCGATTCGGCGATTCCCGACATTTCGATGATCTTCCCGAAAATGGCCCCTAATAAAAAGACGGGAAAATAGTTTTTTATGAAAATGACCATCTTTTCCATGAATACGCCGGAATAGAACGGCAAAACATTCCCCGGGTCAATGAAGAAAACAGGTAAAAGTGCAAAGATAGGTGCAAATAAAATGACAGAATAGCCGCGATAGGCTGCAAACATCAATAGCCCCAGCGCCAGCAATATAATCATTAAGTCCATGAAAGTCCCCCTTAAACATATATTCCAAGTTTGAATAATTTCCCTAAACTAGTTAAAAATACGCCAAAAGTGAACCTCTCTGACAAATTAAAATTTGTCAGAAAGGTTCACCTTTATTTTTTTTATAATTATTGATTATTGAGCTGTATAGCCACCGTCAATGACAACAGCTTGACCTGTTACGCTTTTCGCTTTATCGCTTGCCAGGAACAATGCATAATCAGCAATTTCACTAACATCCAATAAACGTTTTTGAGGCACTAATGGAAGAAGGACTTCTGCCAATACATCTTCAATCGGAACATTACGTGTTTTCGCCAAGTCTGCCATTTGTCCGCGAACAAGCGGAGTATCGACATATCCAGGGCATAAAGCATTAACAGTAATACCGTGTTCTGCACCTTCCAAAGCAGCAACTTTCGTTAAACCGATCACTCCGTGTTTTGCGCTGTTGTAAGCCGCTTTACCTGCGAATCCGATAACACCGTTAATGGAAGAGACGTTAATGATGCGGCCGAAACCTTGTTCTTTCATGATTGGGAACACGGCTTTAGTTAGAATGAACGGCGCTGTCAGCATGATTTTTATCATCAATTCGTATTTAGCAGTCGGGAAATCCTCGATTGGTGATACATGCTGCAGCCCGGCATTGTTAATCACGATGTCAACCGAACCGTATGTTTCTTTAGCTTCCTTCACCATATTTACGATATCTTCTTCTTTTGTAACATCGGCTTTGATTCCAATTGAATCGAAACCAAGTTTTTTCAATGATTCCGCAGCATCTTTCACCGATTCTTCATTAATGTCGGAAAGAACCACTTTGGCTCCACTTTCAGCGAAATGCTTACCAATTTCAAATCCAATACCGCGAGCAGAACCTGTAATAATAACGACTTTATTTTCAACCATTATGAATTCCTCCTAGAGTAGATTAATTAATATATCGATATTTATTAAACGATACCGATGGCACCCATTATGATGCCGACGATCATGGCAATGGTCGGGATGATGAACGCAACCACGAAAACATCCTTATATGTTTCTTTATGAGTCAATCCTGTAACCGCCAATAGCGTCAATAGAGCACCATTATTAGGGAAAATGGATGCACCTGAAGCGACTGCCGCCATTCTGTGGAATACATCCGGGCTGATTCCCGTCGATTGTGACAAGCTGTAAAAAGTATCGCCAAGTGCATTAAGCGCAATACCCATACCTCCTGAAGCTGAACCAGTGATGATTGCCATGATTTGTACGGCAAGAGATTCAGCAACGAGCGGATTGCTCGAAATATTAAGCAGCCAAGAAGTGATGTTATCAAATGCAGGTATAACCGCAATGACAGCTCCGAATCCAACAGCGGCACTAGTATTCAGGATGGCCATCACTGACCCTTTCGCTCCCTCATTAACAGAGAAAATGAACTTTTTGTAATCCTTGATATTAATGACCATAATGCTCAGAACCCCTAATAATAATGCATAGATAGGTTCTAATTTCACAACGTTAAGCAATAGGACAACAATAAGAAGCGGAACCAAGGACAATAACCAATTCGGTACTTTTTCGTCTTGCTCAGAACCGGTAACCGCATCATCCGATTCAATGAAGCCTTCTCCTTTAGCAGAAAGAGATCTTTCTCTGTAGGATAACCAGAAATACCCGCCAACTGCCATTATCAATGAAGTGACGATACCGATGATCATGCCTGAAGTGGGTGTCGTATGGAAATACTCCATCGGTATCAGGTTTTGGATTTGCGGTGTACCCGGTATGGCCGTCATCGTGAAAGTGAATGCCCCAAGCGCAAAAGTGGGAACAAGTAGCCTTCTCGTAACGTTTGCTTCTTTAAATAACGCAAGCGCGATCGGATAAACGGCAAACACAACCACAAATAAACTGACTCCGCCATATGTCAATAAAGCGGAAGCGATCAGTACCCCTAGAATCGCCCTCTTTTTACCAATGATCTGCGTTACCTTCTTGGCAACGGATTTCGCTGCACCCGTTTCTTCCATCAGCTTTCCGAAAATCGCTCCTAGCAGGAAGATTGGGAACCACTTCTGAACGAATCCGACCAATCCGGTCATATACGTCCCGGTATACGTATCAAATACATCCAATCCGCTCATCAATGCTACTACTCCAGCCACCAGCGGGGCCACCCAAATGATGGACCATCCCAAATAGGCCAAAGCCATCAGCAATACTAAGCCTACAATTATACTTAACACTCGAAATCACCTCTTTCCAAGGTGATGTAAATAGTTTTGCTTTCCATCATGCTTCCCCCTTGATGTGTAAATCCCTTATGCCGCAGACTTCAAAATCCTTGTCTTGCAGCTTCAACCCTAAAAGATACCCTCTTTTTGTTATCTTAAAATAACTTCATAAACCTACCTTGTCCGCATTTCGAGAAAGATGAATAAGCTGATTGATAGGATGGAAATATATTCATTAACATAAAACATCATAAATACAGCTCCTACTAAAGCCCTTTCTCCTTACACTTTTACAGTAAAGAATATTTTATTAAAATAGGGTTATATATACTTGCTTTTTAATCCTCATATAGTTTACATCTCCTTAATTTATAAGTAAAATGAATAATAAGAATACACTTTATGCTAATGACGAATAAATAGGAGAAAGATATGGAATTACGAGATTTAAAATCATTCATGGAAGTGGCCCAACATAAAAGTTTTACGAATGCCGCCGCCAATTCTTACTTAACACAGCCTTCCTTAAGTAAAGCCGTCAAAAAACTCGAAGAAGAACTGAGTGTGGAACTCTTCGACCGCTCAACGAGACACCTGCGCCTGACGGATGCCGGACAAATCGTATATCAGCAAGGCCAAAAAGCATTTGCGGCATTATCCGAATTGAACGTACTTTTGGATGACCTCAGGGACGTTACAACAGGCGTTGTGAAAATCGGCATCCCTCCGTTGATCGGCACGCTGTTTTTCCCGGAAATTGCCCGCAGCTTTCAGGAACGTTATCCGAAAGTTTCCCTAGAGTTGGTCGAACTGGGAGCAAAGCTGATTGAAAGGCTTGTCGAAGAAGGTGAAATCGATCTCGGCATCGTCGTATTGCCTGCCAGTGAAGCTAATTTCAATATTTACCGCTTCATTGAAGACGAATTCGTTTTATTTCTTCATGAAGAGCACAGACTAGCCAGCCATTCAGCCGTCACCTTAACTGAATTGAAAGACGAGAAATTCATCCTTTTTTCAGAAGACTTCACTTTACATGATTACATTATCCAGGCATGCGTAAAAGACGGATTCACCCCTGAAATCTCATACCAAAGCTCACAATGGGACCTGATCATCGAACTCGTCTCATCCAAACTGGGCATCACCCTCCTGCCCAGATCGATTTATCATAAGCAAACCAACGAAAATGTTAAAATCATCCCGTTAAAAAACTCGAACCTCCACTGGAAACTCGGGATCATCACCAAAAAAGACGCCTACCATTCCTTCGCCTTGAAAGAATTATTGAAGATGCTGAATGAAGGTGTTGGTCTAGTGCAGAATGACATTACAAACACCAAGTAAATATAAAAAAATGTAAAAGCAGTGGATTTCGGAGGTGAAATCTCACTGCTTTTTAGCGTTTCTTCAGAAGTTTCTTCAGTTTCGTTTACATGTAGTTTTATAGTTCAGCTTAAATCATAGTATTAAAAGACTGAATCAAAAACTAAGGAGACTTGCGATGAAAGCAATGGTATGCACAAAATACGGTTCGCCTGATGTACTGGAACTCAAAGAGGTAGCAAAACCAACTCCCAAGGACAACGAAGTTCTGGTGAAGGTTCATGCGGCAACAGTCGCTTCAGGGGACATAAGAGTCCGGAGCTTCAAGAGCCCCTTCTTATTATGGCTGCCGATGCGGATCTTTCTGGGGCTTAGAAAACCGCGAAAACCGATACTCGGAGTGGAGCTAGCCGGGGAGATAGAGGAAACAGGGAGCAATGTGAAAAAATTCAAAAAAGGCGACCGGATTTTCGCCATGACTGGAATGAATTTTGGGGCTCATGCCGAATACACATGCTTACCTGAAGACGGGGCAATCGCAATAAAGCCCGTCAATGTGACCTATGAGGAAGCCGCAGCCGTTTCTTTTGGTGGAACGACAGCTCTGCATTTTTTTAGAAAAGCCAATATCCAGGACGGACAAAAAGTCCTCATATACGGTGCATCCGGTTCTGTAGGGACTTCCGCGGTACAGCTTGCCAAATACTTTGGAACAGAAGTTACCGGAGTATGCAGTGCCGCTAATTTTGGATTGGTGAAATCATTGGGAGCCGATAAAGTAATTGATTATACCGAAGAAGATTTCACGGAAAGACAAGAGCGATATGACATCATCTTTGATGCAGTCGGGAAAAGCTCAAAAGCCACATGCAAAAAAGCACTAACCCCGAACGGTCGATACGTGTCCGTTGAAGGGCAAGGAATAGCAAAGGTACTCACGGCAGATTTACTATTTCTCAAGGAGCTAATCGAAACTGAAAAGATAAAATCGGTCATTGATAAACGCTACCCGCTGGAACAGATACCCGAGGCTCATAGATACGTAGAGCTAGGACATAAAAAGGGAAATGTTGTGATAACTGTTCATGATAACCCCTGACCAAACCTTGCACATGTTTTAACTAGTCTCTTGGACATGGAAATACCCCTTAGACAATTGGATCTGAAGGGGTATGGAGTCATATAATTCTGTTAAAGGAGTCCTTTCCAGCATTCTTATATGTTGAAACTTTAACTAGAAACAAACGTATATGGAAGGTATACAGCAATTACTGGAGGACTCAATGAATATAGATGCAATTGTACGATTAGCTTTATTTATAGGGATTCCGGCCTTCATGATGTGGCGGGGTTATAAAAAGATGTCAGAAGCAGAACGAAATGACCTGAAGACTGATGTATCGAGTAAGCGTTTTACCGCTACATATGGTTTAGTCGCACTCAGTTTGGTATTCTTGTTGGTCGAACCAATTTTTGAAGCAACATGGATGAAAGTGATTAGCGGCGTGCTTTTTTCAATTGGAATGATAGTGAGCAGCTACTTTATATGGTTGAACGCTTCATCAAAGTGGAAAGCAGTGCTTGGTATCATCTATTCAATAATTGCTTTAGCCATCTTTTTATGGGTGATCACCTAAATACTTGCAACCCTTTGCAAGGAAACTAGTTAGAGTAAGCCCGATTACTGATTCCTAATCCGGCTCGGTTTAAGGAGAAAAGAGCGATTTCAATTTAGCATTATCAAATCTCATTGAATCTCTTTATAAAGGACTCTAACTCACCTATTGATTTAAATTTAAAAGAATACCCATAATGTATTGGAGTTTGGCCTTTATTCACTCTCTTAGGAAATTTTTTTAATGCAGTACTATGATACTTCTTTTCACTTTTAAAATCTTCATTGTTTTCTACTGTCTTTGGATCCAAAACAACACCAATCTCTTGAGTAGGCAATAAGTATATTACCTCTCCAGTTTGGATGTTTTTAAATTCTGTAGCCTTACTAGTCTCCTTTTCTTTTTCATAACCATTTCTTTCGAAAGTCCTGTATAAGCTCGCCATTCCTTCACTTACTATCATTGTTTCATCTCCTAACTCTATTATTCGAGGCATTAATTGTGGATTATCTCAAAAAGATGCCAAAACGCAACGAAAAAGTAAAATATAATAATTAATTCATAACGCTAAATACTCAGATAAATTCTATTAGATTTTAACATATGTAAATTATTATCCCGCACTCATTAAAAAATATTATCCATAGGTGGGAAGATTATTGAGATTCCTCCTTGCAAAAGGTTAAGCTGATGCTATTCAATGTGTAAAGTCTTGCGGTGAAAATGAATAAATCGCTGTAGTTATTTTCAACGTACTCTTCAATGATCTCCATCCCTTTTTTGAATCTATCAACTAATAAATGTGTGTAATTTTCATCCCAGGTAAACCTGTTGATTCGTTTAAGCTCATCGGCCAATACTTGAAACTTGAACTCCTCAACAAGAAGCTATAATTATGATTTTATCGAACCACTCCCTAAACACGAACATTAAATTATTTTTATATTTTAATGTTCACTTTTTTATTGATTATCTATCATTTGTTTGTTATATTAGCAAAGTAATAATCGTAATTTACTCGTATATGCTCGGAAATATGGTCTGAGCGTTTCTACCTGGTTCCCAGTGAAAGAACTAGACTACGAGTTAAAGTATATTCAGCTGCCCGCTTTCTTGAGCAGCTAATGATTTAGCATTCGCTTCATTTTTGCTTGATTATCTATACTTTGACTATCGTAGGTCTAGAAGGCAGTAATCATTCTGCCGTTCTGGACCTTTTTCTTTGGACCATATCTGCGAGTGTTTCAAACAATCGGATAATTTGTTTTTAAGGAGAGAAAAAACATGTTAAAAAAGTATACTATATTAGGAATCATTGCTTTACTTTTCGTGTCGGTAATTGCAGCATGCAGTTCTGCTTCCAAAAATGAAACGGTCGAAAAAAAGACTCAAAGGCCTATCATGATTCAAGGTCCAATGCCAATTGAAGCTGAAAATTTCGCGAAAAGGTTAAAAAATGTTAAAGAAGAAAAATCAGGAGATTTTGTATTTTATATTGGAACTTTAGACAATTATCCTGTAATCGTTGCCAAAACAGGTAAAGGGATGGAAAACACAGCTGCCGCTACAGCATTGGCCATTGAAAGATATAACCCTATTGCCATCATCAATCAAGGGACATCAGGCGGACATGATCCAAGCTTAAACGTTTTTGATATTGTTTTAGGAAAAAGAACGGTAAACCTAGGTTCATTAAAAACGGCTGATAAAGCTGAAAACGAAGGAATCGATCCAACCATATGGAAACCAATGGACCTAATGGCTTCTGAAGGAAGTGCAGGAGAAGATCCTAACGCTGAAAAACCACGCTTCTACGAGGGAGATAAGGATCTACTCGCAGCTGCTCATGCAGTTAAAGACACTTACACAAAAGGTAAGGTTGTCGATGGTACTATCGGTTCTGCAGACGTTTGGAATAATGAAGTGGATCGGATTAAGTGGTTCCATACGAAATATGGTACATCCGTGGAAGAAATGGAAGGAGCTTCGGCAGCACAAATCGCCAAAGCTTACGATGTGCCCTTCTTAGGTATACGAGTGCTATCCAATAATAAAGTGAACGGCGGTAAATATAACCCTAATACTGCAGCAGCCAATCAAGAATATGTGTATGAAGTGGTTAAAAAATATATCTCTACGATGCCAAGCAAATAAGAGCGGGCTCGGAGCATATATAAGAATTAGAATCTTTTTGGTCACCTATCCCTATAAAAAAATAAAAGAAGAGCACATATTATATACGATGATATGTGCTCTTCTTTTATTCGCGGATGCCCAAGTTAGCGGACTATTGATTCTTCCTCCTTGCAAAAGGTTAAGCTGAGACTATTCAATGTGTAAAGTCTAGCGGTGAAAATGAATAAATCGCTGTAGTTATTTTCAACGTACTCTTCAATGATCTCCATCCCTTTTCTGAATCTATCAACTAATAAATGCGTGTAGTTTTCATCCCAGGTAAACCGATTGATTCGTTTAAGTTCATCTGCCAATACTTGAAATTTAAACTCGTCAACAAGAAGCTTCAATTGATACAATTTATCTTTATTTAAACAAAAGCAGTTGTTTTCATTTTCATGATTTTCCCGGACAAAAGTAATGAACCCTTTTAAATTATCAGCTAACATATTCGCTATTTGCATCTCGAAGTTCATTTCTAACATCTCCTCAATGTCTAAAATCTATATGAAGAGTGTATGATTTGAAATGATATTTTAACACCAACAATTCTTTTTCCGAGATAGATTCCTTGTGTATTTCCTTCTATGATAGAATTTTCACAAAAAAATTGCCCCTTCCTTCCAAAGGGACATTTTCACATCGAATCCAGAACCAAAGATATAAGCAGGCCAGCAGCGGTGAATATGCCCGTGATCGGCCCTCCGTCTTCATATGCTTCAGGCATCATCGTTGAGGCGATCATGGCGATGATTCCCCCGCCTGCAAAGGCTGCCATCGCTGCCAGGACATAGTCCGGGGCATGATCGAGGAATAGATAGCCCGACATCGAGGATAATGCCGAAATGATCAGGACGGAAAACCACAGCAGCATGATTTTCTTCTTGGAGTAATCACTTTTGAGCAAACCTGTTGTACTTGAGAGCCCCTCCGGAATATTACTGATGAAGATGGCAATGACCAATAGCCAGCTTACCGAGCCACCGCTTATTAAGCTTGCGCCGATCATTATCGACTCCGGTATGGCATCCATCACGGTTCCGATGAAAATGGCTAGGCCCGCTTCCTTCGAAGAGTTATTATTGGACCGTTTCCTTTTATCCGCACCTTTTTTGGAAATAAGAAAATCCAAGGCAGTAAACACGCCGGCCCCTGCTATGAATCCGATCCCCGTCGCCCAGATTCCACCATCACTCACCGAATCAGCAAGCAGCTCATATGCCGCGGCGCCAATCAATACACCCGTACCAAAAGCCATGATATAGCCAATGATGTTTTTCTTGATCGGTATGAAGATTGCGGCAAGTGCGCCAAGCAGGACGGCAGAACCCGAAACCCCTCCCCAAAAAACCGCATTCCACATAGAACTCCCCCATTTCCTTTTTATAGGATAGTGTACCCGGGTTGATGTTGGGGTAAACAAGGGGCCGCTTTTGGCAATTCCATCAAAAAAAAGCAGTTATATTCGCTGCCATGGTTTTTGTGTATAGAATGGTAGAGTATCCTGCTCCTCGCTGCCTTATATGACTGATATTTGCGGTTTTCCTTCTTCTCTTTCACTAACCTTTTCGATTTTATCGACAAACATTTGAAAAACCTTTCTCTTTTCTTCCAGCTCTTTTATCGATTCTTTCAATTCGTTCAATTTTTGTTCAAAAGGTTTATGATAGAGCTCGCGGATGCTTCGAATAATTTCATCATTAATAGTGGATTGTACAACCTGTTTGGTAATATTGAATTTATAGGAATAAACCTGAAGTTCACGCTTAACTTCATCATACTCTTTTTCTATCCCATTTAACACATCACTAATTTCTTCATTCCATTCTACTAAAGCCTTTTTCACATGTTCCTCCACCTTTATTCCCCCTCTTTAACTAACAAAAATCCATCTCCATAAAAACTTATTTTATCAAATGTTCATTTCGGTTTCTTTTCGGCTTAGTTACTTAACATATAAGTTTTATTAAAAATAGATAACAGCTTACGACGAGTTACGAAACACTTTTGAAAAATCACATAGAATGAAACATGACAACTATAACCTATGGAGGTGTTCAGACTGATTCATACAGTTAAACCAGGCGAAACACTGACACAGATATCCAGGGACTACCGGAAACCGCTATCGGCAATCATCGCTGCCAACCCGACCATAAACCCAAATGTCATTAATCCTGGTCAACCCATCATGATCCCTGGTTTTCCACCTGCTGATACCATTCCATTTCAGATCGATGTGTCCGTTAACAACCGTAAGCTAAGACTGCTAAAAAATGGAGTATTGCAGAAACAATATCCAATCGCCGTTGGAAGAATGCTGTTCGGTACACCAGTAGGACAATTCATCATCATTAATAAAGCCCCCAACCCCGGAGGCCCATTCGGTACAATGTGGATGAGTCTATCCAAGGAGCACTACGGCATTCATGGAACGAATGACCCCAGCTCGATTGGTAAAGCCGTCTCAAAAGGCTGTATTCGCATGCATAATCGGGACGTGGAGGAATTATCAAGGATTGTTCCAATCGGGACACCGGTTACGATTCATCCTTAATGGATGATTAATAACTCTGGAAGTTTTTTATCAGAGGTTGGTAGGCACGTATCATGAAGATAATGTGGAGACTGAAGAGGACAGCCTGACGTCGGCTGTTCTTTTTTGTTTTGATTTTAAAAAACCGCTCCCTAAAAAGTAATTATTTTACAATTAATTTTTGCATGATATTATTAATAATTAAGTAGGTAAGAGCAATGAAACGATAGCATCTAAGGAGTGAAAATATGAAAAAGTAAATCATCATGTGGGTTACTGGTGTTCTAGTAGCCACCATTCTTCTTGGGTCAGCGGGAATGACATTCTATAATTACGCTCCAACTGAAGGAAAAACAACTGCAGAAACCATTGATTGATTTTACTTTTGATTTCTGTTTCAATAAAGCATGTTCCACATCAAAATGATATACATCATGAATCGCCATTAAACTGTGGCGGAACAAATTCAATGTCTAATTTATTTCCATTGCCAAGATGACTCCATCAACAAACAGTAACTCTGGCGGGCTTCATATTAATTTGATTTGGAGGGACAAGCGAATTGAGTCATTTTATACATAACACCCTATCTGGACTTAAAAAATTGCTGGATAACAACGACCAAATGAAGACAATATCACACGAAGGT
Source organism: Peribacillus sp. NPDC055009 (assembly GCF_053608705.1). Classification (NCBI taxonomy): domain Bacteria; kingdom Bacillati; phylum Bacillota; class Bacilli; order Caryophanales; family Bacillaceae; genus Peribacillus; species Peribacillus sp. NPDC055009. Next base: position 158,678 of record NZ_JBSGVZ010000001.1, on the reverse strand, counting down.
GAAGTTGGTAACGTTTCTTGTTCTTTTAATGCTCCAATACAATCAACTGAAATTGAAATGTTTGAAAGGGAAAATAACATCAAGCTTCCTGAAGACTATAAGGCCTTCTTAACACTCCATAATGGGGCAAGAATATATGAATTGATCGCAGAAGAAGATATTAACATAGGGGGCGGCCTCCATTTATTTAGTTTAGATGAAGTAAAGGAAGCTCAAGAACTTGAGTTAATGGAGGGACTTGGGCTTCCTATTGGGCATTTATTGGGTGATTGTTATCTCATATTAGATACAGAAAAACTAAAGGTTGGGGATCCAAATTACCTTAATATTCTGGAGTTTACAGAACTTTCATCTCTAAATCTTAATTTTGAAATCTTTTTAGACCGCTACATTATTTCACAAGGTGTGCCGTTTTGGAGCTGGCCTATTTACACAGCTGAAAATTACTATAGAACTAGGTAAAATAATAATTAATGAATGAACTCTTTTCATCAGCAATATTCACATTGGCAGGTACCCTAAAGAAAAAACTGCTAATTAATTACATGAAACAAATAAATATATCCTGAATATTCCAAACAACTATGATAGAATATTTTTAAAGTACGGTTTTTCAAAAAGGAATGACACTGTGTTAACTATTCAAAAATACGAAAAAATATTAAGCTATTTTGACCAAGAATTTTGGGAAGGAAAAACAACTGAAACCAATTGGAATTATTATGGACTAATTTTAGATTGGTACTTTGAGAGCTCTGTTCTTTCCATTGATTATTTAGATATTGTAGATTATTTCCATGATAATGGTGGATTTAAATTTACTGATGATATTTATTTAGTAGACCAATATAAAAATGTAGACGAAAATAAACGATTAAAGGTATTGGGCAATATACTAAATATTCTAAAACACTCTAAGGTTAATGAAGAAAAGTGTAAACTTATTATTCAAAAAGTATCTAATGTCCTCAAAAAAAATAATGTAAAACTAGAAATTCCAGAATACGGTTATCTAATTGTAGTACCAAATGATATTCTTGATTCTGGTTCATACTGTAATGTAGTTCGTGTTAAAGAAGGTATTTTAAGAAAAGAATTAAAACCGCTATATTTAAACGACGAGAAATTAAACAAACGAATGCAATACGAATATGAGAATATGAAGAAATTAAGTGGCTGTCCTCAAATATTAAACGTTTATGAATTTAACCCTGAAAATAATACCTATTTAATGGAACAAGGAGAAAAAAATTTATATGATTTTCTGAAAGATCAACTTGAAATATCTCTTGAAGTAAAATTAAAAATTATTATGGATTTGTTAAAAGGGATGAAATATGCACATGAAAAATCAATTATTCATAGAGATTTACATTTAGGAAATGTTTTAAAAATAAATAATGAATTTGTAGTTTGTGACTTTGGATTAAGTAAGGATTTGTCTATTGAAAGAAGCATGAAATCTTCTTTTACAGAGAAAAATAATCATCTTTTTGTGGACCCATTAGCAATTTCTGATTTCACAAAACTAGATCAAAAAAGTGATATTTTTTCAATTGGAAAAATTATTGATTTTGTAATGTTGCACAACGAAACTAATCCTAATCATAAATTAAAATCAATTGTTGAACGTTGTACTTGTCGAGATAAAACATTAAGGTACTCATCATGCACCGAAATCATCACTGAGATTGAAATGATTTTAAAAAACCAAGGTCAAGAAGAAACTCGGAAAAGTACATTAAATAAAATTTTGAACAATCAATATGACAGCCAAGTACATGAATTTGTAATAGATTTAGCTAATAATGATACACTATCTAAATTTATTGTTACACATCAACTTTCCCATTTTGGTAGTTTGATATTAAAATTTGAAAGTTTTTATCAAGAAAAAATAATGGATTCGATGATGGAAAATTTTGCTGAGGCTACTGGATATAACGGCTGGAAAAATTACGATATATTTGCTAGTATTGCATATTACCTTTGTCTCAATGTTCAAGATTTAAAAACAAAAAAAATTGCAGAACATCTTTTAACAGAATGTGCAAATATAAGATACTCCGCAAAAAACTTACTTGATAGTTTACAAATTTAATCCTTAATAGACGAACTCTCCCAATCCTCCTATTATAAAGCTGACCATTGTTAATGGTCGGCCTTTTTGTATAGGGTGTAAAAATTAAATGTTCCAGGGTAGAACTAACTCCCTCAATATATGAAGAGTGAAATCTCTCGAATTTTCTTATTTTCTAAACACTTTCATTTTTTCAAGTATGCTTTACCGATTGTTGTATAAGTGGGATTTTGTATTTATCACAAACCTCACTTAATCATGATATTATTTAATCATAGCAAACCTATAGGAGGATAACATGAAAAAGCAAGTTAAAGTAGTTGCAGCCATTATTGAAAATGAAAAAGATGAAATACTATGTGCGTTACGCTCTCCAGATATGAGCATCCCGAACATGTGGGAATTCCCAGGTGGAAAAGTAGAGAAAGGCGAAGATATTTTTACTGCATTAAAAAGAGAGATTGATGAAGAATTAAAATGTAAGGTTGAAACAGAGACTTCAATCTTTAATGATAATACGCATGAATATGAAACCTTTATAATTAATTTATTGTCTATAAAATGTAGAATTATTGAAGGTACCCCAACGGCCAATGAGCATTCTAAACTGATATGGTTAAAGGGAGAGAATCTAAGCTCTCTAAAATGGGCTCCTGCTGACATTCCAGCTGTGGAACAATTAATAAATGAAAAAAATAGTCTTCTCAAATGAGAAGACTATACTCTTTTAGTGAACTCAGTATATAAACTAGCTGGGACTTCATTCTCTAATTCCATTGTAACGGTAATTGGCTTTTCCCCTTCATATTCCACCGTGTTACCCTTACCGATATAAATATACGGTTCTGTCTTTCCGTCTATTTCTTTATACTTTCTAATAAATAAATGTAAATGAATCCCTCTATCCTGATTGAATACAATATTCTTTCCTCTCTCAGAACTTGGGGCTGTACTATTTGGAGTCTGCCATTGAAAAATGCGTTCGTTTATAAATTCATCGTGGTAATTAATGCTCTCTTTAATATCTTCTTCCTTGTGTAAATCAATAAATAAGAAATAGTCATTACCATTCGAAAGTAGACCAGAACCCCTAAAAGCACTGTGGCTTTTGCGATAATTTGATAGTAATGCAGCATCACCCATTTGATATTGCTCATACAGCTTAAAATGTGGCACACCATAGTAGTCTTCTTTAAATTCCTTTTCATATCTAAAGATTCCATAAATGATCAGATCTTCGATATACGTTCTATATTCCTCATTCTGTAGCACCTTTTGAAAAGAAGCTGTCTTAAATAAATGACCATCTTCAAGTGTAAATAACTTCAAGTTCCTCTTTTTCTGACCAGGATCATAAAAATCCTGATTTAGACACTGCAAGGTATGCAATACGCTATCTTCATCTACCTCTTTAACCAGCTTCAATATCTCACGTTTTGCGGTTTCTAAAGAAATATCCTCATGATCTAAGAGATATTTAGCAATAGCAAATTCATACACTCTCTTTAGAGGTAACTTACTCGATAACTCCCTTAATACTCCTTCAAAAGCTTCGTCTAGTAATAGCCTTTTCAAGGAATCTTCTTTTTCTACTTTTGCTACAAATTGCAAATATGTTTTTTCGCGATTAATAAATTTAATCGGATCTGGAGCTCCATCAAATTTCATATAATCCATTAATAATAAAGGAATTTTACCTTGATTCATTTTCTTAAATTCAAAGTACTCTTCCTTTAAATACTTCAATGAATTAAAGTTTTCCTTATCAATCTGCGCTAATATCCGTTCTTCAGAGATTTTATCCATTTGAATATGCGTACAACCTGGAATATTTGCAAATCCAGTTGCAATTGCAACCTTCAAGCTTTCTTTGTCATAATAACGGCTTCCATTTAATGCGATGGCAATTAAGAACGTTTTACTATGATTCCCGATGAAATCAAGTACCGTTAGGAAAGTCTTGTCTTTATGTTTACGAAGGCCTCTTCCCAGCTGTTGAATAAAAACAATCGGAGAATTAGTAGGTCTTAACATTAATACGGTATTTACTGAAGGAATATCAACACCCTCATTAAAAATATCAACCGTGAAAATAAATTCTAAATCATCATGATCATCTTCAAGCTTATTTATATAATACGTTCTCTGCTCGACTGAGTCATTTCCAGATAAACAGATACTTTGAATACCCCTACTATTAAATTCTTGTGCCATATATTGTGCATGTTCAACAGTTACGCAAAACCCTAGACCTTTTCTTTTTTCACCGTCATGGCCATAGAAATTCATATTCTTAATAATAAAGTCGACTCTCTCGTTAACCTTTAATCTCTTCGTTATCTCCGCTACATCGTCAATATCTACATCACTTAAATCAATTCCCTCAATGTCGGTAATACCAAAATAATGAAAGGGAATAACCAGTTCATCCTCTAAAGCCTCATGTAAACGAACTTCTAATGCCACATTATTATCAAATAGGTCAAAAACATTTTGTTGATCGCTTCTCTCTGGAGTAGCTGTCATCCCTAACGTGAACTGTGGGTCGAAATATTCTAGCACTGCTTTATAACTAGGGCTTGTTGCATGGTGAGCCTCGTCAAAAATAATATAATCAAATTCGTCTCGTTTAAATTCCTCATAGCATTTAGACAAAGTTTGTATGGTAGAAAAAATATAATCGGCATTTTTTTGCTTTTGATTCCCAGTCAGTAATCCAAATGTCAGTTTTTCATTAGGAAGGAGCTTTTCAAAGGTCTCTTTTGCTTTTTTTAATATTTCTTCTCTATGTACAATGAACAACAATCTTTTAGGCATGAATCCCTTTACGTCAAAAGCAGACATATATGTTTTACCTGTACCTGTTGCTGCTATAACTAAGGCCTTCTTTTCCCCAAACGATCTAATTCTCTCAAGGTTTTCAACCGCACGTTTTTGCATGTTATTAGGAATGATATATTCAGACCCTTCATAAATAAATTGCTGAGTATTCGTATAGTCCTTTAATTTACTCAAAAACTCTTCATACTTACTAATAAAATTGTCATCCGCTACGACACTACTATTCCATAAGCCATCATATTCCTTTAAAACATCTTTCAGAAATTGAGCATCCTCTTTAGCAATAATCTCAACATTCCACTCAATATTACTCTTAAGTGCACTTTGAGTAATATTAGAAGAACCAATAATCACCTTATAACTTTCCTTAAATTCAAAAATATACGCTTTCGTATGAAAACCAATCGCCTTATCTGTCTCAAAAATCTTCAAATGAATATTACTAAACTCATTTATTTTCTTTAAAGCCTTCGCTTCAGTAAAATTCAGATAAGTAGAAGTAATAATCTTCCCCTTTACTCCCCTTTTTTCCGCGTTCTTGAAGGTATCCAACAACAGCTGAAGACCACTATAATTAATAAAGGCCACGCTGAAATAAAACTTTTCACACTCATTAATAGAAGAAATTAATTCATTTAATAAATTACCCTTGTCTGAATTAACAATTAGCTTTTTCTCGATGCTCATGATTTGCTCCTGACTGTGGTTATATAAGAGAATGTTTCAGTTATCTATAGATACATTGCATAATTATCTTGAACATTAATGCTTAGATAATGATAGCATGGAAATTACCATAAAAAAACAGCTAACCAGAAGGGTCAACTGTATAATCTTCGTTTATTTCAAATAATATTTTATGTTACTAGTAATAAAATTAATGTCATTTTTGATACGGTTCTGCGAGCTTTATTAGATGGTAAAACACCTTTCCACCAAAATATCTTGTACCATTAAATAAGTTCATTTTCCTTCCTGTATTAGAAGTAACCAATATATTGTTAAGTGGAACTGGAACATCAAATGCTACATCTGTAGCAATAAAATAAACGCCCTTACTAATTGCTTTTAATCTATTTAATAAAGTTGAAAATGCTACTATATTTTTGGGGTGAGTTTCTATATGAAGCTTTCCAACTGGTTTCCATATTTCATTATTTGGTTGATAATAGAGCTTAATAAATGCCCCGTTTGTTTTTTGTATCTTTAGGCATTGGTGATAACGAAAACGTTGATAGATTAAGTACTTAATTACAAGAGACCCTTTAAGAAACCCCCTCATTGAAGCACTTAACATGTAACTACTTGTTATTACCATGAGAGCCTTTCGTTTTCCAACGATAGTTTAAATCGAAGGGTAATTGTGGTGACTTATTGTTAAATTGCTTAGCAACCAATCTCGTAATAACAGAATTTTTTTTCAACCACATAGTAACTTATATTAATTTGATGAATTTTTTTAAGTGGAGACAAAATTTTAAAAATAAAAAGACCAAGCAGTTTAATTTGCTTGGTTTCCTTAGAAATTCCTAGTTCATAATATTGTATCAGGCATTTAAATAATGATGGTTTTGGCAGTATATTTTAAAACATCTTGAATCATTAATTGCTATAAAACTGTATAGATGCTAATACTCATACCTACTTATTAAGCAATGCTAATTTTATTAAAGAAGCTATATATGGAAGAAAAATCTATAACTTGATTAGTACATAGTAGACTATTACTGCGTAGCAACGATTTCTATAATAATCGGGATATAGGTTGGGGAATATTGGGATATTCTGGAGGAGTCTAGTGATTTTATTTCCGTTGGCCTTCATGTAACTTGACGTTAGTTTAACTAATCATATTGAAGTCTTTGATACCTCCACCCATCACTATACGGAGTTTTTTCATGTGAACACATACTCGCTGATAGTAAGCTGACGGTGGAATGGTGTATAATGTGGTAATTCATTGTCGAATAAAGGATTTTCCAGTAGGGTTGTGAAATAAGACAATTGGACTATTATGCTGGTATTACGGAGTGATTTTGCATGAAGTATTATGTCGGTGTAAAGGTAGTAATTGGTGTCAAAACTTAGGTAGAATAAGTGGAGTAGGTAAGGTGCTATAAAGCCTAGTGGCTAAAGATTTTGGGGATAAATGTAGAAGATAGGTTGTAGGCAAACATTATTTTAAGTTTACAGACCAATTGAAAAAAATAATCACACTCTGCATGTTACAGTGAAAAGCGAAAACATGAAGTACAATCGTGTCATTATCGAGCTGTATGATCTGTGAGGTTGTAAGATATAAAAACGCCTGCTGGTAATACTGCGAGGACCTATAACATGGAAAGGTCATTTTGCGTATCTTGCGAAATCATAATAGAACAGATATACAGATCATCATAGATGCCTTTTAACGTTACGTTAGAAGAAAAGAAAAGAACATTGCATGTGTGAATATGGTAAGAAACTAAAGGTGGAAGGAAAACTTCAAACCTATTTAGAAGTGCTTCTATAATCAATGTATAAGAAGAAAAATTGGAGGTTTACAAATGTCAAGTGCAGCACAACGTGCCGAATTACAATCTCAAATCTGGAAAATAGCCAATGATGTCCGTGGCTCAGTAGATGGATGGGATTTTAAACAATATGTTTTAGGAACACTTTTTTATCGTTTCATTAGCGAGAACTTTTCTAGCTATATTGAAGCTGGAGACGAAAGTGTCAAGTATGCAGACCTTCCTGATGATATTATAACGAAAGAAATCAAAGAGGATGCCATTAAAACAAAAGGTTATTTCATATATCCGAGTCAGCTGTTTGCTAATATTGCGAAAACCGCCAACACAAATGAAAGTTTGAATACTGATTTAGCTGCTATATTTTCTGCTATTGAAAGTTCAGCAAATGGTTATCCTTCTGAATTGGATATTAAAGGATTATTCGCTGATTTTGACACGACAAGCAATAGATTAGGAAATACTGTAAAGGATAAAAACAGTCGTTTAGCTGCTGTGATTAAAGGAGTTGAAGGGCTTAATTTTGGTGGTTTTGAAGATAGTCAAATTGACCTTTTTGGTGATGCCTATGAGTTTTTAATCTCTAATTATGCTGCCAATGCTGGAAAATCTGGAGGAGAATTCTTCACCCCGCAGTCTGTATCTAAACTTATTGCTCAATTAGCAATACACAAGCAAACAACCATTAATAAAATTTATGACCCTGCAGCCGGTTCAGGTTCATTGCTATTACAAGCAAAGAAACAGTTTGATGCTCATATTATCGAAGATGGTTTTTATGGACAGGAGATTAACCATACAACTTATAACCTTGCTCGTATGAATATGTTTTTACACAATATAAATTACGATAAGTTTAATATTGTTTTAGGAAATACGCTATTAGACCCTAGCTTTGGTGATGAAAAACCTTTTGATGCTATTGTATCTAATCCACCCTATTCAGTAAAATGGATTGGAAGTGATGACCCAACCCTTATTAATGATGAGCGTTTTGCCCCTGCAGGAGTATTAGCTCCAAAGTCCAAAGCTGATTTTGCCTTTGTACTTCATGCCCTTAGTTATCTTTCAAGCAAAGGTCGTGCTGCTATCGTTTGTTTCCCAGGTATTTTTTACCGTGGTGGTTCAGAACAAAAAATCAGAAAGTATCTGATTGATAATAACTTTGTTGAAACGGTTATTTCATTAGCACCGAACCTTTTTTATGGGACTTCAATAGCGGTTAATATCTTGGTTCTTTCTAAGCATAAAACCGATAATAAAACTCAATTTATTGATGCAAGTGGAGTAGATTTCTATAAAAAAGGAACCAATAATAACATACTTAGAGATGAACATATTGAGCAAATAATGAAAATGTTTGACAGCAAAGACGATATTGATCATGTTGCAAAATCTATTGATTATAATTCAATTGTTCAAAATAATTACAACCTTTCTGTTAGTTCCTATGTGGAAGCAATAGACACAAGAGAAGTCATCAATATCAATGAGCTGAATGCAGAAATAAAAACGACTGTAGCAAAGATAGAACAACTTCGTGCCGAAATTGATGACATTATTGAGGTGATTGAATCATGATTAAGCCGAATTTTATCGATAAATTCCTTGACGGGTTTAAGGTAGAGTGGAAGACGTTGGGGGAAGTTGCTAAAATCCAAAGAGGTGCTTCACCTCGACCAATAGCGAATTTTATTACTGATAAAGAAGATGGTGTTCCTTGGATTAAAATAGGTGACACTTCACCTAATACAAAATATGTGAATAAGACAGAACAAAGAATTACACCAGAAGGTGCTATGAAATCAAGAATATTAAAAAAAGGTGATTTCATAATGTCAAACTCTATGAGCTTTGGACGACCTTACATTCTAAATATTGATGGGGCTATTCACGATGGATGGGCGTCAATAAGTGATTTTGGGGATAAATTAAATTCCGATTATTTATACCATTACCTTTCTTCAGAGTTAGTTCGAAGCTATTGGATAAGTAAGATTAACAGTGGCTCAGTAAGTAATCTTAACTCAGACATTATCAAATCTTTAGAAATCCCCATCCCACCTCTAAAAGTACAAGAGGAAATCGTCCATATTTTGGATGCGTTCACAGAGCTTACCGCCGAGCTTACCGCCGAGCTTATAGCTCGTAAAAAGCAATATAACTATTATCGTGATAAGTTGTTTACTTTTGAAGAGTGTGAAGTTGAATGGAAATCGTTAGGGGAAGTGGGTGAATTTACAAGAGGTAAGAGATTTGTAAAAACTGATATGCTTTCAGAGGGGTTCCCATGTATTCACTATGGTGAAATGTATACGCATTATAATATCTGGGCGGAGAAGACAAAATCGTTCGTTAATCATGATTTAGCTGCAAAGCTGAGAGTTGCAGATCATGGTGATGTGGTAATTGTTGCCGCTGGAGAAACAATTGAAGATATTGGAAAAGGAACTGCTTGGCTTGGTAATACGGGGGTTGTTATTCATGATGCGTGTTTTTCATATAGAAGTTCTTTGAATCCTAAGTATGTTTCATACTTTTTACGAACCAAGCATTTTCATAACCAAATAAAGAAACATATATCTTCGGGGAAAATTTCGGCGATTAATGCTAACGGTTTAAGTAAAGCAAAAATCCCTATTCCAACTCTGGAAGAACAAGCCCGAATCGTATCTATCCTTGATAAATTCGACACATTGACCTCTTCTATAACCGAGGGTTTACCTCGTGAAATAGAATTGCGTCAAAAACATTACGAATATTACCGTAATATGCTTCTTAGCTTTCCAAAAGAGGAAGTAGAGGTGTAATATGGGAGCATTATTAACGGATATTGCAGAACAGTTAAAAGATAGTGATAAAAAAGTTCAACTGATTTATGCTTTTAATGGAACTGGTAAAACTAGGCTATCACGGGAATTCAAATTGTTAGTTGCACCGAGAGTAGATGTTGATACAGAGCTAGAGGAATCGGAATCAGTTAGTAAAAAAATCCTTTATTATAATGCCTTTACGGAAGATTTATTTTATTGGGATAATGATTTAGACAATGATGCTGAACCAAAACTTAAAATCCACCCTAACGCATTTACAAAATGGATTTTTGCAGAGCAGGGACAAGATAGAAATATTATTTCTTATTTTCAACGTTATACCGATGAAAAATTAACTCCACATTTTAATGAAGAATATATCATTAAAAATAAAGCTGGAAAAAATATAAACGTAGAAGCTTTTACAGAAATAACCTTCTCATATGAGCGTGGTAATGATGAGCGTTCAAACAACATTAAAATCTCAAAAGGTGAAGAAAGTAACTTTGTATGGTGTGTGTTTTATTCGCTACTCGAACAAGTTATTGATGTTTTAAATGTAGCTGAACCAAGTGACAGAGAGACAAATCAGTTTGACCAGTTGGAATATGTATTTATAGATGACCCTGTAAGTTCATTAGACGATAACCACTTGATTGAAATAGCAGTAAATTTAGCACAATTAATAAAATCAAGTGCATTAACAGACCTTAAATTCATTATAACCACACATAATCCTCTTTTTTATAATGTGCTTTGTAATGAATTTAATAATTCTAATAAAAGTATAGGTTACAACAACAATAAACACTTTAAAAAGCATAGACTAGAAAAGAAAGAAGAGGGAACTTATGAACTAATAAGACAGCCTAATGATTCGCCGTTCTCTTATCATCTTTTTCTAAAAAATGAAATTGAAAAAGCTATTGAAACTGATCAAGTACATAAATATCATTTTAACTTTCTTCGAAATATTTTAGAGAAAACTTCCACTTTTTTAGGTTATTCTGATTGGGGAGAATTGTTATTACCTGTTAAAGGAAGTCGGGATGCATATGAAAAAAGGATTCTAAACTTATCTAGTCATTCAAAGCATTCGGCTGAAGAAATTGTTGTGCTCACAAAAGATGACAAAAATGTTTTAAGACATCTTGTTAATGAAATTAGTGAAATATATAGATTTAAACAAGAAGAAAGAGAATAAATATTAATTTTCGGGAGGGAATTTAATGATAGATTTCAAACCCATCGCAGAATCAAATAACTTTATAGTATTAGATAAATATACGAAAATAGACCAACAAGGAGTTAGCTATCAAACAGAAGCTGCTCTAGAACGAGAACTGATTCAAGATCTAGTAAATCAAGGGTATGAACATTTACCTAATTTAACTACTCCTGAGAAAATGCTTGCTAATGTCCGAGTGCAACTTCAAAACCTTAATAATGTACAATTTTCAGAAGCTGAATGGATTAGATTTTGTGAGCAGTTTTTAGATAAACCCAGTGATAACCACATTGATAAAACCCGTAAAATTCATAACGATTATATTTATGACTTTGTTTTTGATGATGGGCATATTCAAAACATTTACCTAGTAGACAAAAAGAATATTGCCAACAATAAAATGCAGGTAATTTCCCAATTTGAACAAAAAGGAACCCAAGCCAATAGATATGATGTTACCATTTTAGTCAATGGCTTACCTTTAGTACAAGTAGAGCTTAAAAAGCGTGGAATTGCCATTCGTGAAGCCTTTAATCAGGTTCATCGATATAGTAAAGAGAGCTTTAATTCAGAAAACTCTCTGTTTAAATATTTACAGATTTTCGTGATTTCTAATGGGACAGATAGCCGTTATTTTGCTAATTCGACTAAACGTGATAAAAACAGTTTTGATTTTACTATGAATTGGGCAAAATCGGATAATACCCTGATTAAAGATCTAAAAGATTTCACGGCTACATTTTTTCAGAAAAATACTTTATTGAATGTACTACTGAAATACTCCGTTTTTGATGTGAGCGATAACCTGCTGATTATGCGTCCTTATCAAATTGCTGCCACGGAAAGGATTTTATGGAAAATTGAAAGTTCATACCTAGCCAAAAATTGGAGAACTACTGAAAGTGGTGGATATATTTGGCATACAACAGGTTCGGGGAAAACGCTTACGAGTTTTAAAGCAGCTCGTTTAGCTACTGAACTGGATTTTATAGATAAAGTATTTTTTGTTGTAGATAGGAAAGACCTAGATTTTCAGACGATGAAAGAGTATCAGCGTTTTTCCCCTGATAGTGTTAATGGTTCAGAAAGTACCGCAGGATTAAAGCGTAACATTGAAAAAGATGATAATAAAATTATTGTGACGACGATTCAAAAACTCAATAACTTAATTAAAAGCGAAACAGAGTTACCTATATATAATAAGCAAGTGGTATTTATTTTTGATGAAGCCCACCGTTCACAATTTGGTGAAGCTCAAAAAAATATCAATAAAAAGTTTAAGAAGTTCTATCATTTTGGATTTACAGGTACGCCTATTTTCCCAGAAAATGCGTTAGGTTCTGAAACGACTGCTTCTGTCTTTGGTCGAGAGTTACACTCTTATGTAATTACGGATGCCATTAGAGATGAAAAAGTTTTAAAGTTCAAAGTAGATTATAACGATGTACGTCCCAAGTTCAAAACGATTGAAAAAGAACAGGACGAGAAAAAGCTATCGGCAGCAGAAAATAAAGAAGCATTACTACATCCTGAACGGATTAAAGAGATTTCTCAATATATTCTGAATAATTTTAGAATAAAAACCCATCGTTTAAATGCGAATGGAAACGGATTTAATGCCATGTTTGCTGTGAGCAGTGTTGACGCAGCCAAACTCTACTATGAATCATTAAATAACTTACAACAGGAAAGCAGTAAACCCCTTAAGATTGCGACAATCTTCTCCTTTGCTGCTAATGAAGAGCAAAATGCTATAGGTGAAATTCTTGATGAAACTTTTGAACCTTCAGCAATGGATAGTAGTGCAAAAGAGTTTTTAAGTTTAGCCATTAAAGACTATAATGCCATGTTTAAAACCAATTATGGCGTAGAAAGTAAGGAATTTCAAAATTATTATCGTGATCTTGCTAAACGAGTAAAAGACAAAGAGATTGATTTGTTGATTGTTGTAGGAATGTTTTTAACTGGTTTTGATGCACCTACATTAAATACTTTATTCGTTGATAAAAATCTTAGGTATCATGGTTTAATGCAAGCTTTTTCGAGAACAAATCGTATTTATAATTCCACCAAAACCTTTGGAAATATTGTTACTTTTAGAGATTTAGAACAAGCAACCATAGACGCCATTACTCTTTTTGGAGATAAAAACACTAAAAATGTGGTGCTGGAGAAAAGCTACAAGGAGTATATGCAAGGATTCACTGATGTGACAACTGGTGAAGCCCGTCGTGGATACGTAGATGTAGTAAAAGAATTAAAGGAACGTTTTCTTAATGTTGATGATATTGTTACTGAAAAGGAAAAAAAAGAGTTTGCGAAACTCTTTGGTCAATATTTGCGTATTGAAAATATCCTGCAGAACTATGATGAATTTTCAGGTTTAAAAGCTTTACAAGAAATAGATATTACTGATCCTAAAGCTTTAGAAGATTTCAAATCTACTCACTATGTTACTGATGAAGATATTGCTGTTATGCAAGAGATTCAGGTGTTAGAAGAAAGAGCTATTCAAGATTATCGTTCTACATATAATGATATTCGTGATTGGCTCCGCCGTGAAAGAAATGGAAAAGAAAAGGAAAATGTTTCTATTGATTGGGATGATGTTGTCTTTGAAGTAGATCTTTTAAAATCCCAAGAGATTAATTTAGATTACATTCTTGAACTTATTTTTGAACATAACAAGAAAGTAAAAGATAAAGCAACATTGGTTGAAGAGGTTCGTCGCTTAATTCGATCTAGCATAGGAAACCGTGCAAAAGAAAGCTTAGTAGTTGATTTTATCAACCAAGCTGATTTAGACAGTATTCAAGATAAAGCAAGTATTATTGATGCCTTCTTCTCATTTGCTCAAACTGAGCAAAAACGTGAAGCAGAAGAGTTGATTAATACTGAAAAACTTAATGAAGAGGCTGCAAAAAGATATATTTTAAATTCACTAAAAAGAGAATATGCCAGTGAAAATGGAACGGAGCTTAATGAAGTTCTTCCTAAAATGAGTCCTCTTAATCCTCAGTATTTAACAAAAAAGCAGAGCGTTTTTCAGAAAATCTCTGCCTTTGTAGATAAGTTTAAGGGAGTAGGTGGAAAGATTTAATAAATCTAAAATAGAAAGTACAATGTGGAGAAATGGCAGAATTCAAATATAAAGTAACTCAAATACACGGTAGATTGTCAGAATCACCAAAAGGTTGGAGAAAGGAACTGAATCTTATCAGTTGGAACGGCCGTGACCCCAAATAGGACATTCGTGATTGGGCTCCTGATCATGAGAGGATGGGTAAAGGAGTAACTTTGAGTAAGGAAGAGTTGGTGAAGTTGAAGGCTATATCAAGTGATATAAACTAACTTTTGTTCAAAAAATAGGGAGATCGAAATGGTTGAATAAATTGTAGATGTAACAAAAGTACAATCACGAACTACATGAAAAAAAAACTTCAACAACCAGAAAATGGAACAATTCATGAAAAAAACTGGTGCAACAATGGACGGATATTTAGCAACGAATGTTAGTCAATTAAAGAAAATGCTAAGTGAATTAATATTTAAGATTGAATATGGTAAAAATTCTAGAGATGATGAACTATCAGAAGCATTAGTAAAAACAGATATATAGTATTTTGCATCTACACAATCCGACAAAACACAACAAAATAATATGCTACTATTAACTGGAAGGGGCTTCTCTTTCAGTTATTTTTTTGCTCAAATTCTAGTATTAATCATACTTTCTCTGAAGGTCTTAATAGATGTGACAACGACTCATTAAAATATAGCTTTGGTCGGGAATGTATTTCTGAAGGAGCGATTACTCCTGAAAATCTTGAAGTAGTCATTTGAAGACTTTCTAGGAAGTTCACGTAATTTTTCAATGCCGAATTTCACTATTTACGCCCCCTTATGATTGTTTCTTTTCAGTTGGGATTGGACTTTACCAAAAGTAATTTTATTCTCATGCTGACCTTTTACGTTTAAATCTGAATGTTTTACCTCACCTAAATAGACTCAATACTTTCTAATAATTCTTGCTCAATTAAATCTTCGTCATAAAAAAGTTCACACCATAACTTTTGGTTTTCAATAACAAACATACTCTCACACCCCTAGAATATTTATTTATAAATTCTCAACTGATGTCCTTTACTAAAATGTGAATTCGGGTAATTATCTACGTAGTGTTTAATATCATCAGCATTTTTCTTTAATGCAATACAAATTTCATCAATACTTTTATTAAAATCTTTTTTTGAGACTTTTTCTGCACTTATGCCACTAACCTCAATTACAACATGACTACCGAATACTGTAATCATTTATGTCACCTCCTTCCTTTTGGCTACATACAATCTAAAAGAAAATATATGATTTTTTTAAGTAACCAATAAAAAAGACAAGCTCTTTTTGAACTTGTCTTCTCAACGCAGTTTAATTAGAATAATTATGCCTTAATTCTCTTAGTTTATTTATATGTACTGTAAATTCTATTTTCTTGTTTACCATCACTTGTGATACGGTTCACCTTATCACATTCAAAAGTTTTACCTTCTCTACTCATAAATAAATATCGACAACTTTAAATTTAATATAAACCTGATGTTTCAACCATGATCTGTTTAATTATACCCAGTATCTATATTTAGTTATAATATGTACTATGTAAAGAATAATGGAGGTACATTTATGAAAGCCACCGAGACAAACTTTTTACAATTTCTAAAAGGGCCAAAGCAATTTGTTATTCCGATTTATCAACGTACATATAGTTGGACAAAAAAACAATGTGCTCAGTTATGGGACGATATTGAACGAATTTCTGAAGATGAGAATCTTTCAGCACATTTCTTAGGTTCAATAGTTTATGTTGAGAAAGGTTTATATCATGTAACTTCTGTGCCCCAACTTTTAGTAATAGATGGTCAGCAAAGGTTAACAACCTTAAGTCTAATATTATCTGCATTTTCTGAAGTAATGGAAGAACAGATTAAAACCTGCGAATCAATTACATCAAAGAAAATTCGTAATTACTTCCTTTTTAATGCTGAAGAAGATGATGACACCCAATACAAGCTATTATTAACCCAAAAAGATCGTCAAACTTTTATTGATTTACTTGAAAGAAATGAATTCGAGGATGATTATTCAAAAAGAGTTATAGAGAATCAGAAGTTCTTTAAGGATAAAATAATGAAAAGTAAATTAACTTTAGATGAGATTTATCAAGCTCTTAATAAACTTATTGTTGTGGATATAGCTTTAGATCGTGATAAAGATAACCCCCAATTAATCTTTGAGAGTCTTAATTCCACAGGGCTTGATTTATCACAAGCTGATTTAATTCGAAACTATTTCCTGATGGGGTTGCAACCAAAAGATCAGGAATACCTATACAACAAATATTGGTATAAGCTAGAAATGAAGTTCGACAAACTGCCTGATTCAAGCTATTTTGACCGCTTTATTAGGGATTATATAACTCTTAAAACAGGAGTAATTCCCAAAATTGGTTTTGTATACGAGGCATTTAAATCCTATGTAACTGAACACGCTCACCTATCAACTGAAGAAATAATTATCGATGTTTACTCATATGGGCAATATTATGTAAATCTTAATTTGTGTGATAAAGATCCTGTACTTGAAAATGTATTTCGTGATATACGTGGACTTAGAGTAGATACCGCAAATCCATTCTTAATGCAAGTTTACAATGACTATGTACAAAACATTATTAATAAAGACGAACTAATTACTGTTTTTAGATTAGTTGAAAGTTACGTTTTCAGACGCGCAATTTGTAGTATACCAACAAATTCGTTAAATAATACTTTCGCAGCTTTGTCAAAAGAGATTGATAAAACTGACTACTTAAATAGCTTAAAAGCTGCATTTATATTTAAGACATCCTATCGACGCTTTCCATCTGATGAGGAATTTCGTCGGGACCTATTAATTAAAGATCTATACAACTTCAGAAATCGGAATTATCTGTTACGAAAGCTGGAAAATCATAATAGAAAAGAAATTGTCAATGTTGAAAATTATACTATTGAACATATAATGCCACAAAACAAAAACCTTTCAGTTGAATGGCAAACAGCCTTAGGATCAGAGTGGGAAGCAATCCAACTTTCTTACCTTCATACTTTAGGCAATTTAACTTTAACTGGATATAATTCTGAATTAAGCGATCGAAGTTTTTCTGAAAAATTATCTCTTGTAGGTGGCTTCAAAGATAGCCCATTATGGTTAAATCGTAGTGTTTCCAAATTTACAACATGGAAAAAAGAATCGATTGAAGAAAGAGCAAATATCTTAGCTGAACGAGCAATTACTGTCTGGCAGTCTCCGACTCTTTCAGAAGATGTTTTAAAACGATTTAAGAAAAACGAAAATGAGTCAAAATCAAAAACAGATTATTCAATTGAACATCATGCCAATGCATTTAGTTCTGAAACCCATAAGTTATATGACTTATTAAAAACTCGTATCTTAAACATAGATAGTTCCGTACATGAGGAAGTAAAGAAATTTTATATCGCCTTTAAGTATGGGAATAGAAATTTCGTAGATTTATTACCAGCAAAACAAACTATAAAGATTTGGCTAAATTGTAAATTCGGTGAATTACATGATCCTGATCATCTTGGAAGAGATGTGACAGATATTGGCCACCGGGGAAATGGAGACATTGAAATCAGCTTAAAATCTGAGACTGATTTAGAACCTATTATGGACCTTATTCAGCAGTCATTTATATTAAACTCTGATTCAGAATGAATAAGGAATATATAAGCAAACTAAATTTGTAATCCTTACTCTAGTTTAAGTAGTTATTCTATTTATTCTTGATTGATATTCATTTCATATTAAATTTCACATTAACATTTAATCTCTAAAAAAATAGAAAGAGACCCTTCTTCAGGAAGGGTCTTTTGAATAATATAGAATAATTATCATTCACTAGCGATCAAGTCTTTATCACGATCGCTTTTTTTATTGGCATCATATAGTGCCTTTGAAACATAAGGGGTTGTATTTACCTATTGCAAATACTATTAACCAGAAAGTCTCTTTTCTTTTCTATTCTTTTTCATCCATCTTCTGCTTTAAATATTCAGCAATTTCTGTTTGCCCAAATTCTCTAGCATATTCATATGCATCCATATTCTTAATACTCTCTCCCGTATATCTAATTGAAATATCTATTCCTTTTTCAACTAGAAACTCCACAACTTCTTTATGCCCACCATAAATTGCTCCAAATAATGGGTTTCTTTTTGCTAAGTTTACATCTAATTCTGCGCCTGCCTCTATTAAATACTTTACTATCTCCAAATGCCCCGCTCCTGCAGCCAATCTTAAAGGAGAAGCATCAAATATATCACCTTTTGTATTAACATCGATTCCTTTATGTATCAGATATTCTACTATTCCAAAATGTCCTTTCTTTGCTGCAACATGTAACCACGTACCAAATGGTGTCATTGTATGTAAAGATTCTGGATTATCTTTTATTAAACGCTTTACTTTATTAATATCACCGAGCTTAATAGCGTTTCTTATAGTTTTATTTAGACTTTTTTCATCCATAACATTACCTCCTGTATTTCTACTATCTTGTACTAGCTATGTCTCCTAAATCTTCAAGAGCTTCAACAATATCATCAAAGTCACCGTCCATTGCTTCAACAGCCCTTAACGATTCACTACTTCCTCTAAAGCATCAAAACTATGTTGTTCTATTACGGCATTTGGCGCCCAAACCTTAATGAATAAAAAAATGGATAGTCCCTTTGATTTCAGGCTCCATCCACTTCTTCTTTTATAAAAATATTTCTTACTTATAACAAAACATGATAAATAACTATTCCCCTCAGCTTTTACCAATCTTCTTCATCTTCATCCCATTCTTCTTTTGCCAATTCAAGGCGGTCAATAAAATAATCCACAAAATTATCAGCAAGCTTTCGACCATAGCCTTCTTGATTATCCCACATTATAACTGGACATTCTCCATTTTTCATTTTATTAGTGTCGAGGCAATAGGCAAATTCATCAATATCTTCTATAACCACTATTCCATCGATTAAACCATAATACTTTTGATGATCATTGGTAGCAGTTACTACTGATGGACCTACAAAGTCATAACCAATTATATCAATACCAAAACTTCCCCCTGAGCCATAGTTTTTTAAAAACCATTTGTAGCTCTCCGGAAGTGGGACTTGTAATTTATTTTCTGTTTCTTTAACTTTGTCTTCACTTACCCCTCCAGTAAAATCATCATCTTTGCCAAACTGCTCAATAAACTCCTGTATAGCTGAATATTTCACCAAAATCACCTACTAAACTTAAATTTCGTATTGTACGGACAAGTCTGAAGAACACATGCAGGGAATAATTGATTGAATTTTTTTTGCTAATTTATCGGACAGAA
Source organism: Peribacillus sp. NPDC055009 (assembly GCF_053608705.1). Lineage (NCBI taxonomy): Bacteria > Bacillati > Bacillota > Bacilli > Caryophanales > Bacillaceae > Peribacillus > Peribacillus sp. NPDC055009. The sequence continues at coordinate 138,760 of NZ_JBSGVZ010000001.1, read as the reverse complement.
AAAAAATATTATGAAGAAGGCCCGAAATAACCCCTGACACCAGAGGTGCCAAGGGTTTGAAAGATTAATACATTGACATACAATGCTAAGAATACGACCGTTACTGAAGATTCAAGTTAACGTTTGATCCATTGTTTGCCTAAGATGTGGTGGTTTAGAGCTTCCTCTACTAGCAGTTAAAATATGCTTTCAAAAATTCATAAAATGTAGGCCACGTTTCTTTTAATTCTCCTTTTAAAAGCAGCTCATCTCCGCCCTCAAAATTCACCGTATAGACTTTATCCGTTATAGTATCAAGCACTAATACAGCATTTGCTGACATTTCACTTAAAATCAAATACTTTTTCGGAAAGCCATGCTCTTTTCGGCAAATAAATGTATATGATTCAATATTATTCTCTTCATCTACGATATCAAGTAATTCAAAAGGTACAAATTCTTCCCAAAAAGGTCCAGCATAATAATGGTAAAATCCACGGAATGTATCTGATACATCTACTTCTAAACTATTTAATGTCTCATTTACTTTACTTTTATCTTCACGTTTATAAATGTCCTCTCCTAGAATTTGATCTATTTTCTCAGGCAAAATACTCATTTTTAATTCCCTCCTAAAGCTTCTAGTCCCCTTGTTATCCACTGATGTATGATACCTAGTTGATAGCCCAATGCTTTTTGTTGTGAATGGTGTTTTGGTTTATTAGCAAAAAAGCATTTGTTGCCTATATTAGACAATCAAGTGCTTTTCTTTGTTCTTGTCACCCAATTCCAGCATTATATGATCCTTCATTATAATACTTTCGGCGTATAGAATTACAGAAGGCTTGCTTCAAGTGCATCACTCAACATAGAATCGAAACTATCAAAGAACTGAATTAAAGTTCCAGAGGGTTTATCAAGTTCTACATATACTCTCTCATTTAGGTCATAACAAAACCATGCAATATCAGAATCCCCCATAAATATGTATTGCTTTTGCCAATCATTTTCATACCAAAACTCGTTTGTTTCAATAAACCCCTGAACCTCTTCATCTACTTCGTTATCAAGTAGCGTTTCATCAACTCCATAGATTACTAATCCATTAAAGTCTAATCCATTTACTTTCTTTAGAAATTCAATATAAGATTCAGGAATAATAATGTTTCCAAGTTTCTGCTGAATAGTTTGTTTCATTTTTATAATTTCTGAATTCGATACTGGATTCCTAAGTGAACCATCATATTTCCCTTCAATTTTTTCTACTTCTATCAATAAGTCTTTCCACTGAGGCATATGTACTCCTCCTTTCTTTTAAACCGTTTTGAAGGGTAAACATAATCCTCAAATATCAAAAAAGTATTCATTGTCTTCATCAACTTTTTTTATAAAACTCTCTAATGAATCAGCTATTTTATTGTCAAAGAAGTGTACAGAGGTCCTTTGAGTATCATTTAAATCAAGGGTTAAATATACACCCTCGTTTACTTCATAAAAAACAAGTTTGTCTGCTTCATCATATATCCCCTCTAAGTCAGGGTCATACTCAAAGATACCTTCCCTTAGTGTAATATCTGCAATAGTATCAGGATTCATTAATCTACTTATTGAATTCTCATTATTGCCTTTTAAAAAACCATATCCAACTTCTAAGTAAAACTCCCTTAGTTCAGGGGGAAATTTAAATCCGAGTCTTTCCTCTGCTTCTATAAGATCTTTTTCTTTTAATGGAAAAAACTTATGATTATTTTTTATATAATCAAATTTAGCCACCATCAATTACCTCCTTGGAAACAATTTATTTGATGGAGATCCTTTACCATGAATGCCTGCCTGATGTTCATCAGGAAATTTGGCAGGATGTAAATTAATTGTTCCGTTTGCGCTTTGTATTTTTTAATCTTGTTTTCTCGATATTTCTAATATAATCTTTAGCTAAATCGTAATCAATTACCCTTACGCTATGTTGGACACTTCATGCTCTTTTAACTTTTCACGTTAATAAACAAAAAAAGCACTAATAGACAATCAAGTGCTTTAAGTTCATCTGTTTTTAAGTAGCATTAAATTTGTAAGTTTTATAGTAACAGTATGATCCCTTTATTCTTTTTCATCCATCTTCAGCTTTAAATAATCAGCAATTTCTGTTTGCCCAAATTCTCTAGCATATTCATATGCATCCATATTCTTAATACTCTCTCCCGTATATCTAATTGAAATATCTATTCCGTTTTCAACTAGAAGCTCAACTACTTCTTTATGCCCACCATAAATTGCTCCAAATAATGGGTTTCTTTTCGCTAAGCTCTCATCTAATTCTGCGCCAGCCTCTATTAAATACTTTACTATCTCCAAATGCCCCGCACCTGCTGCCAAATTTAATGCCGAAGCATCAAATGTACCACCTCTAGCATCAATATCTATCCCTTTATTAATTACGTACTCAACCATTTCAAGGTGTCCCTTCTTGGTAGCTACATGCAACCACATTCCAAATGAAGTCATCACTGTTAACATTTCTGGTTCTTTCTCAAGTAAATCTCTTAACGTATCCAATTGGTCACTTTTTATGGCACTTCTAATGTCTTTCGCAATTTGAGTTTTATCCATTTAGTTTCTCCTTTATTTACAAGGTATTCTAGTATTTCAAAATATCATCAAAGACCTGCACCCACCATTGTTCTTTTCTGATAGAACCACCTCGGTTTTATCAAATGTCAATTCCGACTATCTTTTTATTCTTAGTTTAGAAATTAATGCTTCAATACTTTCTGATATAACCTCAAATGAATTCCTTTCGAAATCCTCTAACTTTACTTTACCGTTCTCATTATCAATTACCACTAACAAACCATTCCCTTCGATACCTAAAGGGATATTTTCTAGTCTATTGTTATGTTTGCTCTTATACCCCTCTAAGGTCCCTCGGAATGAATCAAACTCGAAGTTTGGCAAAACCGCATCTAATTTAATATAGAAATCATTTAAAAATCCGTCTAAATTAGCGAACCAATACGAATTAAAATATTCAATAATTGATTTATGGAATCCCACCCCTAAGTTCTCTTCTACCTCCTTTAAGTCATGTGAAGTAGTTTTTTCTACAGGTTTCCATGTAATATAATCTTCTTCGTCAACTTCACCTTCATAAATTTGAATTAAGCTCTTCAGTAACTGAAGCCTTAAATAAAAAGTTCATTCCTTCATCAGCAAGCTCATGTCTCATACTGAAGTATTGGCCCATTGATTTCTTAATAGACAAAGATATCACCCTTTTCGTTTAACTTTATTAAACCAATTATAAGACATAAAAAACCTTGAAAAGCTTAAGCCAATCAAGGTTTAAAACATTTACATTATATTTCAGGAACGTCAACCACTTCGCCTGGTGATTTATTAATAAGAATATCAGGAATGTTTGGGTTATTCTTTTTCAACTTATACTTTTGAATTTTGGTTAATTCAGGGTCAAAGGAAATATTTTGGGATTTAAATTCAAAGTTTATAAGTTTATTATAAATCTTATTCAAAAAATCTTTCCATTCCTCTAATGAAGAACTTGAAACTTCCTCTGAATTTTCTAACATACGAATGCCTTCCGCATAATGAAACATTAGTAAACCTGTTCCTAAATCACAAGCTTCGTTTTCTAAAATAACTCTTGGTACATCAAATCCACTATTCCAATTATAATTTGCAGCAAAATAATGAAGTAATAAAGGGTTGTATGTATTCGTTAGCTCACTGATCATATAGTGTTTATCTGTATTATAAAGTAACTGTTCAAGGAAACTAATAACTTTTTTATCCACAGTAACTCACCTTAATTTCAATAATTTTAAAATTACTATTATACATAACTAATAGAAGTGATAAAATCAAACTCACCTATTGAATTAATTTTATTATCATACTCAAAATTATAAATTAGAATTACAGCATTATATGACTTTCTTAAATTAAAGTGTTTATTAATTTTAGGGATTATAATTTCTTCATATGAACAGCCTTCTAACAATATAGAAATATCATTACTATTTTCTAATACTTCTTTTTCAATAAAATCCTCGTCAGTATCATCCATATCAATATTAAAATCCATAAAAAATTTAGAAGGAACAGACTCCCCATCTTCAGCATATGTTATATCCACATATTCTTCTATAGAGTTTTCTTTTTTGATATTACCTAACCATATAGAAACTAGTCCTTGTTTTTCCATTATAAAACCTCCTGCTTTAATCTAAGACCTTCTGGTAAAGATGAAGTACCGCCTTCTAATAAAGGTATTATAGTCATTTGAGAATCTGTGCTTTATATTCGATGTTTAATAGCTGTTTAGTTACCTTAAAATATTATCAGAAAAGCCTTGAAAGACCTACGCTTTTCAAGGCAAATTGCAACTTATCTATACCGCCAATTTATCTCCCCATCTTCATGTATTGCCGGTAAATATATTCCCTTTTTATTTTGATGCTCATCAACAATAAACCAATTATCATCGTTAAGCCATTCTTCACTAAAACTACCTTCCTTGAATTCTTTCTCCTCATTAACAAGAACCGCTAGAAAATCTTTATACTTTATTAAATTTTCATAGGCTACGATAGATCCATAAAACCACACGCCTTCTTTATTATCATTCTGTATTTCACCCAAACATTCATTACGGAAATATAAGAACATAACCTCACTCCTTTGGAGAAATTATTATAAACTTGCTAGGAACTTCTCCTCTTATTTAAAAAAGTTAACGCTCTTTTCTTCCAGAATTCAGAAGAAGAATTATTATTGTTGTTGTAGGTACTATATTATTTGGTAAAACATCATATAGGGATTTAAGCGATTTATTCTTATTCTCTGTATAAAAAGCTGTTTACTCGGCACAGGGAGCCCCATACAAAAGAGAAACCTTGAAAGGCTTTTAGCCAATCAAGGTTTTCTATTTTGTTTTAACAGCTTCTTTTATTTGTTCAATTACTTGATAGAGCCACTGAAGTGGCTCTAAACCAAGAGCGGGAAAGTACACACCATCTGCACAAGATTGAACGTATTCATTCTTTTCGATATCTGAATACTCCCTTCCAATAAAATCTGTTAAAAAGACAATAGCAGATTCCAGATACTCTTTACTTTTCTCCGTTAATAATTCTTCTAATGCCTCTTCTGGAGATTCAATATCCTGATGAAAAGTTCCAGCCAAGAACTGAAAAACTGGTTCTTCTAATTTATTAGAAGACAACATAACATCACAACCTTTAGTATTAATTTGGATAGCCCTGTGCTTTATCTAAATCTATAAAACTTAATTCTTAGGTTCTTTATACCTTTCTGGAATTTTGTTTTTCCATATTAGCATAAGTTCTTTAAATTGTTCAGTTTCCATTTCATTCTCATTTGGCTTATCGAAGATATAAAAGTGGTGAAGAACCGTTGTATCTTTTTTTATCAAGACACTGGTAGCATTCCCTTCTATTTCAAATTCATCGTATTCACCTTCCATTACTTTCTGAACAATATCAATATACTCATCCACTTCTGTGTCAAATACAATATCTTCAATAAAGTCTGAGAAAAGGTTAATTTCTTGTGGTAGGATTATTCTTAGATATCCTAATGGGTTTCTTTTAAATTCATACGAATATTTCATACGCTTTGATCCCCTTTTAGATCATTTATATATAAATATAAATAGAACGATTAATCCTAAGATTAATCGCTCATACCTCACTTATTTTTATCATGTAATGTTCTTATCAATACTAATCTAACATTTCATCCAAACGATAATAGAGATACTTATAAAAGTCATCAAACTTTTCCTCTCCAACTTCTTCATTAATTGGATCCCAGCTTACAATTGAACACTCATTATTTCGGAATATTGACGTGTCGATACAGTACGCCAACTCACCTAATTCTTCTACCATTACATATTCTTTCGGTAGATTGTCATCTTCACGTGATTTCTCCGTAAATTTTACACAAGAAGGAATATTTGTTTCTTTTGCTCCTGCACCATAAATTTCAATTACAAGTAGTATACCTTCACCATATTGCTCTAAAAACCATTTATAACTATCTGGTAGGCTTACATTGAGCATGTTTTCAATATCTCCTATTTGATCAACACTGACTCCACCAGTTAAAAATATCGAATCATTATTTTCATTGATAATCTCTATAATTTTTTCTTTTTCCAATTTATATTCCTCCTTTTATGCAATTACAATCCTTGTCTTTCAATATCTAAAATACTTCACTTCCAATACTCTTATTGAAATTTTAAGATTCCGCTAAGATCTCACACTTTTCCTCACAGCCAGTATAAAAATAAAACTCCTTGATGGTACTACCATCATGAGTTCTCGATTCTCAAACAAATCATTTTCTTTTTTATCAATCAATTCAGCTGATTTATATAATTTAAAGTAAAAAACCTTGAAAGGCGTAAAACCAATCAAGGTATGAGTTTTATTTTCGTTCTTTAATCAGCTAGTAACTCCAAGTAATATTTATCATTTTCTTCTATCTTTCTTAAAAATTCTTCAAGAGAAGTCGCAATTTGAATATCATAATAGTAAACTGGACTTCTATTATTTTCATTCAATTCGATTGACATTAAAGCTGATTCACTTCCTTCAAAAAATATTAGTTTGTTATTCTCAAATTCATCATAGATTTCTATGTCGGGATAAAACTCAAAATCATTAACTCTTAATCGAAAATCTCTTACGGAATAAGGATCCATAATACGATTAATATTAAACTCTGAACCTTCAATAAACCCGTAGCCAACCTCTATATAAAAATTAACTAACTCCTTAGGAAATTTTAAATCGAGATCCTTCTCAACCTCTTTTATTTCGTTTTCAGTCACTGGATTAAAACTATTTTCTTGGTTTGCCTTAATAAATTCATAGTTCATTATTTTTTACCTCCTTTAAATAGTGTATTTGCTGGTGAACCTGTTCCATGAATACCAGCTTGATGTTCATTTGGGAATTTTGCAGGATGCATATTCCACCATTCATGTTCTCCTCCAAAGGTATTTTCAATTATATGATGTGCATCATACTTATCTCCTTTTTTCCTAATTATTTTACCTGTTCTTTCTGAAATAACATTTTCATTATACATAGGCCACTTTTGCCCAGTATTTTCTTCCCACTCTTTGATTACTTTATTTTTTACTTTATCAAATTCTGCCCTATGCTTAGCTGTTTCTATTGGTGACATTTTTTTATATTTTTTATTTCTTAAAGCTTCCTTCAACTTCTCTATTTGGTTTTTAGGTAACTCTCTTCCAGTTCGTCCTTCTATATCTCTAATATATTTTTTTATTGTATCAGAATCTATCTTATTACCCTTACTATTAATCTCAGACTCCACTTTCGCCATTGAAATTAACTGATCCTTCAACCCAACACCATTAACCACATTATAAGGTACTCCATCTGCCAACGACAGTTGGTTTTTTGGGTTGTATGGCAATAGGTTAGGGATTGAGATAAGTTCTTTTGCCTTCGTAACGCCTTTTACTGCTGCCGCTTTTGTGGTCGCTACCCCAGTTTTCGTTACGGCACCTGCTCCTTTTGTTCCTACTACTGATGTGACGACTGTTCCGAGGGCATAAGTTACCCAATGAGACCGCGAGTAGGCATCGCCATTTACCATATCCCGTTCATATGAATCAGATATTGCCTTTGAAATATATTTATAGGTTTTTATCGGGTGCATGATTGAATTTGCTACACCTTCAACCGTTTCCCCAGGGTCTGTGACAAAGTCCCAAACTCCTGTCACGAAGTCTTTACCTACATCATAAAGGCCTACGCCGATTCCTTTTGCAATGTCTGCCGTTTGCTTGGATGCTTCTAGCTGCATAACATATTGCTGGTGGGTTTGCCCTAAGTTTTCATACCCGATTTGCTTGGCGATTTTGAGGAACTCATCTGGATCTGTTACATGATCGAGTTGTGCCTTCAAGTCTTTGATCCGGCGATTCTCCGCTTCTTCTTTCTTAACCTTCAGATATTGCGCGGTTTCTTTTTTCCTTACTTCCAGGTTTTTATAAGCTTCGCTATTTTTATAAGCTGCTGCATTAAAATAGAGCGGGGATACTACTCCTCCCCTTGTACTGGATACTTTCAATTGCTCCATGAGTGCCGTCACTGCCGCTTGGTCCTCTTCGGATTTGGCATATTCAGTCGTCCACTTATGATCGATTTCGTTTACTTTGTCTATCGTTTGGGTCCGTTTTGTTTCAGCTTTCTCGATATTTTCAAAGAACGCATCATCGGAAAAGGGCTCTAACTGAATGATGTCATCAATTCCAGCAAATATTTTTTTCAGATCATCTTTTTGGGCGGTGACCATTTCCTTAGAATTTCGAGTCGCATTTGTCAGCTCTTCCTCTAAAAAAGGAACCGTAACTATGGTTTCACTAAGGTTCGCTTCGATTGTATCTCCTTGAATTCCACTTAAAAAGGCAATATGCCGATTGATTAGACGCAGCCAAGAATCCACGACATCGATCTGTGCTTTGTAAAACCCTTTAATGGCCTCTGCGCCTTGACCCTGTAGCTCATCATCCAAATGAACGATACTCTCAAATCCTTTTTTTAATTCCGTGAGCTGTTCTTTTAGGTCCTTATATTGTCCGACACGCGTTTGCATGGCAGAAACTAGTGTTTGAGATTCGTAAATCATCGACATAATGGAAAGTCCTTTCAACTTCTTTTCTTATAACTAGATTTCATTTGTATGTAATATTTTTATTCACTGTAAAATTATGGACTAAATATATTTTAGAAGAGTTTCTATATTTATTCAAGAATTGGAAGGAGTTTTTACTAAACGGATTAAAAATGAAGTAAAAGTGTATTTCTTTAAGCTTTGGATTATTGAACAAAGCTAGGCTGTCCAGGAGCCACAAAATTGGCAATGTTAAACCGACACGTAAAAAAGGGCTATTCCTGTTGAAGGAATAACCCTTTCTTTGTATCAGAATTAAAATGCCGGAATGGCCGTTTCACTATATTTCTCTTCTAAAAATTTGCGTACCTCCGGGCTTGTCATAGCCTTGGCCAATTTTTGGACTGGCTCAGAATCCACGTTATCCTTGCGTGCCACTAATGTAATCGCAAAGTCATTTTCAACACCTTCTGTGAGAAGAGCGTCATTTTTTGGTGTCAAACCAAGCGGTGCAGCGTAAGCAGGTGTTATCACGATCGCATCTGCTTCATCATACGTTCTCGCCAGCATTAATAAATCGACTTCTTTAAACTTATAGTTTTTAGGGTTCTCAGTGATATCAGACATTGTATAGTATGGACCCTTTTTTTCCTTTAAAGTGATAACTTTATGCTGTGCCAGCAATGCCAATGAACGATCAATATTCGACACATCATTTGCAATGGCAATAACGGCACCCTCTGGCAATTTATCCATTGAATCGTATTCTTTGGAATACACACCATAATTGGCAAAATAAATGGGTTTCACAGGTACAAGCTCGGCATTTTTGTTTCGATTGAATTCCTCCATATAAGGAACGTGCTGGAAGAAGTTCACATCCACTTCTTTTGCCGCCAGTGCGGTGTTAGGCTGCACATTATCACCTAATACAACCATTTCCAGGTTAATGCCCTCCTCTGCTAGCTTTGGTTTAACAAGCTCAAGAATTTCCGTCATTGGGGGAATGAGTGAGGCCACTTTTAATGTTACCTCTTCCTTCTCCTGATTCTGCGCATTTTCTTTCTCTTTTCCTTCATCCGCCTTGCCACATCCTACTAAAAGCAACATAATTGCTGTCATGAGAAAGAGTATTTTTTTCATGATGTTTCCCTCCATTATTTATCTTTTATCAATCATTCTGGCTACTGCTGTTCCAATGAATTGGATAAGCTGTACTAGAATAATCATAATGATAATCATATAAATCATTAGCTCTGTTTTAAACTGCTGATAGCCATACCTGATGGCAAAGTCGCCGATACCGCCGCCTCCGACCACTCCCATGATTGTTGAATAGGAAATAAAGCTGATAATCGATGTTGTTAGTCCAAGGACAAGCCCTGAACGAGCCTCCACGTAAAGAAATTTAAATATGACATCCTTTACAGAAGCCCCCATGGAAATGGCTGCCTCGATCACACCCTTTGGCACGTCCAATAAAGATTGCTCGACCAATCGCGAATAATGGGCAATGGCAATGATCGATAATGGAACGCAAGCAGCTGCTGTACCAATGGCTGTGCCGATAATGAGCCTTGTAAACGGGATTAAAAAAACAACCAATAATAAAAATGGGAATGAACGGATAATATTGACAAGTAAATTTAAAATCGAGAAAGCCCACGGATTTTCAAGCAAATGACCCTTCCTACAAAGAAATAGCAAGGTCCCGACAGGCAATCCAATCAAAATCGCAGCAAAAATGGACACACCAACCATCGTAATGGTTTCTCCAATTGACTGCCAAATTTCTGCCTCATATTGAACTAAAATCTCAGGCATGACCTAGCCCACCATTCTCTGCTAATTGTTCGATAAAGTATTCTGGACGATTATCCTTTTTTTGAATCCCATTTGGTTCGATTAAGACCGTGTCATAAATCTCTCCCTCTGCCATGATCGATACACGATTGCATATACTTTTAATGACATCCAGCTCATGACTAACAATGACAATCGTCACACCGAAGCGCTTGTTTATGTTCTGTAGCACATCTAATATTTCAGCCGTTGTATTTGGATCAAGGGAAGAGGTCGGTTCATCACATAACAACACTTGCGGGTTATTTGCCAATGCCCTCGCAATGGCAACACGTTGCTTTTGTCCCCCGCTTAATTGTGCAGGATATCTCTCCATCTCCTTCTCCAATCCGACAAATTGAAGACACTCAATAACACGGCTCCGACGTTCTCTCTTTGGATAATTTGCCAGCTCTAAAGAGGCTGCCACATTGTCATGAACCGTTTTATTTGCCACAAGATTAAAATGCTGAAAGATCATGCCAATCGACTTCCGTGCCCCTCGAAGTGCTTTATTGTTCAATGTTGTCAACCTTTGGCCGTTTACCTCCACGTCACCTGCATCTGGGGTCTCCAACAAATTCATTAGCCGCAGCAACGTTGATTTCCCTGCTCCACTTGCTCCGATTATTCCATGAATTTCACCTTTAGGTATTGTTAAAGTAACAGACTTAATTGCCTGAAACTGTGAAAATTTTTTACTCACTTGATCCAGGTTAATCATAAAATCCCACTTTCTATTTGTTGACAGGTAAGTATAGCGCTCCTCATTATAGTTTCATCAAAGAAACACAGCTGATAAATCATTTTATCAACTAATGAGGATCTAATGCAAAGACACAAATTAACAGTTAAAGACTTCCAACCCTATTATCATCCTTATGACTAGATTTTTCTATTAATCGGATTATTCCTTTCAAAATAATGGAGCGTACATTATAATTGATAATGGTTATCATTATCAAATGTTGTTTTCTAATCTTCAAAATACGAATATTCTTAAAGGACATGGAGGAAAATACATGATTCAGTACCTTGATGAGAAAATTGCCAACTATGAGGTATGTGTCATCTTACCCTCAAATTACGATCAAACCAAGAAATACCGAACGATCTATATGCATGATGCTGGAGAAACTGCCAAGCAAGCTGCAAACTATATCGATCATTTAATTCTTTCAGGTCAAATTGAGCCACTTATCGTTATTGGAATTGAACCAATTGATCGCAAAAATGACTATACGCCGTGGGATGCGCCATCACTTGCACCACATGCTCCTACCTTTGAAGGACAAGCACAGATTTATTTACATACTGTTGTAACCGAAATAAAGCCATATATAGATGCCCATTATGCTACGAATCCTGAACCTTCTCATACAGCTATTTCCGGCTGCTCATTAGGAGGGCTTGTTTCGATTTTCGCCTCCTATTATTATCCAGAGGTATTCCATCAATATATCTCATTATCGGCTTCCTTTTGGTACGAGGATGTTCTTCGCTATCTTCAAGGAGAAAAGATCGAACGGCAAGGAAATATCCATATCAAACCAACTGTGAAGCGTCAAGATCATCAGCTTTATTTATATGTCGGGGAATTAGAGGGAATTTATAAAAAAACGATACAAAAGCATATGGTTGGCTACACGAAGAAGGCCCACCTTGAATTTATCAAGGAAGGCTATTCGGAATCCAATCTATTATTTGCGTCTGATCCAGAAGGAACTCATGATGACCTATTCTTTACTAACTACTTCATTCAGTCCCTTCGTTGGTTATATGGCATGGAAACTAAAAACGAAACGCTGGATCGATTGCATTACAACAGCCCCCAAGAATGGTGATTTTCCTCCAGTCTTGGGGGCTGCTTTTTCAAAAGTCCTTATCTATTGGCGAATCGAAAGGCCCTACTCATAATGGTCGGCACTACAGAAGCATGATTTTCCTCCATCGCTACATACAGCTCAACTGCTAGTGAATGATTCAGCTACAAGCTTTTTAGCAAGAAATAACAAACGATAACTAAGCAAGGGTTTTCCTCGTAAAAATGTTTTGTGGTATGATAGTTAAATTGTTTATCTACCCTGTGACACATCTACATTCATCTAAGAAAAGAGGTATTTATGCACACCACAGAATTAACCAAGCGACATTGGTTGCTCATCTTAACACTTACTTTATTAACATTTGTTCTCGGGACAAGCGAATTTGTTATCGTCGGGATCCTAACCGATATTTCCTCGAGTCTCCATATCACAAATGCCAAAGCAGGCACACTCGTTTCTGCTTTTGCGCTTACGTTTGCCGTTGCCACACCGCTCGTGATGTCGGCAACGAGTCATTTTCCAAAGCGTAAATGGATGTTGTTTTTGATAGGTTCGTTCATCGTCCTGAATGCTTTGTGCGTGATTTCGACGAGCTACATCATGCTCCTTGCACTTCGGATGCTGACTGCGATTGTAACAGGCGTTTTAATTTCACTTGCCATGGTTGTTGCAAGTGAAACCATGCCGATCGCTAAACGCGGACTTGCTATATCATTCGTTTTCGGTGGCTTTACGCTTGCAAACGTGATTGGAGTACCGATAGGCACTGTCATCGCTGAATGGTACGACTGGAATGCATCCTTCCTGTTAACGACTTTTCTCGGAGCTATTGCGTTTCTGGCATCTTTCTTCGTTTTGCCTACTATGCAAAGTACAATTCGCAGTTCGATGCGTGATCAATTTTCTTTGTTAACACACCCGCGAATTTTAATGGCTTTTTTCATTCCATCTCTTGGATTTGGAGCAACGTATGCCGTTTATACGTATCTCGTTCCGATCCTGAAAGGAATGGAAGCACCAGGCAGTTCAATCAGTTTGATCTTGTTTGGCTACGGATTCATTTCCATTTTCAGCAACATCCTTGCTGGTAAAATTGCCAGCTACAATGCGATCGGACGCCTCCGGTTTGTTTTCCTTGTGCAGGCAATCGTTCTGATCAGTTTATATTGGACGACAAATCATTTTATCTTTGGATTGATTAACATTGGCCTGATGTCGTTAATGGCCATCCTTTTAACAACATCTACCCAGCTTTATTTGATAGACCTTGCCGGTATTTATCAACCAAAAGCTACAGGGCTAGCTGCTTCACTGATGCCAGTAGCAAGCAATGTCGGTATCGCCTTTGGTTCCGCACTGGGCGGAGTTGTTTACCATCAGGGAAATTTGCTGAATGTGACATGGGTCGGTGGGCTGGTTGCAATCTTTGCAAGTCTTCTAACATTCTTAAGTTATCGCTTGGACCAAAAACAAAAGAAAGCAGCATAAGAGAAAACTAAAAACGCATTGGTATGCTTCCTTTGGTTACCTCCAATAGAACAAAAATCTTTTCATGGCAAAATAAACATATCTTCAAATAAATGGAAGAAAGAAGTATCAAGAACGATAGTTGTTCTTTGATACTTCTTTTTTTAAAAGACTAGGTGCTAAAAACCAAGCGGACAATTGCAATTTAGGCCGCCTGAATTATATGCCCTTTTTTCCTAGAGTTACCGCCAATATAAGGAATATATAAGGATAAGTTAATAAGGTAAGCTCTAAAAACCCAAAACCTCCAAAAACTAACATTTCCGGAGCGTGCCCGTCTAAATAATATCCTTTTCCGGTCATATACAAGCCAACAAGAAGATATGTTGTTATAGATATTCCTATTAAAAAATATCCTATGATATTAAACTTAACTTTTGTAAAACTATCTACTAAAATACCTACATATAATAATCCAAGCAGCAGCACTAAAATAGGTATGTATACTGGCTCATAAAAAAAATCACTCATACTTTCAATTAGCATCTTATACCTCCTTCTAAAAATAACTTATACTGGATTACAATTCTTAATATGAGTACTGGCCGCCACGGTTCTAAATTCCAATAATTTTTATAAAGTGGAAGGTATGTATTCCGATGTTGGCCGTCCAAGTATTGACCCTGTACCCTTATTAAAATTACTTTTTTTTACAATTATGAGTATCCAAAAACACTGCCAATTAAAATGGCGGTGTCGTCTTCTTGATAACTTTATCGGTCCAACAACCAGGTAATGTCTGAGAAATATTTATAATAATTTTAATAACTTTTCACATTTATTTGTTTTTGTCTACACGCTTTTCTAATACGACCAAAGAAAAATAAATAAACAGAGTGGTTATTAAAATTATGAAGCCAGCTTGTGTGATATAAGAAAAATCCCATTCTTTTATTTCTTTCTCATCAAGTCCATTATAATTTTGAATTATATAGTTCGAAGTCTCATAATCCATAAAAACGCAACTAATAATTCCTCCAATTATAACTCCACCTAATAATGATAATAAAAACTTTTTCAATATGTTATCCCCCTGACCCTTAGTAAATATGAGTGAGAGTGAGACTGAAACTTAATTCATATTATCCAAAGTATCTATCTTCATCTCTAAAATTGTTCAAACTCTACTTCATACATGGTTCTCTTAAAAGGTATAAATACCTTCAAGTTCCTCGAATAACTCTATAGGCAACTCATCACTGTTTTTTCCTTTTCCCCCCATTTTTAATTTTCATTCCTATAATGGCATAATAACCATAAATACAGATTAAAAGATTCCAAAATTGAATTCAGGATTTTCAAATATGGAAAACTCCGCTTTCTTTCCGATAGGCTATGTTAAATCTTAATGTTGTTTTACCCCTCAAAAAAACCGCCCTTTGTAAAGGCGGTTAATTAAACTTTCGTTACCCGTTAGTGGCAATGAATCCCGAATCATTGTTTCCTAATCTTTCTCTAATGTAACAAGTGAATAAACTGCTCCACCACCACCTGCACCTGACATAGCACTCTGAGAGACAACCTTCCACCCCTCTTGCAAAAGTTGATTTAAATCACTTAAGTTATTCTTCTTATCGGTAATATAATAAACTACGATTGCCTTCTGCATAATACATCTCCCTCCAGAACTCAATATATCATATATAAAATTTCATATTTTTACCGATTAGTCCATCAATAAGAAGCCGTTCGTCGAAGTTTAATGTTTGTTTCATTTACAGTAAACAGACAAGAGGCGACCAACATATTTTTCTTATTCGACGTTGTGTTCCTATATTCCTTGCTGTCTAAGTAGCGAAACCAAGCCAAGTAATTTTGAAGATACTTGGTTGCTACGCCGTTGATGCGGTCAATTCAACGTTTGAGTCGGCTATGGTAGCTGTTCACGTTCTGAATGTGGTAAACGTCTTTCACACGCTGTTTCCCGTCGGACTTGAATCCGGTAATGGTCTAAACCTTTTGAATTGGCATAGGAACTGAATGCCCGCCATGAATCGGTACAAAGCACGTTTGAATCGGATAACTGACCGCCAATCGCTTCATCCTATTTCGTTAACTGGACATATACCGTGACGTTATTTCGACGACACCATCAAAAACCGGACAATTTGATCCGAGAAGTTAAACCAGTAATGGGCTTTTCTAGCATCGAACATGAACGACTGCTGTTCATGGAGTTCTATTCTTTCCCCCTCTATTTCCACTGTTAACTTCCCTTCGATAATGAATAAGAATTCATGTCCGCTATGAGAAAAAGCGCTTCCTTTATTCTCCCCTGGCTTTAACGTGACTAGAATAGGCGAAAAAACAGCATCACGAATGCCGCTGGATAAATTCTGATAATGAAATTGTTCATGATTGTAATCTGAATTTTCTTGGGAGCGGTCATCAGAAAAAAAGAAGCTTGGGCTGACATCTAATGTATCGGCGATTTTTTTTAATGACTCTAATGTGACGCTTGATTTTCCTCGTTCTACTTGTGATAAAAAGCTGATCGAAACGCCTGTTTGTTCAGCAAGGCACTTTAATGTTAGTTTTCGCTCTTTCCTCAATGACTTCATTTTTTCCCCGATTGAATCAAAAGGCATAGAGATGCCCCCTTTTTTTACATAGTATCTAGCTACATTATACAGTACAAATTTTGATGAATGTTCCGTCATTAATAAAATAATTGACAGAAAATTTAAAATTATTTACAATGAAGGAAATAATAAATTGAAGTGACACTTCAATTTTAATGGGGTGACTCAAGATGGAGAAGAAACAAATGCGGCGAATTTTAATTGCGAGTTTAGTCGGAAGTTCGATTGAGTGGTTTGACTATTTTTTATATGGAACCGTTGCAGCTCTCGTGTTTAACCAGCTATTCTTCGTGAATGAGGATCCGACAATAGGGCTGTTGCTTTCCTATGCATCCTTTGCGTTAGCATTCTTCATCCGCCCTTTTGGCGGAGTGATCTTTAGTCATATTGGCGATCGCATCGGGAGAAAGAAAACACTTGTTATAACACTTAGTTTAATGGGGGTCGCAACATTTGGGATGGGGCTTCTTCCTACGTATCAAGCCGTTGGTATTTGGGCGCCGATTTTATTAATCACGTTGCGCTTAGTTCAAGGTCTGGGAATTGGCGGTGAATGGGGAGGCGCGCTTTTATTGGCCGTTGAATATGCTCCCGCTGAAAAACGGGGCTTGTTCGGATCTATTCCCCAGATGGGTGTTACAATAGGAATGCTGCTTGGAACCGTTGCCTTATCTATTATGACACTGCTTCCTGAAAACGCATTCATGACTTGGGGATGGCGTATACCATTCATTTTTAGTGCTTTGCTTGTATTTTTTGGCCTATGGATTCGTAAAGGAATTGATGAAACTCCGTCTTTCAAAAAAGTAAAGGAATCCGGAGAAGTTCCAAAGCTGCCGATTGTAGAAACTCTTAAGAATTATTGGCGTGAAGTGCTTATCGCAGTGGGAGCCAAAGTGGTAGAAACAGCGCCATTTTATATTTTCAGCACATTTGTCGTATCATATGCTACTTCGAATCTCGGTTTCTCACGGACAGCTACATTGACTGCAGTCATGATTGCAACAATTATAACGACAATTTTAATACCATTCATGGGGATGTTATCCGATACAATTGGCCGTAAAAAGCTGTTTATAGGCGGAACGATTGGGATGGCACTGTTTGCATTCCCATACTTCTGGTTGCTGCAGCAAAAATCAGTACTCCTATTAATCATTGCAACAGTGATAGGTTTAGGGGTTATTTGGGCTCCCATCACTGCTGTTCTTGGAACGATGTTCTCGGAAATTTTTGATGCAAGGATTCGTTATACCGGCATCACGCTTGGTTATCAAATCGGAGCAGCTCTGGCAGGAGGAACAGCGCCGCTAGTTGCAACGGCTTTACTTAATAGGTTTAATAACTCCTATGTTCCTGTCGCCATCTATATTATTTTTGCATCTGTCCTGTCACTAGCAGCGATTTGGGCAGTTAAGGATCGCAGCAATCAGAAATTAGACGAAACGCATAATACTAGCGCCATGTAATCTATGGTTTTTTACTTCAAGGAGGTCAATTGAATGTTGGTTATAAATGAAAAGGAAATTCAACAATCATATGGAATGAAGGACGCAATATCGGATGTAAAGGCCGTATTACGTGCACACGGTGCTCAAAGTATAGACAACCCTCATCGCACGGTACTTGCTTTCCCTCAACACGAGGCATCGGCACTTTACATGCCAAGCGCTGATTTATCTGAAGAAGTTTCGGCGGTCAAAGTTGTTACCATTTTTCCAAAGAATCCTTCAAGGGGGATGGCCACAACACAAGGAGTCATCATGCTGTCAGATGCAGAAAATGGCGAACATTTAGCATTGTTGAATGCCTCCTATTTAACACGTCTCAGAACGGGGGCATTGAGCGGTATTGCCACGGACTTTCTTGCTCGTAAAGATGCCCGGGTTCTCACGATCATCGGAACGGGAGCTATGGGATTTGAACAAGCAATCGGTGTGTTAGCCGTAAGGGACATTGAACGCATTTTATTAGTGAATCGTACACGAGAGAAAGCGGATAAATTCGGAGAAAAGCTGCGCGCATTCGGAGTAACCGTTCCTTTTGAAGTTTTCGAGGATGTCTCAGCAGCTGTTCGTCAAGCAGATATCATTTGCTGTGCAACCCGCTCGAACGAGCCAGTATTCAATGGGCAGGATGTAAAGCCGGGCACACACATTAACGGGGTCGGGTCGTATTTGCCGGATATGAAAGAAGTGGATAATACCACCGTTTCACGCGCTGCTAAAATTATCGTCGACGATTTGGCGGGCGTGAAGGATGAAGCAGGAGAACTCATTTCTGCAGCCAATCAGGGAAATTGGTCGTTTAATGATATTCACGGTGAGCTCTATGAACTTGTTATGCTGACCAAAACAGGCAGGGAAAACGAAGAGGAAATTACCTTCTTTAAATCGGTCGGTGCTGCTTATTTTGACCTCGCTGTCGCAAAAGGTGTTTACCGCCAATCGAAAGAACGGAACATCGGGATGGAGATTGAGGTATAACAGAAAATCGTACATGTTGCGGTCTATTATTTGAGTTAAATTCAGAAGGAACTTATGATGACCTATTCTTTTCCAACTACTTCATTAAGTCGCTAAGCTGAATATTAATTATTGAAGTAGTTAGCAGTGAAGCTGTATGTAGCAATGGATGAAAATCATGCGTCTGTAGTGCCGACCACCATGATCAGTGCCATACCATTCGCCGATAAATAAAGACCTTTGTAAAAACCAGCCGCCGAGACTTGGTGAACATCACCATTCTTTGCGGCTATTTTAATGGTTAACGATCCATCGTTTCTATTTTTAATGCCAAATAACCGACGAATATAGTAGCTTTACATTTACTGGAACATTTCATCAGGTTATTCTATATTTATATGAATGAGGACACTTACCTGAACTAGTTATGATTGGAATAGTCCTTCTTGGCATGAAGAGTGTGCTAAAGAAATTTCTGAATAAAAATGACATTGGATGTAGTTACTAGTGGAGACCGAACAAAAACACACCCATAAAAGTACCTGGGTGTGTTTAACTATTTAATATACAGAATCTTTAATTACTAACTTACGCCAGAATCATTTCCAAGTATTTTATCTAATAATCCCATCTGACTAACTATTTCAATATCCTTTTTAAAATTTTGTAAACTAGCTTTATATTCATCGTATTCTAAATCTTTGGAGTAGCCAATACATAAGTTTAATATACTGTTTAGTTTTTCAGCAGAACCACTAATAAAATAGGTCGTGAGTATTTTATTATTTGTGCTTGCAAGTACTACAATTGTTGCCATGTCCAGTGCATATTCTATGTCTGTATCTGAAATCTTTCTATTCTTTTTCTTAAGGTATTTAAATTCATAGCTATTAATAGAATGAATTTTTCCTATGAGTAATTCTAGTATCGTTTTATTATAGATTAAATATACTCCTTTAATTAGCTTCATTTCTGGAGCATAAGGATCAGCCAGTATATATTTTATACGTTCATCTTCTTTAGGAATCTCTATTCCGTCTAAATCATGCTCTAATATGTAAGCTACTTCCTCAATTCTTTTAGGAGGGAATAAATTTGCGAAGCCGTTTTTTTCCATAGAATACCTCCTTTATAAATTAATTTGATAAATCACCAGAGCTTACCTCCTCCGTAGAATGAGTGGGTACCATATTCATGAGGATGATAATGTGCAAATGTACGTTTTCCTTTACCAGCAGTATGTGCTGAATCAAATCTATATTGTCCAGTTGGTGAAGCACCTTTTGCTATACTGAGTGCATTTGATGAGCCAATACTCCAAGTATCTAATCCACTTTTTAATCTTGAAATTGCTTTCGATCTAGATCTACCTGGACCAACCCATAGCCCCTTAGAGTTTGAAGTTCTCATTGCTTCATAATGCACATACCTCTTATTTTAATGTTATCATTAACTACCTTACCTGCTACCCTTAATGCACCTGCTTTTCAATTTTTATTGCTCTTTATCAAATTCAGATTCTGAACGGTCTCTATCTGTAGGTATTTCATTTTCATATGCATTTTCATACTCAGAAACTACCTCTGTGGCTTCCTCGTTCAAAGAAGCTTTACCTTTTTCCATTTTTTCACTAGTCACATCTTGCTTAATACCTTCAACGTATTCATTCGAATTTGGACCTGATACTAATAATGAACCATCATCTTGTGCATACGCTAAAAACACATATGATTTTCCTTCTTCCGGTAATGTATCATCTTCATACAAAACAACAGAAGAGCCATCTTCATTTATCCCTCCAGCCTTTTGAATAGGTATGGAAGTATCTGTAACTAAATCACCCTTTATATTTTGCAGGACAGTAACTTGGTAATTTGTATACGGTGTTGAAACCTCTTTAGCACCGTCACTAGTTTTAATTGTTACAGGATCTTTGTATAGAGTGTCAACATCTTCATCGACTCTGCCTATAAAAACGTAATCTGCATCGCCTACAGTTTCTTTTGGATCATCCACATTTATAACAAAAGTACCATCCATTTGAATTACCTTTAGATTTTTTTTATCCTCCGAACTTACATTGCTTACATCTTTCTTGGAATTAGAACAAGCTGAAACTATCAAAGAAAGACTAAATATAAATAATAGCGAAGCTATCAACTGAACCTTTTTCTTACCCATCGTTTTCATTCCTATTCTTCCTGTTAGTATTTCTTATAAGCAGCGGTATAAGACGCTTTATCATAATGCTATAATAACCAAAAATTCAGATTGAAATATCCCAAAATTGAATTCAGGATTTTCACATATGGAATCTTTTCTGTGACCCTCTCACGTTATACCTTTCTTGCCACAAATAAAAGAACCTGACAGTACCAAGGGTTGAAAGATTAATTCACGACAAATAAAAAAGAATCCACCTTGAATAAAGATGGATTCTTTTAATATCTGCGTTGCTGTGTCGATCTTGGATTAACTTAATAAATTCATGATCCACTTGTTTCTGCTTCAGCTACCTTTTTGACACGATCTAAAAATTCAACGACCACTTTATCGGTGGCAAATACTAAAAGTAATTTCAAAAACCACTTTAATGGGCGACTGGTGACTGTATATGTAAAGGAAGTTCTATTGTCATTGATTTTATTTAGTTCATATAAAGCGGTAATATCAAACATTTTTGCAAGTATAAATCCTACTTTAAGCTTTTTCTCATTTGTCTCATTCAAATATTCCAATGTTTCTATATCATACTCTTCTGTTCGTTTCCCTTCTCTATATGTTTGACGATATACGCTTCCAACCACTTCTTCCGTTATTTTAACCGGCTTTTGTTCAACTACTTGAGGCATGATTTTTTGCATATTTTCTACAGAACCATCAAGAAACTTCCATACCTGTTCAATTGGGGCATTTATTTCTATTTCTTTTGTCCATTTTTTCAATGAAAATCACCTCTGCCTCTATTATATTTCCTTTATTATGTAAAACCAAATTTTCAACTGATAAATCCTTACTTGATGTTCCTGAAACATCGACGAATTGGTTGGCTTAAATCTTACTCATATAATATTAATAAAGCAAAAGAAGCAAGTATCGAAAGACTGCTCTAGGCTGACTCTTCAAATAGTATACTACATCATTAACAAACCCTCTTACTATTCCTTTTGCATTGAACTATTGATTTATTGAGATGCGGGAATAGGTAAATCACATTTATTAACTGATAACGCTAAAAGATTGCAGGAAGCGGGTCATAGTGTTTTCTTTTGCGAAGTACGCATACGCTGCTTTAGAACAGATAATGGACAGGTTGAGCTATTCAGATGGCCAAATTACTCTTTGGTTACCCCATGTATTCTCTGCCTATCATTATTGGAAGGCTTATTTAATTCATATAAGTAACTTTTTAAGTAGTTTTCTACCCTTTTTTGCTGCACAATAAGGACATTCTATTAGTTAATTCACGCGTGCCAAATTATTAACCGGAGCTTCCGTACGCCTTTCTCTTAAATCAACCAATTTTTTTTGTTGCCTTATTGTTCCCACGAGGAGTTGACATTCAAACCGCCCCCTTTTCGCACATTAGAATTTCTTCAAATCGTTTCAACTTTCACTTAAACACTTTGCTTATTTACTCCTTACCAGTAAAAAGTCTTATTCCTCTTCCTACTTTGTCTGAATCCATATGAAGTATTTTATTACTTACTTCAATATATCTATAAAAGGCGTATAGAAGTTCTAACCCATCAATAATATTCATATTCAACTTATACTGATTAAAAGCATATTCTTCACTTAGCCTTTTTTCATCTATTTTCATAACTTGTCGATTTTGATTTACATTAGACATTTTGTTAAATCCTTTTTTTGTAAACAATACTCTCTCGTAATACTCTAATTGATTTAATCTAGTAATATTTATAAATCTTCTTAACTCAAATTTATAATTTGTGTACCAGATACCAAACATTCTATTCTCTGATTTATTTATTGCTTCAAGTTTTTTAATCAAATCATTTAATTCAGTAATATCATCAAATAAAAAATCAAAGTCTATGCTTCTTAAACTTTCAGTCCTTTTTTGGTTCTCAAGTGTTTTATACTTTTTTAATGTCCAAGACTCATAAATAGACTCATAACAATTCAAAGCATATTCTAGATTCTTTGACCCTTTTAAGATGATATCAAGCACAGGTTTTTCTAATTCTCTAAATAATTGGATAACATCTTCTAATTTCTTTTTATTTGCTTGAGCAATTGCCCTTCTTGTAACACCATAGCGACTCACAAAATACAATAAAAAAATTAATAAAACAACAACAACAACTGCGGATAATTTCGAAGAGTTACTCCATAATAAAAAAAACAAATTGTCCCATTGGTCTTTTATCGATTCTAAGCCACCATATATAATAGAGTAATTAAATGTTAAAAGTGTCAATAGAGCCGCTAATATGGAATAAGTAGATTTAAACAAATTGAAAAAGAATTTTAACCAATCAGTAAATATGGGGGCAGTAAGATCGTCAATAAGTTTGGGCTTACTTCTAATTGAAATTTGGATGATTCCTAGTCTAAGATAATAATAAATCTTTTGAAAACCATAATAAAATCTTATTAACTTTATAAGTATCCATTTTTTCCTGATAAATCGTTCTGTTAATTCGGTATATAGAGAATATACAACATTAGAGAGCCTTAAGATCACAAAGTCCCACAAAGTAGCAATCATAAAAATTTCAATAAAATATATGGCATACAGCCCAACCCTTTTCTCTGACCAGTGCATGTTGGAATTAAACTCCAAAATCATAGAAACAAATTCTGTGGGAGAATGAATAACAAGCATCCAAATCAAAATAAATAAGGGTAAACAAATTACAAATAGGTCAAATATTCGCTCTATTTTTCTCATAAACTTTTTGGCATCCTCTCTATTTAAAAAGATTTCGTTAATTTCTTACTTCCCCCAAAAAATAAAACCCTAAAACAAACAAAACAAGTTTTAAACCCTTTAAAATATTAGTATTTATCGTTTTAATAACTGAAGTTATTCTTTTACAAAGTTCGTATTTAAATCGTAAATCCCAGGAAGCTTGAGGCCATGATGACTGCTAATTTCTTAGGTAGTGATTCGTTAAAGTAGTAGGATTTAATTTAGATGTGTAATTTTCTGAACTGTCATTTTAGCTCCTAGTGGACTTTCCATCCAATTTTATAAATTCGTTAGAAAGTAAATCCTTAATAATTATGTCAAGCACTGTTCTAGAAAATTTTACCTTTAAAGAAGCTTCGATTCACTTCTGTTCTAGTCATTCCCCCTTTCCTTCTTCTATTAAATTTTCCAAAATTTGCTCAAACTGTTATTTGGATAATTTATAAGTTTTTTTCTTTCTTCACTTTCACTACCTCTTAATGCTTATGCTTATACGATGTTTAATGTTTTAACCTTTATGAAGTAACAGCAATTATAACATTTCAAGAATGTTGAAATTCAATATTTATAATAACCTTTTTAGCCCAATTACAAAGTCACATTATTCACTTCATCCATCCCTATATAACAATCTAACGACAAACTTTATTAATAAATTCATTTTTCCTAAAAAGGCGTACTTAATGATCATTATTTTGAATTTAAATGTCGTTCTGTAAATAAATTACTTATTAAGATTCTCTTTTTTGGTGTTATTCTTGTATAATAAACCAAACGGTTACTTTTTCAGGAGAATCCTATGAATTTTATTTATATCAATCAAAACATATTAGATAATCTTTTTTATATATTAGTAAGTATTCTGATTTATTACATTTTATTAGATCATGGCAAAAGGTTAAGTCAGTATGTCAGGACCCTTATCACTGCATGCATGAGCATCCCTATTATTTTATGTATGAAGTTTCCTATTTATATCGATGAATATTGTGTCCACGATCTCAGGCAAATTCCTTTTATAATAGGGACCCTTTATGGTGGTTGGCCTGTAGGGGCTGCTCTGTTAGTCATCATATTAACTTTTAGGTTTGCTTTTTATGGCTTTAATTTACTTACGTTAATTGTATATATCGTAATCTTTATTATAACGGCTCTATTTTCTTCCAAATTCAAAAATTTCAATCGAAAAAATAAGCTTAATAGCTCGATACTATTAATTTTGTTTCTTGGAATACTAACGAGCTTCATTTCACTCGCTATGTCTGATTATTTTCAAATAACGGAGGCGTATGTATTTTACTTTATCATCCTCCCTCCTTTCATTATTGGTTTAGCTGTTTATATCATGGAAATTTTAAAGGATGCCATTTTAATCCGGACACAAATGATAAGGCTTGAAAAAATGGAGGTAGTCAGTCAGCTTGCAGCCAGCATTTCACATGAGGTTAGAAATCCTTTAACGGTTGTGAAAGGATTTGTTCAACTGCTAAAGACTCCTGATCTGACTCAGGAAGTAAAAGAACAATATATAGAGCATGTTGTCAGGGAGCTTAATAGTGCAGAATCCATAATTAGTGAATACTTAGCATTTGCAAAACCTGCACTTGAGAAAGTGGATAATATTTCAATTAACCGTGAAATAGGGTATGTAATTGAAATGATCAAACCATTGGCTAGCATGAATTTAGTTACTATATCTGAACAGTTGGCTCCAGGCATTACTAGGGGGAATATTCAACATTTCAAGCAATGCTTCCTAAACCTCATCAAGAATGGTATAGAGGCAATGCCAAACGGCGGGGAACTTAATATTGTTTCTTATGTAAATAATTTCGATATCATTATCGAAATCAGTGACAATGGAGTGGGAATGAACAAGGAGCAAATAAATCGTTTTGGCGAGCCTTATTACAGTTCCAAAGAAAAAGGGACTGGGTTGGGATCAATGGTGGCTGTCAAGACCATCCAAACGATGAATGGTACACTTCATATAACTAGCGCTTTGAATAGGGGAACAACGATTTCAATAACACTTCCCGTTTATCATGAAGATTATTCTGCAAAATAACTCTCATATAAAAAAAGTCCGCCATTTACGGCGGACTTTTAGTTTGTCTAAGGTTTTTTAGGTTTTTAATATTTGACCGTTGATTTCCACTCCAGGCACTCGCTTTCCGCGGGCGGTCCGGGAGCCTCCTCGGCGCCTTTGCGCCTGCGGGGTCTCCCTTGGACACGCTTTTCCCGCAGGAGTCTCGCACACCCGCTCCTATCAACTTTGTTTTAAATCACTTTCCGCCGACTGTCTGCACTGTTTTGGGTCAATGACGCAGTTTATCAACCTAAACCACACACTTTTCGTCCGTTCACGCACATTATTCGACCTAAACCACATAGTATCCGACCGTTCACGCTCAGTATTCGACCTACCCCGCTTAGTATTCGACCTACCCTGCACTATATTCGACCGCTTGCGAATTTTTTTCGACCTTCACCTCACTATTAGACTCTTAGCCCCTTATGTCCGCAAAATAAAAGTCCGCCATTATCAGCGGACTTTTTGCTTTATTTTTTCTGGTCAAGGCATTGATAAACCGCCATCATGTCTCGTTTGTTCAATTCACGAATCCGGGCGAAAATGGGGATATCTGCAACGGCCTCGGTACGTTCACTTTCAGCCACGACATCCTTTACTTTCCCTGTCAGCCAGGTTTGTACTTCGATGCTTTCGACGATTTCTTTACGACCTTCATCATCGATGCCACTGGCATGACAGCTCACACAAGGGATCGTTAATTTATACACACCGTCATGGATGTTGTCTTCTGAAATGACTTTCTTGCCATTACAGAATGGGCATTTATGACTTGCTTTAATTTTATTGATTTGGGTAACGATTTTTTTGTAGCCGAATGCTTCATAGACATAGGTTAGTTTTTTGTATTTGCCATTGGTGAAATATTTATCAATAATGGTTTCTCTTGTTTCGTTAATATTGGCAAAGTCACAGATGGTGATCTGGTTTTTGCTGCTGATTGCTTCGATATTGCCTTTAATGCTGTCCCAGAATGGCTGGGTATTTTGTAAAACCACTTCATAGCCGACAAAGCTTGCTAGTTCGAGCTCAAGCATTTTCAATGCCGCTTTTGTTTCACGTGGAAGGAATGAGACATCATCAGTGAGTGCGATATCGCCGCCCACAATCGCTTTTAGTTTTTCCAGTTCCGGCAGCTTTCCTACAATTTTGATGACTTGATCAATTGGCTGTTGGATGAGCTCGCGAATGTCCGTATCACCAAAAATCAGCTTTTTATGATGTTTGAGAACCGTTCCTTGACAGACTGGACAGTCGATCATCTCTTTTGTTTCTTTCATCTGCTCTTTAATGATTGATTTCGATACGAAGATATAACGCCCTATGATGAAATTGAATCCTTCCCAAATTCGCGATGCCTTGCCCGCTTTATCGTAAAAGGACTTTTCCCAATACCCATATAAGAAGGTATGCTTTTCGGCATCTGTCATCTCATTATAGCTTTTACTAATGTCGTGACCGAGTTCATTCTTGATCTCATCAAACAGGAATTGCAGTTTTGAATGCTGATAATATTTTAATACCTCCATCACGTCCGGATGTAATAAACCATCCCAGAATGTCACGTTTTTGTCTTGTATGACTACATCGAAATCGAATTTTTCAATGACCCGGCGTCCCGAACAGCTCGGACAATGATTTTCTGCAGAATAGAAATCAAAGCTTCTTGTATCCTTATTGGTCGGATGTGCAGCCACTATATGGTTGATCATTCCGCCCAATTCATAAAGAAACGTATATTGACTGTACAAGTGCCGTTCAAGGTCAATGGCGATGACAGGTGCAATCGTGTCTGACTCGTACTCCCCATAAATCACACGAGCGATTGGTGATAAGCTTTTTAAAATGCCGCCCTTATAGACGTTCTCAGCCTTTTTGAAATAGTCCAGATGATTTTCCTGTAAATAATTGATGCCATTTTTTGACCGAAGTGTGGAAGAGATTTGCAATGGCTCCACTTGATCGTCACTGTTTTTGTGACGATAATAATCATCATGACTGACAACGTCAAGATGCTGGACAGGCGTTAGCTGTCTTTTACCAAAATCAACGATATAATCCGAGCTTTCCAGCATATAGGCATTATGTTCAATCATGATGATGGAGACGGATTCATCATCTAGAATGACTCTGACACTATCAATGAATTGGTTTAAAATATTTTGCGATAACCCTTTTGAAGGCTCGTCAAAAATGAACAGCGTATGCGGATTTCTTGTCTTCGCAAACAGCTCGGAAACTAAGTGGACACATTGAAATTCACCCGTCGATAGTGTTTGTGTTTTTCTTTCTAACGTCAAATAACCAAGCCCAAGTTTGATCAATAAGCTCAAGCGTTTATGAGCGATGTCTTCTTTTGGCAATTCTTCAATGATATCTTCGATCGAACGCTGAAAAATATCATCAATTTCATCACTGTATTTGGTTAGTTTCTTTTTAATATCAAGAAACGTCGCAACGGTTGAACGACTTGTAATCGATTTGTTTCGATCCTGCCCGACCATGACCAGCTTATCCTTTGGATACCGCTTATGAAAATCTATAGAGATACATTCATTGACTAGTGTAGATTTACCGCAGCCTGACTCACCCGTAAAGGTAACGAGTCTATTCTTGGGAATCCGGATTTCTTCCATTTGAATATTACGGCAGTAAAGATCCTGAAATTGATAGTATTCCGTTGGTGCTGCTTCATTTCGCTTCCAGCTGATTGGTTTGGGCCGCGGTGATTCCTCAACGATTTTCCCGCCATATTTTCCGCTGCCGGGTCCAAAGAACAATTGGTCATCAGTGCTATCCAGCACCGTATCTGAATGATCAATGAGCCAAATTTGATTTTTATAACCTAATTGCTTAATCTGTTCCAAAATTTTCAAAAGGGTTTGATGATCAAGACCGACGGAGATTTCATCGATGATGATCACGGTATTTTCACTTGTTGCCATGAATTCGGCCAAATAAAGCCGGGTTAATTCTCCCCCAGACACTGTCCCCATAATACGATTCAAGCCTAAATAACCAATATTCATATTGATTATATTTTGGAGAATATGCTGTTTAGCTTCACTAATATGTAAGGTCTCTGAGAGTGAAAGGATCGTTTCGATGCTTAAGTTGTTAATATCGGAAATAGTATGCGGGCGATCTAATAATTCAATCGTATATTGCTCGACTTCTGGATTGTAGCGCTTCCCCTCACACTTTGGACATTCGACATTTTTCGTCGTACCGCGTCCTTTACAAGTGGGGCACCAGCCTAAAGCATTATTAAATGAAAAAACTTCCGGAGAAAGATTGAATTTTTCTGCAAGACAAACACGAATCTCTTTAAACACACCAGTATGTGTGCCAATGGTCGAACGGGGATTGGCTGAAATGGATGATTTGCCGAGAAAAAGGACCAGCGGCATTTCCTCCATCTTGATGGCACTGAAGTTGGTTTCCATAATATTAGGAAATAAATACTGATATTCAGACTTGGGCAATAAGGAAACGAGACGCTTCTTGGATTCTTCACCAATGGTTTGACAAAAAGTCGTCTTCCCGGAACCTGATAATCCAGCAATTCCTAATGATTGGTCGTCTGGCAGTGATGAATCTAAATGGTTTATATTGTTCGCTATTAATCGATTTATTTTCATATGTAACTCCTCTCCATTTTTTAAGCTCAGTCTTTCATATTAGCATAGCGGTATATGTATTTGGTATTTTTTTAACGGTAACCACATCCTTCTATTCTTTCACATTCCACTTCTTCAAAAACGTATGATTCATCGACAAAAAACGAGGAGTGATACGAAATAGGGTTGGATATTCAATCATCTGCAGATTGAGCCTTCTTTTAGATTATAAAAGCCCCTCTCCATTAAGAGAAGGGCATTCTTTATAAAGTATGACCATAATTTTGACCAATACGCTTATTTTGTATTGGACTTTTTTGCCTTGTTTTCAAGCTCGCTTTTTGGCTCTGTGGAGAATTCCACATCTTTTCCATGTCCCTGCGGGTTAACACTTGGTGCGATGCGACCTCTTCCTGTCTTTTTACTCATTTCCTTCACCTCCAAGTATATTATGTCCGAACTGTTATAAATTAAAAACGAGGTCGTTTCCTTCTATAAACTTGTCAACAAGGCAGGCAAATGAATAAAAAATTGAGTTTAGCCAAATTCACCAGGATGTAACTTAAAAGTGTACACTTTCAAAAGGTAAATTCCATGATTTAAGAATGTTGTATATTTCTTTTTGGTCCGGCTCACCTAAAGGAGAAACGGGCTCCCTAGTTACACCGGCAGTTAGACCCAATTGTTCCATAGCTTCTTTAATCACAACGACATTATTGCCGTTGTTATATTTTGCTCTAAGATCCTCAAATGGCAATATCTCATGCCAGGCTTTCCACACTATTTCCTTGTTGCCTTGACGCAATGCTGTTAATAATTCAAATGATTTTGCCGGATATAGATTCACCAGTCCAGAAGTAAATCCAACTGCACCAGCATGAAAGAAAAATGGAGCCCACTTTTCTGCTGTACCGCAAATCCAAGCTAGATTGTGCTCTTTAGGTATATCTGAAACAATTTTTGCAAATCTCGGTAAATCATTAATAGCGTATTTGACTCCAACAAGTTTCTCCAAAGATGATAATTCTTTTAGGACATTATCACTCAGGTTTGGATCTTTAAAATAGATTATAGATGGGATATCCAGTGCATCAATGATTTTTTTAAAATATTGTACTGCACCTTTTTCTGTAATGTACGGGTGAATCGGTTGATGGATCATAACGCAATCAGCACCGGCTTTTTGAGCTTCAATTCCCAGGTCTATCGCAATGTCCGCAGCGTAACCGACACCTGCTACAACAGTCGCCCTTCCATCTACCAGGCGGACAACCTCTTTTGTTATGTCTTTTGCTTCCTCTAGGGTCAAAGCATAGAACTCACCAGTGTTCCCATTTGGTACAATCACTTCGCTTCCGTGCTTGAGCAGAAATTGAATATTCTCCTCCAACCCTTTCCAATTAATCGCCTTTGTTTCCTTTTCAAACGGTACAATATTAATTGCAGTAATGGTTGAAAGCTTTTCACTGAAAGTTGAATAACTCATTGATTTCCTCTCCCCTTTTTTATTATGATTCTAAAGCTGTTTCACTTTTTGCATCTTTTATATAATCCTTAAAAGACTGGTTAATCAAAGATGTCACTGTAAGGCCTACATAATCTGCACCCCAGTCTTTTCGGCTTTTTGCACCAGCTTTATCTTTTGAATGTATCCCAACTCTCACTCCATACTTTTTGGCAGTTTCGTAAATTCTATCAATACTTTTTAAAACTTCTTGATGATCAATCCTGCCCCCAAAACCTAAGGAAACTGATAAATCAGTAGGGCCGATATAAACCATATCAATTCCTTCAACACTTAAAATCTCTTCAAGGTTTTCCATTGATTTTCTAGATTCAATATGAATGCAAACTAAACTTTGTTGATTAGCGTGTTCTAAGTATTCATGAATCGGCACTGTGCCATACTTAGCTGACCTCATTGAAAATGCTGCTCCCCTTGTCCCCCTTGGAGGGTATTTCACTGCCTCAACGATTTTTTCAGCCTGTTCCTTCTCGTCAACCTGGGGAACGTGAACTCCATGGGCTCCTCTATCCATCACTTTTAGAATCTCACTAGGATTGCTTGAGCCAACTCGAACCAAAGGCGTCACTCCTGCATTCTCTGATGCAATTACCATATGCTCGATATTTTCAGCCGAAAGCATCCCATGCTCATTATCAATGACAACAACATCAAATCCGTTATATCCGGCCATTTCAACCAATTGTGTACTTGGAAAACCAATAAATATTCCAAATACCGTTTCCTGTTGATCTGTATAGAACGAAGATTTCAATTTGTTGTTAAACACAAAACCCATCTCCCCTTTGGATTTTTATTATGAAATATTTAGCTGTCGTTAAAAAGTGATATCTGATATTTGATATATCATAAATTAGTACAGAGTTTTACCTATACCGATAAAATTCACTATCAACCTTTGATACAAACTAAATGAACTAGATAACTGAACCGGCTTAATAACATAAACGCCATCTTAATGAAACATAAAAGAGAGAGATGGCGTAAAATTTCAAGATACCTTTTTCTCCAAAATTAGGGGACTTTACTTGCTGCTGTTTTTGTTTAAGGTAAAAGTTGTAGAACGGTTAATGTGATTGCGCATGGCATCCTCTGCACCTACCTCATCCTGTGATTTTATCTTCTCAAAAATGAAATAATGGTCATTAAAAGCCCTTTCGTGTTCCTCCTTATGAGACATTGCTTTCTCTCTAAAAAACTTGTCAAAGGAGCATACTGCTTCTATTTGATTAGAAATATAAGTATTCTTTGCTGTTTGTTGGATGAAATCATGGAATTCACTATTATACTTTTTCAGCATTTCGCTATTTTTTTCCTTTGTGTATGCTTCCATCTCTTTTAGGATAGATTCAAGCTTTTCTAATTCCTCTTGTGTTCTTTTCTTTGCAGCCAACCGTGCCGCAACTCCCTCCAGTGCTGCCCTAGCCCATCTTATTTCTTCCACTGAGCTCATGACACTTTCGGAAACAAATGAACCCTTTCTTGCCTGTGTGACAACTAATCCATCTTTTTCAAGCTGTCTCAAAGCCTCTTTGACCGGTGTAGTGCTTACATTAAACTCTTTGGCCAGTTCCCTCTCTCTTAGATGTGTTCCAGGCTCATATCTTTTGTTCAATATTGCTTCTTTAAGCTCCTCATAAATCAACTCTCGTACAGACCGTGATTGCATACTTATTCTTGTTATAATATCGTCGCTCATTCTGTTTATTCTCCTTCTGAACATTGTTAAATCCATTATAGCATTTGGTTAAAATAGATTAACAATTTATTCCTGATGCATGTACACCTTGGGCTCCGTGACATAAATACACTTTTAGCAAATTAAGAGAAGAAGCTTAAGAGAAGTTGGTATGATCCCCAAATCGCTAATAATGTAGTCCCTACTAGCATGATGTTTTCAAACCAGTTGTTCGTATATTTGCCCAAATATTTTTTCTGATTAGAAATGATTAGAAGACCTACCGCAATTGCTGGTAAACCTACTACATTCAGTGCATTCGTAAAAAGAGTCAGGGCCACAAATCCAGTAGTCCCAGGTATAGACCAGATAATTGGTGAAATTAGGAGAAATAAACTAATCCATTTAAATTTGTTGTCTCCCTCTATTTTCTGTTCTTTAGTCAATACCTTATTCGTCACCTTGTAATAACAATCCGTAATCACCTTGGCATAGCCATTCGCTGTTCCAATTACACTGCTATAAAGGATAGCAAAAACACCTAAGTAAAAAACCCAGGATCCCAAATCACCCATGTATATGGATAAAGCACGGGATATATCATCTATGTCCTTGATTTGGATTTGATTTGGACGGAGGATTTCAGCTCCAACTATCCATATGGCTAAAGTAAGGCTAATGGCCGCAATAAACCCGAATAACAAATCATTACGTTGAATCCGTTTATGAACTGGTTTCGTCCAGCCTTTATCCTGTAAAAAATAAGGGTAAATCAAATTGGTAAGAGAACCTGCTACTGCGCCCACCAATGAAACACCTACCAAAATAACGCTATATGCACCTGTATCCTCTGGCAGACCAAAACCAACCGTCCCCTTAAGAATACTCCCAACATCAGGTCCGCTATATACGGCCAATCCTATAAAACATATTGTTAAAACAGCCAATAAACCTTTCATGACCAGTTCTAATTTTTTATAAGCATTACTTCCCGCAATGAACAAGCTAACTAAAACAACAATAACTGACCAAATGAAATCGTTGCCAATTCCAAACATCCAATTGAGGGCTATTCCTGAACCTTTAATCATTTGCGCTATAATTAAATGCCCTATTACCAGGGAGGCGATTCCAAAGAAGAAAGGGAAAAATTTATGGAGGCGTGCATATCCTTCTAAAATAGTCATTCCTTGATTATTGTATATCTGGTACCGCCCCATAATATTACAAATGACAAACCGAATTAAGAGAGATAATACAAGAAGCCACATTAAATTATAGCCAAAGCTAGCACCAGATACAGAGGCAGTGATTAGGTCACCCGCTCCCATCATGGTAAGAATCATAATAATTCCCGGACCATATTCCTTTACACTATTCCATATCTTTTGTAAAAAGGTCTTATTCGATTGGATATCAAGTTCTTTTTGAATCTCCATTCTCCCATCCCCCAATTATAATGTTTTTCAAATTATTCAATTATGAAAAAGCATTTACATACATCTCACGCGACTGGGTTTCTCCTAAAACAATACAGACCATGTTGAATTAACATTTTATTGTCCTTAAAAGATGGAAGACAAAAAGAGTCATTGGTTCTCCCTGTTAATGATCCCTCCCTTTTTTATAGAAAGCGCTTTCATTTAGTTTTGACATATGATGTTTTATATATGAGATATGATATATCAGTTTAATGAATCAGTCAATCTGTTTTTACATTATTTTGAATTTACATAAAATAATTTCCTGATGCCAATGTATAATCAAATTTGAATGTTTTATCATTGCAATCAGTCTTATAAAGATTACCCCAATAAAAAACCTGCATAGAATTAAATTCTACACAGATTTCAAAATGCTGTTTTCCATATTTCGACTATGGAAATTGCATAACCATGAACTCATAATCTATCCTGCAATAACCCTTAATACCCTATTATGTTGGAGTGATCTACTTAAAATTACGCGTGTAATTAAATGTGTCTTTGTTTTGAGGAACATCAGGATCTTTTTTCCCGGCAGGCTGTACTGCTCTTCCTGTATTTCCACTATAGTCATTCATATAAACCTGAAAAGTTCCACTTTGTTATTCCAAAGTCAGAAGTAAGCTCTTCGTTGCATCGTGCAAGAAAGGACTTGGTTCGCCAACAGTATATATTTGTAAGTTATGCATAGCCCTGGTGCATGCGGTATAGAACAATCTACGCAGGCTCTCATCGCCATATGTTTGCATGGATGCATCATAAATGATGACAGCATCAAATTCGATTCCCTTGGCCAAATAAGCCGGAATAACAACAACACCCTGTTCATATTCATTTGTGCCCTTCTGAACGAGTTTAATTTCACCGTGGACACTAAGGGCATCGTATGCGGCGGCACTTTCGGCAGCAGATTTACAGATTATTGCGATTGTATTGTACTCGCGGCTTTGAAAGTCTTTAACTTTAGACAGAATTTTACGGTGCAATTCATCACGGCTGGACACTTGAGTCAGCACAGGCTTCTCGCCTTCACGTTCGAATGCCTTAATTCGATGGCCTTCAGGAACTAGTTCACGTGTGAATTCTATAATCTGCTTTGTGGATCTGTAGCTTTGATCCAAGGTTATACTCTCAGTTTCATCTATCCCGTATAAACTGGTAAGAGTCTGGAAATCCACCCGTTCGCTGGCATGAGCAAATATTGCTTGGTTAAAGTCACCGAGCACGGTCATCCTTGCTGAAGGAAACAACCGTTTCAAAAACTCGAATTGAAACGGGGAATAATCTTGTGCTTCGTCGACAAGCACGTATTTTATAGCGGTATTCGTCTGAAACCCTTGTATTAACTCCTTCAGCAGCAAAAACGGAGTCGCGTCTTCGTAATACAGTTTACCTTCGTCCAGCATTTTTTGCGTTGATAAGCAAATTTCCTTTTCGGCAGGTGTTTCACCCTCATTCCACAGTTCGATCATTATTTGTTCGTCAAAAAGTTGCTTGTATATTCCCTTAATATTGATAAAATGAAGTGCTTTTATCCGTTTGCGCAACGTCTTCAATTTCTTACGAACAATCATACGCGCGAGCATTTTATTTTCTATCTCATAATCGTCAAAGGAATCTTCATTAAGGCCGCGTTTTTTCTCTAAGTAGTTGTATACCTTCTGATATTCTTCTTTGCTAAGATACTCGATTTCCTCCTGGACCCATGGTTTTTCCAACTCGGACTTTTCCGTTTCATCAAGCATCTCACATAACCAATCTTTCAACTTTTCAATCCTATTGTGAAACCTTAGTGTGGTGTCTGTGTTATAAAATCTTTCTGAGATTTGTTTGGCCGAGACGAGCGTTTCCCCTCGGAACTTTACCCCTCTAAAGATCATTCCAGATTGCTCCAATGATTGTCTGTATGTTTTGATGATCTCAAAGAAGCGAATCGATGCCTTAAATTGGATACTCGCTGTCCTAGTGCTATAGGAAGGATCATCCGCTGCAGTCAACAAAAATTCTAATTGCTCATAAGGATCCTCAACTTGAAACGAGTCAGTCAAACGATGATCCAGGTATTCCTGGAATGTTACCTGCTGCATATTCTCTTCGCCAAGTTCGGGCAACACATTGGATACGTAGTTATTAAACATTGAGTTAGGAGAGAATAGAATGATTTGATCCGCTTTCAGCCTTTCTCGATTCTTGTAGAGCAGGTAAGCGATCCGTTGAAGGGCAGCTGATGTCTTGCCGCTGCCAGCTGCACCTTGAACAATGAGCAGACGTCCGCGATCGTTCCGGATGATCCTATTTTGCTCCCGTTGAATGGTGGCAACAATACTGTGCATATGCTTATCCGTTCCCTTGCCAAGTACCTGCTGCAGTATCTCATCTCCAATGGTGAGACTCGTATCGAACATTGATTCGATAACGCCTCCCTTGATCATGTATTGCCACTTGTTCTCCAGCATCCCCCGAATTATGCCACCGGGAGTAGAGTATTCTACAGGACCTGGAGGATAGTCATAATAAACACTCGAAATCGGAGCCCTCCAATCGTAGATAATGAAGTTTTCTCCTGTTGTATCAGTAAGAGTGGAGGTCCCAATATAAATTTGTTCCGTAAGGGAAGACCCTTCTTCAGTGACATCGATCCGGCCGAAATAAGGCACTTCCTGCATGCGGCGCAGTGTTGACAACCTCTTGAAGGAATATCTATGTGCGCCTTCGCTTTGTGACAGGTCTTGAGCCTGCTGCCTTAAGCCAATGATGGTCTCGAGGTAATCATCGAAAGTATCGATATTAACCTTGAGGTCATCCCAGAAATGTTTACGGATATTAACAACTTCTTTTCTGCGCTGTGAAGTCTCTCCTTCTATTTTGCTGATTTGTTTCGTGATTGTTTCTATCACCTCATCCAAACGTTCTTGCTCCTGCCGAATTTCATTGGTCATAACAGACACTCCTTTAAAAAATGAGAAATTAGGGGTTGACTAGAGGTGAGCTTTACCTTATACTTATAGTAAGGGGTAAACTGTTTTTGTGTATAATTAAATGTGTTTCTATACTAATTTATCATAACTACTGAATTATATCAATGTATATTTCATAACAGTTTCCATAATGAATCGGCGTTTTAAACTTTAATTTAACATGTAATGTCAGTAACCAGTTGAGCAAGTAGCTTGACTGGTTATTTTTATGCCTATTTATATTTTTAAAGCCAAACGCTTCTCCAGTCCTGTTTTTCGTAATAGCTGCAATACTCACATCAACAGATGATTCGTAGTATCGATGACCTGTGATTCATATTGTCTTGACTTATATTTGTTTGTTAGATAATGTTTAGGATAAAACTTTTTGTAGGAGAATTTATAATGAAAAAATATAAAACATGTCAGAGCTGTGGAATGCCGCTTTCTAAAGATGAATTAGGTGGAGGAACTGAAAAAGATGGTAGTAAAAGCACTAAATATTGTAGTCATTGTTATCTAAATGGTGAATTCACTCAAAATATTACTGCGATAGAAATGCAAAAATTTGTTCAAAATCATATGATGGAAAATATGAAAATGCCAAAATTTATTGCTAAGTTTTTTACAAGAGGAATCCCAAAGTTAGAGCGATGGAATAAGTAAACTACAGAAAACGAAAAAACTGTTTTCATTCAAATGTGATTGAAACGGAAGGCGCGAGACTCCTGGGGGAATAGTGCGTCAAAGGAGACCCCGCAGGCAGCACCGAGGAGGCTCCCGGACCACCCGCGGAAAGCGAGTGCCTGGAATGGAAATCAATATTAACGAGATTATCTACAGCCGAAGCCCTCCATTATAGAGAGGGCTTGTTTGTTCTGCAGGATGAGTAAAATACTGAATAATCCGGAACTAAAAAAATGGATAGCCCCAAATAAGGCTATCCAGCTTAATTTATAAATGCTGTCTAAAAGATCACTTTACCTTTACCCCAGATTTGATCAAGGTAGGCGGAGTTTCTCCCTGTAATCCTCCTACAAGGTTGGTTGCTGCCAGCATCGCCATTTTCTTGCGGGTTTCATATGTTGCGGAACCGATATGAGGCAGGGTGACGACATTCTTCATGGAAAGCAGAGGATTGTCCTCCTTGACGGGCTCCTGTACAAAGACATCCAGTCCTGCAGCGTGAATTTCACCGGTTTTAAGTGCAGTGATCAAGGCTTCTTCATCCACTGTTTTCCCTCTTGAACAATTGATGAAGATGGCGGACTCTTTCATGAGCTTGAATTCTTTTTCCCCCATCATTTTTTCAGTTTGGGGAGTTAGTGGTGTCATCAAGCAAACAAAATCAGATTGCTTTAACAGATCTTCCAGAGAACAGTATGTAGCTCCATACTTTTGTTCCGCTTCTTCATTTCTGGATCTGTTGTGATATAAGATGTTCATATCGAATCCAAAACGGGCCCTTTTTGAAACGGCAGAGCCTATTCCGCCCATGCCGATTATGCCTAATACTTTATGATGCACGTCCAACCCAAACGATTTTTCTCCGATGTTCGATGTCCATTGTCCTGACTTTACCATTTGATCCAACTCTGGCATTCTTCTTGCTGTGGACAGCATCAAGCCCATGATCGTATCTGCGACTGTCTCATTCAATACCTCGGGAGTGTTCGTAGCCATGATTCCGCGATTGGACAGCTCGGTTACATCCAAATTGTCGTATCCAACCGATGAATTACAGACGATTTTTAATTGCGGTGCTTGATCCAGTAAAGCTTTATCCACCTTTAATCCTGACCCTAATATACCTTGTGCGTTCTTCAGCTCTTGAAGGAATTCAGAGTGATTTTGTGAGTCAAGACCTTCAAAATAAACGACATCACAAGTCTCTTGAATATATTGCAGCACTTCCTGATCCACTTTCTTATAGATGATTACTTTCGGTTTCATCACTGATACCTCACTTCCATTAAAGTAGGACCCCTCTCGGGATCAAATGTCGACATAACCTTTATGTTTTACGCCTCTATCTATAATCTACCATTATTTAAAAAAAGGTTGTAGCTAATTGAATGGCGGACCAAACCGCTAAAATGGAAGCTAAGGATAGAATAATATTTTCAAACCAATTGTTTTTATATTTTCCCATCAAGCTTTTTTTATTTGATAGCACCAGCATCCCAATTGCGATTACCGGAAAACCGATTATGTTTATTGCATTTACGCCAATCGTCAATGCGATGAAACCAGGCATGCCGGGAATGGACCAAATGATTGGGGTGACCAATACAAAAATCATAACCCATTTATACATTGGATCTTTTTCATATTTACCATTGTACTTTTCACGACGCCCCTTATTTATTACGTAAAAGGCATCTACTATCAATCTAGGAAAACCAGTTGACTTACCTACTACACTCGCGAACAATACGCCAAATACACCAAGATAGAAAATGTACCAGCCAAATTGTCCTAACGACATTTGTAACGCCATTGCCAAGTCATCAATCGTTTCCACATGAATTCCATTCGGTTTTAAAATTTCTGCCCCAACCACCCAAATGGCCAAATTAATCACGATGCAAACTCCGATGGCAAACAGCAAATCATTTCTTTGAACCTTTACATGACTCGGTTTCGTCCAGCCCTTTTCCTTCATGAAATATGGATGAACAAAGTTCGAAATCGATCCAGCAACTGCACCGATAATTGAAATCGCTACCAATAATGCTCCATGAACGCCAGTATCACTTGGAATGCTAAAACCAACTGTTCCTTTAATGATTTGCCCTACATCCGGTGTTGCTTGAATGGCGAGGAACAGGAAGGCAATAGTCAATAATGCCAAAAGCACTTTCATTACACTTTCGATTCTATTATAAATATTCCTGCCAATAAGCATAAAAACTAATCCTACAACTACCATTGAAGCTAAGAATGGCTGATTAACATGGAATAGGGTCGATAATACCTCTCCGGCCCCCTTAATCATATAGGCATTAAATAGATGACCCATTATTAACGCATAACCAAACATGAAGTAACCGAAAAATGGGTGGATACGTCCATACCCTTCAAGTATGGTTAACCCCTCTGTGTTACAAAGCTGGAACCGGGCGATAACATTAACGATAAGAAAACGAAGGATTAATGACAGTGCTAAAATCCACATTAAACTATATCCATAATCTGCCCCGGCAACAGAAGAAGTCACCAGATCCCCGGCTCCAAGCCACGTCAACACGGCAAGGATCCCCGGACCATAGGATGTTTTAAACTTCGTGATGAAATTTGGTTTCTTTCTTACGACCTCAGGAATAATCACAGTGGATTCAGCAAGATTTGATTGATTTTTCATGTTATTCACTCCATCCCAAAGAGTATGTATTCGCTTTCATTTTTCTAAAGCATTAATACTTTGATAACTCTGGACAAACAGTTATTGAAATTATGACAGAGCTTTATGTCATTTCTGAAACTGACATAAAGTTTACAATGCTGTTTATGTTGTCATGCTTCATGTTGAAGTGAATCAAAAATGTTAAAAAAGCTCCCCTTCCATTTAATTGAATGTTTTGACTATTTACATTGAAATTGTAAGACAAATTAAAATGTAAGTCAATCATAATATTTAGATTTTTTTTTTGACACTTCGTACTTGTTGACACATTCAAGTTGTTGCTGATTAGAAAATACAGGATTGTTGTTACTATATAAAAAAGGATAAGTACAGCGTGCGAATAGATTAATGCTATCAGCGGATAATATATAGTGAAGGAGTGAAATATATGCCACAAGATACTAACAATGATCCATTCAATAATGCCGGGAACCTTGATAGAGACCCAACTAATAATCCCACTACTAATAATGATGACAACGATACAATTGACAGACCCGTAATGATTAATGATAGTTTGAACCCCGGATTTCAAAGAGAAGAACGTCCTATGACTAATGGTAATATCCCAACAATAGAGGGAGTTGCAAACATTAAAGAACGTTTTCCTTCGGACCATGAAAGACTTATGAGCAGAATTAATCTTGGGGATGCACTTATAAATCGGGAAAATACACATTTTGGACGGTTTGAAAGATAACCCACGAGAAAAAAGCTAAAGACCTGTATAGGCTTTAGCTTCCGTTTTTTTAGTTTTGTACAAAAATGAACCTTCCTCTCCAGGCACTCGCTTTCCGAAGGAGTCTCTCACCTTCCGTTCCAATCAACTTTGTTTAATAATTCAGATGGAACACCTTTTATCTACAAATTAAAGAGACCTTCCTATAAAAGGTCTCTCAGAATAATTCTTATTTTTCACAAGCGATCAAATCTTTGTCACGATCGCTTTTTTTATTGGCATCATATAGCGCCTTTGAAACGTGAGGCTTGTATTTCGTTTTTCCTCCTTTATTTTTAACGGAAGATGTACGAGCTACGCCTCCTTTGTAGTCTTTATTCAATGCTGTACAGTTTTTATACGTCTTCACCTTTGTTTTGGCACTGGCAACATCATTCGCGCCAAACGAGAGACCCAATACTAGACCAAAAGATAGTAAAATAGCAAATAATCTTTTCAAAATATGTACTCCCCTTCCTAAATATTAACTATTTACTAATCATAATGTATCATTTCTTTTTTTACAATAACTATATTTCTATAGTTAGAGTTTACTTGAATAAAACCCGCTCTCACTTTATCTAATCCTAAAAAAGACCGCCAATGCGGCGGTTTTCATCTCATCTTATTATTCCTTCCCTTTCACCTTGTAATGGGCCTCCCCGGGTTCTTTGCAAAAGGTGATTCCGCTTCCCGGTTCGTAATAAAAGGTCTTTTTTCCCAATGAACGTTCATGGAAGGTCGTATGCAGATAGGATGCTTGGTCCCTTTTGAAGGCGAGCTGATTTTTGCTTAATGATACAGGAAGGCAATGTCCATAGCTTGTGTGGACCAGCGTTTCTTTTTCGTTCATTTCCTCTAAGTCACGAATGTGGATGTAGGAAAACCAGATTCCTCCTCTTTTCCGGAATGAGCGGGAGGAGAACCAGACCATTCCCTGCTGGGCGTTTATGCAGACTGGCAGCCTATATTTTCCGCCAAGCACTGATTTGGCTGCTGCAAGTCCGCCATCCAGATTCAACCCAAAGTAGTTTAACGTGTTATTCAGGATTTCCTGGCGCGATTGGGCAACATGGAATGTGTTCTCTCCCTCCACTACCGTGGACATCTCCACACCATTGGAATCGTAACGTTCCATCAATCCCACCGTTTCCTTATTCAATAAATAGTTTTTTCGTATCATCCTTCCATTCACTCCCCATTTCCCTATTCATATTTTTTGGAGTATACTGGATATAGAGGCAGGTATACTCCTGCTCGCAAGCCCTTAGGTGATGTCTTCCAGGACGTACTCACCTAGGGGTTTTTGGATTTCCGTCTATCGTCACTTTCATTTCTTGATATGTCATTCACCTCCATGCGACTATTATCCTATTTTATGATTTTTTTGTAAAATCCAGCTAATTTCACCTTGATTTCCTTTTGTGACTGCATCGCCTGTTTGATTGGCTGACTCTTTACAAAATCCCATTAAAGGTCTATACTTTCGAATTTCCTTTTAAAATCTGCTGTTCTAAATTGCTATTATCTTGTTATATGTGTCCATTTAGCGAACAAACAGCCAAAATTCATATAAAAGTGAAATAAAATGACATTTTTGTGAAATTTTAAGACCACAAAAAAAGTCTATCGTGATGATAGACTTTTTTCTTGGTTATTCTGCCATCTTTATTTCAATTGCTAAATTCCGTAGATAATCCAATAAGGGTCTTACTTCCTCTGGAGCTGTTATGTCATTGAATGAGTAAGACTGCTTCTTCTTTTCATCGGCTATATCCAGCTGGTATGAAAATGCGTCGAACCCTTGCGCTTTAGCTCCTGCCATTATACTTTGGCTAGCATTAGGTAAGTCAGCTGTCTTCATTAAGTTCTGCAATTCCTCATTTTTCTCTTTCGGCAATTTCTCTGTATCGATCTGAAAATTCAAGTCGAGGTTGGCAAATCCCCCTATGCAGCTAAATTTGATATGCATGGTAGATGGAGCCTCCTATTCATGGAATATGACTACTCAGGCAGTCCAACCGCTTTAAAAGCATTTTCAATTGTCTTGATGGCTGTTTTCGTAACTTCTCCGCTATCAACAAGTTTTTGCGCTGCCTTGATGACAATTTGCACGAATTGATTGAAATTCGACGTCGCAAATAAATTCTGCATCGCATTGAACCAGATCAATGCCGCTTTGTCTGTTCCGATTTCCATCGATACTAGATAAAAGGCCTTGTTTGGTATGCCGCTATTGATATGGACACCATGATTATCGCGTTCTCCTTTATAGAAGTTCTTCATATGATCAGGCTGAATATCTTTACCCATTAACTTATTGTCAAATGCCGTACCTGGCGCTTTCATCGAACGGAGGGCCTGCCCTTTGAGTGTTGGTCCCATTATATCAGCTCCGATTAGCCAATCGGCATCACCTGCTGTTTGCTTTAAATGAAATTGTTTTATGGCAACTCCAAACACATCTGAAAGATGTTCGTTCAATGCCCCGGACTGGCCTTCATACTCCAATCCACTTGTGAACTGCGTAACCCCATGTGTCAGTTCATGGCCAATTACATCGAGTGAATTGGCAAAATTGCTAAAAATGACCCCATCGCCATCACCAAATACCATTTCATCTCCGTCCCAATAGGCATTCGTGAATTTATTTCCATAATGAACGTTCAGAATGAGATCAAGGCCTTGGTTATCAATTGAATTACGGTGTAAGACATCCTTGAAATAATCACGCACAACTCCGCTATAATCATATGCAGCGTTAACAACAGGATCTGCACTTGATCGATCTCCTTCTTTTCTTGCCTCATTCTCCCGGAGTTTCGTTCCCCCCCTGCAATCATAAACATGGCGGGCAGATTCACCTTGACGACCAGATCCTGCATCCGTTAAAGCGACAACACCGTCAATATCGTATTCTTTCATAATTCTGCGCCTGCGCACTTGACGGCTTTTCGCTAAACTGATCCGTGCTTCTTCCACTTCATTTTGTGCCAGATTCTCAAGAATATAGTTTGGTACGATGAAACAATGACACTTCAATTTGGAACAATCTCTTTTGTGCATATCCGTCACTCCTTCATGTTTTTTACGATCTATTACGATTTCTTTTTTCAAGAGTGCTGCTTTCTTAATGCTTTTGGCTTCAACAACGGTTCATTAGCAGTTTAAATCCGTTTACATGGTTACCTGATGCTCTTCCTATTTTCAACACATTTCTATAGATTACTTTCGCCGTAAATACCTCATTTCCCTCCATTCCTTCCTCTGACCCGTTCATTCCTTTTTTCCAGCAGTACTGTTAACTCATCAGGAATGCAACTTCAGGCAGGGGATGCATTACTTCACCTTTGTTTATTAAATTATTCTGCTCGTGCTGCATATACTGCTTTAAACAAGGAATCTTCCTCAGAACATACACAACCTTTAAGGGGGGGCATAGCATTGGTAACTTCACAGGGAACTGCTTCAATTAGCTTTCCATTCCCATCTGTTTGGGGTATCCACTCTTCAATAGCTGGCAGGACGATTATTTGGGGCACACTCATCATTGACTCTATTACAAATAATAGGGTGGTTGGTACGGTTAATTTTCGTGGCAGACCCATTCCGATTAATGGATTATGGAATGAAAGCACCAAACAAATCGCATTTGATTCAC
This sequence comes from Peribacillus sp. NPDC055009, assembly GCF_053608705.1. Lineage (NCBI taxonomy): Bacteria > Bacillati > Bacillota > Bacilli > Caryophanales > Bacillaceae > Peribacillus > Peribacillus sp. NPDC055009. The sequence continues at coordinate 93,762 of NZ_JBSGVZ010000001.1, read as the reverse complement.
CCTTTGCCACATTCTCTGGCAACTTAACCATAATGGATGATTTCCAGATTAGGATTCGACATTTCATTCTTCAAGGACGTTTTCTTATGAAGCCTCCCTCTCTGCAAGCAGGTGAGTCTGGATCATGGATTGCCACTACTGATATAGCTCTGAATGAATATCCTGTTAGCGGTAATGCCTATTCCGGGCAATTACCTCCTGTTGGAGCTTTTTTAACATCGAATATCCTTCATCAGCATCAGAATTTTTGAGGAAGAACAGTATAGGGTAATCCATTCTGTGTAGAAATGGTGTTTCACATAAGGAATCGTCTCTGCATTCCATAGGGACGATTCTTTTACTTAGAGGAAATTAACAAAAGTCATATTGAACTGAAGGGTTGGATGAGAATTTAAGGTTACATTGATTTAGGTTCGCAACAAGTTGCTCCCTGGCGTTCAGCTGATCGCAATGCTTCCCCTATTGGGTACCGTTTTGCCTGTCTCACTAAGTAGATATTTATAAGAGATAGTTATTTTGGTAGATAAATTATGAATCCATTAACTTAAAATGAGTACAGATGGAATATAGATTGACAGCATTTTCTCAGTACTTCATACTATTGTATTAATAGAAGTGACAGAATATTTGGTTAATTAGGAGGATGAATCAATGAAACCAGCAATAATGACAATGGATTTACAATTATTAGCAGATGTTCTCAGGGAAAATAATTGTACAAGTTTTATAAACGCAACAGCAGAAAAGGATTTTCAAGTGGCTCAAATGCTTGATGTATTAATATTTGAGGGTAAAGGGGAGGGTGGCATATGACTAAGCTCAGAATCCTTTTAACCATTCCTATATTGCTATATGGAATCTACGTATTTGTTGCCATTCAAAACGATAAGGATATTCCGCTTTATTTGCATCTTCTATTCGCACTCTACTTAATGTTGTTTGTACATTATGAGGAAAAAACGGAGGTGAAACCCTGACAGATTTTCAGTTTAATACACAAAGCCTAAAAAGCCTCAACTCCTTAAAGGAATTGAGGCTTCACTATTAATCATCTTTCTTCCGTTTCCAATTAGATAATACGAGTTGTAACGATGCCTTCGATTTGTTTGATTTTTTCTTCCAAGCCAGGAATGATATCGCCATTTACTTCACCGTCAATGTCGATGATCGTATATGCATATCCCCCACGGCTTCTGTTAACCATGTCAGCGATGTTCAGATTAAAGCCAGATACAGCCAGCGTGATTTGCCCAACCATGTTCGGAACGTTTTCGTGGAAAGTTGCCACACGACGGTTACCTGTATAAGGAAGGGAAGTGTTCGGGAAATTCACAGAGTTCTTGATGTTCCCTGTTTCTAAAAAGCTCTTCAACTGACGAGCTGCCATGATGGCACAGTTTTCCTCTGACTCTAGCGTAGAGGCACCAAGATGCGGAATTGGAACGACATTTTTCATTTTCAACACGTTTTCATTCGGGAAGTCTGTAATGAACTTGCCTACTTTTCCGCTTTCAAGTGCAGCTTGCATATCATCTTCATTCACTAGCTCGCCGCGTGAGAAATTCAAGATATGTACGCCCGGCTTCATGATGCTGAATGTTTCTTGGTTGAACATTCCTCTTGTGTCGTCAGTTAATGGAACGTGTACTGTAATATAATCAGATTCTGCAAACAATTCTTCAATCGTCATGGCGCGCTGTACATTGCGTGACAAGTTCCAAGCTGTATCAACAGAGATGAACGGGTCAAAGCCAATGACATCCATGTCCAAATCAAGCGCATCATTCGCTACAAGTGCACCGATCGCTCCTAAACCGATTACGCCAAGTGTTTTTCCCTTGATTTCTTTACCAACGAATTGTTTCTTTCCTGCTTCAACAAGCTTCGGAATTTGTTCTCCTTCGCCTTCAAGCGTCTTTGTCCAAGCCACACCGGCAAAAAGGTTACGAGATGAAGCCATTAATGTCGTCAGCACCATTTCTTTTACAGCGTTTGCGTTAGCCCCAGGTGTATTGAAAACGACAATTCCCTGCTCGGTGCATTTGTCGACCGGAATATTATTGACTCCAGCCCCTGCCCTTGCGATTGCCTTTAACTGATCGCCGAATTCCATAGTATGCATGTTAAAGCTGCGAAGAACGATTGCATCAGGGTTTTCACTGTCATTATCAACCGTAAATTCCCCTTTGTTGAATACATTCAGTCCGCTTTCGGCAATATTATTTAACGCCTTGATCGTTTTCACTTTTTCTAAAAGAATTGTGCTCATTTTGTTTGCTCCTCTTTTGAATATGATAGTTTCGAAATTTCAAAATACTGACTTTAAACCTTCACTATCTGTTAATATACAGAAAGAGGCAAGGGATAAACTCCCTTACCTCTGCCCAGGCGAACGGCTACGACACTATGTGTTCCCTCACGGTTATCCGTGTTTCGCCAGTTGCACATAGTCTTTTTCATTTATTTCATTCTATCAAACTATTCTGCAATCTTCAATATCAAATTATATATTTATCCCTTTTTTTGCAGAATCCACAACTCACCACGACTGCGAATGCCGGACTCAAGCAGGTTTAATCGCTTTTGCCAAATCTTGTTCACGCCAGTATTCTTCAATTTCCTCCAATGATTTCCCTTTTGTTTCAGGAGTTTTATAGTGTATGAATACGCAAGCTACCACTGATAAGAACGCATAGATGAGAAAGACGTTATTGCCAATGACACTTAACAGTGGCGGGAACGTGTATGAAAAAAGGAAGTTCAATGTGTATTGTAAAAAGGTGATGACTCCCATTCCGATCGCTCTTGCCTGCAATGGCAGCACTTCCGGTATGAATAGCCAGAAGACAGGGCCAAGGCCGATTCCGAATGCGAAGACATATAAGAACACACAAACCATGCTGAAGATCGTATAATCCGAAAATAATGCCAATCCGATCAGTGGCAGGACCTGACCGCCAATACTGTAGATTAGCAGCGTTTTTCTGCCTAGTTTATCAATGATGAATAACGAGATGGCAGTGGAAACGACCAAGGCCGTCCCGATTCCGAAGTTTGCTATATTGGAACCGCTCCATCCGTTGATTTCAACCCCTTCGAAAATGATCGGGGCAAAGTATACAACGGCATTGATTCCCGTGAAGACTTGGAAGAATGTTAAGATGAAATTCATATTCAATATTTTTTTATATTGGTGTACTAAATGTTTGAATCCTACGCTTTGCTGTTTAAGGGAATGATTGATGTCACTTATTTCATCTTCCACTTCTTGCTTCGTTCCCCTTAGTTTCATCAAAACCTTCCTTGCACGGTCTTCCTTTCCTGCAGCCATGAGCCACCGTGGGCTTTCCGGTGAGATAAGCATTCCAAATGTGAAGATTGCTGCTGGAATGATCCCGATTCCGAGCATGATTCTCCAAGATCCGCTAGCGGAGAAGGAAGCACCCACTATGTAAGCACTCAATATCCCGACGTTTACACTTAGTTGATATAAAGCGCCGATCAATCCCCTGATTTTAGGAGGAGCCAATTCCACCAAATAAATAAGTGAACACATATTGGCTATTCCGCAGCCGATTCCCAGGATGAACCGCGATGCAATTAAAACGCTTACATTTGTAGCGAAGGCACAACCAATCGACCCGACGATGAATGTGATGCCCGCTCCAATCAGGAGTGATTTCCTTCCAAGCACCTTAGATAGTGAAGTGGAAAGGACGATAGCAGGCAATGCCCCTAATAACAGGAAACTTACTATCAATCCTTGACCCGACGGGCTTAGTCCAAACTCTTCGGTGATGAATGGAATCGCTGGAGAAATGGCACCGGAATCGAAACCATATAATAGTCCGGCCAACCCGCCAAAAATCGCATAAACATACATAATATTCGGAATCTTTTGCAAAGCAATCACTCCTTTTAGTAAATTAAAGTACACCTTTTTTCAATATGAGATTTGCATACTGTGCTCGTTCACTAGTTGCGATAATGGCATAGGCCGCTTTACTTCGTTCGTAAAAGTCCATTCGTTCCAGTTTTCCGATTTTGATAGGAATATCGTTCGTTTTTTTCATTATATCTTCATAACTCTTCCAGATTGCAGGGCTTTTTTCATCGCCTTCCACAGGATTCATCAATATGACGGGATGTTTCACATACGTATCGAGTGGAAAGAATGCCAATATCGCTTGCAGGAAGTCGGCCACGCCATGTCCATGGCCGTTGATGATCCGGCTTGAATGACTTGCAGCCGGATAATTCCCGTCTGCAAGTACGATTTCATCACCGTGCCCCATCTCCATCATGATCTTCATCAATTCAGGAGAAAGTATTGGCGGAATTCCTTTAAGCATTCGTCAAAGCCTCTTCGCTTTCAGCGACAAATGTGTTCGTGAGTGATCCCAGTTTTTCGATTTCAACGGTGACCACATCCCCTGGCTGAATATAAACACGCTGTTCGGCCGGTAAACCCAATACGACTCCTTCAGGTGTACCTGTCAATATAAAATCGCCCGGTTCCAATGTCATATGCTTGGAAATATAACTGATGATTTCCGCACATGAAAAGATCATATCTGATGTATTGGAATTCTGTCTTAGTTCTTCATTAACATACGTTTTCAATTGCAGGTCGTTTGGATTCCCCACTTCGTCCGCTGTTACCAGGTAAGGGCCAACAGGACTGAAATCATCACAGGTTTTCCCAAGCAGCCATTGCGGCGTCCTCATTTGCAGATCTCTTGCCGACAAATCGTTGACCGTACAATACCCGAACACATGGGAGAGTGCTGCTTCTTCGGAAACGTTTTTTGTCTTTTTGCCGATCACGATTCCGAGTTCCACTTCATAGTCCAGTTCATTCGTTACGATTGGTATGGCAATCTCACATCCGTGACCCGTTAATGTATTATCAAACTTGTTAAATAAGATTGGCACTTCAGGATACGGTGCATTGGTTTCATCTGCATGTCTTTTGTAATTCAACCCAACACAAATGATTTTATGCGGCTTTGTTATACTGGGACCGAATGTGAGCCCTTTCTCTTCAATTACTTCAGCCATTCCTTCTTTGACAGCTTCATGGACCTTATTTTCAAATTCGTCCCGTTCGGATTGGCTGAAGTTTATCACTTGCATCACATCCGACACGATTTGGTTCCATTCATTCCTCTTCGCCGTTTCTTCGATATCTATTAAATGATTCTCAACTTGAACGGCCAGTTTTTGCTGTTCGTCTTTAATAAAAGTAGCCAATTTCATCGTTTCTTCCCCCTTTTATGCATTTTTCCCAAAAACAACCCCACCATCGATATATAAAGGCGATCCCATCATGAACGCAGACTCATCCGAAGCTAGGAACAGTGCCGCTTTTGCTACATCACTAGGTCTGCCCAAATCGCCGCTCAATTGTCTTTTCTTGATCGTGCCGATGGCAACCTCAGGATCGTCATATGAAGTTTTCAAGTAATTTTCGACGAACGGTGTCAAGATCGTACCCGGCAATAAAGCGTTCACCCGAATATTATAAGGTGCATAATCCACTTGCATCGCTTTCGTTAAAGCCAGTACGGCTCCTTTCGTTGCAGAGTATGCGGCACGTTTCACGAGACCCATTTCCGCTGCACATGATGACATATTGATAACGACCCCGCTTTTTTGTTCCATCATATAAGGAATCGTGTATTTAGAAGGCAGATAAACCCCCTTCACATTCACGCTCATGATGCGGTCCCACACATCCGGTTCCACTTCGTCCACCCTGCCTACGTTTGAGATTCCGGCATTGTTGAATAATATGTCTATTTTCTTATAGGTTTCGATTATCTGGGAGATTGCGGATTGAACCGCTTCCGGATCCGTTACATCCACCTCATAAAATGCCGCTTTCCCGCCAGCCTCCTCTATTTCAGAAACGGTGCCCTGCCCGTTTTCAGCATGAATATCGGTAATGATGACAAATGCGCCTTCACTAGCAAATAAACGGGCTGATTCCTTCCCGATCCCGCTTCCACCGCCAGTGATGACAGCGATTTTATTTTGCAGTCTCATGACGTTACCTCCTGCTCATGATTCATATGATCTTCAGGCTGCGCCGCTTTCACCGTTAAACCGCCATCCACCATTAACAGATGCCCGTTGATTTGCATGGCTTCATCGGAAGCCAAAAATACGACGGAGTCGCCAATTTGTTTTTCGGTCCCAAGTCTCTTCATCGGATTGGCTTCAATCTCTTTTGCGAGAATTTGCGGATCCTCCAAATATTCCTCACACATATCCGTCGCAACGGTGCTTGGGCCGACAGCATTCACATTGATATTGTATTTGCCTAGCTCAATCGCCAATGCCTTCGTTAAATGCGAGGCGGCTGCTTTCGATGAAATATAGTGGGGAATGACCGGACTCGTGACAAGGACGCTAGCCGTTGATGTAATATTGATGATCTTGCCATATTTATTTTCAATCATTCGCTTCGCCACTCTTTGTGTCGTCAAAAAGATTGATTTCACATTTGTTCGGTACGTATCATCCCATGTCTCTTCCGAAAGGCTCAAAAAAGGCTCAAACGGTGCAATACCAGCATTATTCACTAGAATATCCACCGTTCCCAACTCTTTTTCCACTTCATTGATCATGGCATCGACATCTTCCTTCATCCCAACGTTCGCTTTCACGACGATCGCTTTGATATGAAACTCGGATTCTACTTTTTCTTTTAACGCATTCGCTTTTTCAAATGACCTCGGCGATGTATAGTTGATCGCCACATTGGCACCCTCTTCAGCCAATCTCATGACAATCGCTGCACCGATTCCCCGGCTGCCTCCTGTGACAAGCGCTGTTCGATTATTCAATTTACCCATATGAATTCTCCTCCCTTTTCCTATCTGTTTCTAAAGGCTGATGCTGATCCGGCTGATGCTAAATTCCTGATGTCCAAGAATTTCCGCCTTTGTCAGTTCACCTTGGGCTGTTTTAGCAATCGTTTCAAAAATGCGATTTCCTGCATCCTCCGTCGTTTCTTTCCCTTTCATGACTGGGCTTGTATCAATATCGATGTTATCGATCATCTTGATTGCCGTATGTTCATTTCCCGTTATTTTGATGACCGGGATAATCGGGTTTCCTGTCGGTGTCCCTCTTCCTGTCGTAAAGCAGACCATATGTACACCGGCGGCCGCCATGCCTGAAACACACTCGATATCATTCCCCGGGGAATCCATGAAGTAATAGCCATTACCCGGGATCTCTTCCGCAAATGATAAGACATCGTTCAAGGGGGCCGTACCTGCTTTACTAATGCAGCCAAGCGATTTTTCCTCGATGGTCGAGAGCCCTCCCTCAATATTGCCCGGGCTCGGGTTCCCGCCACGCATATCTGCCCCGATGCGTTCCACTTCTTTTTCGAATCTATCAACATATGCATATAGTTTATTGGCCACTTCTTCGCTCACTGCTTTTTGGGCAACAATATGTTCAGCTCCGATGATTTCCGTGGTTTCACCCATTACGATCGTACCGCCCTGTTTCAAGAGCTGATCAGCGGTTTTCCCTAAAGCGGGATTGCTGCACAGACCGGATGTAGCATCGGAACCGCCGCATTTCACACCAACTATCAATTCTGAAATGGGGGCATCCACTTGCGGCACTTTTTCGAGTTCCAGAAATAAACCCTTCGCCACTTCAGTCCCCTTCTTAATCGCGTTTATCGTCCCGCCTGCATCTTGGATATCAAGCCACTCCACAGGTTTTCCCGTTTCTTCTTCGATTTCCCGTTTCAATACTTTGGCATCAATCACCTCACAGCCCAAGCTGATCAACAGAACCGCACCAACGTTCGGGTTTTTCCCCATTCCGCCAAGAAGTTTATGTGTACGTTCTTTGTCATCACCAATCTGGCTGCACCCATGCTGATGCGGAATGGCCACTGATTCCGGTACAGCTTGCTGGATTCTGTTGGCCACATGATTGGCGCAAATGACGGTAGGGATGATCAATAGATGATTACGGATTCCAAATTTGCCATTTGAACGGCGATACCCTTTTATCCTGCTCATTGTGTTTGCTCCCCTTCCGCCTTATCTCCTCTTCCTCTGATTCCCTCAATATTATGTATGTGGACATGTTCACCAGGCTCGATATCCATCGTGGCTGCACCGATTACTTCTCCATATTTGATGACCGTCGCCGATCGCTGAATCGGTTTGATTGCGATTTTATGCCCAAAAGGAATCGAATGCTTTGCTTTTACTTCCATTTTTTTACCATTTATGACAAAGAGTAATGTTTCCCCTTCTTTTACATCTTTCAATGAAGTCGCTACATTATCCTGATCAGACATGACGATGCTTGTAACGTCCTGTTCATAAGCTAACTGGCCCATTTCGCTCTCCCCTTTCTTTTAGTTTGTAAAAGGCTTCAGCATTTCCAGAAAATATCCCATCCACTTCAGCTTGTGTTAAAGTTTCCGGTAAATTCCCTTTAATGACCCTCACTGCGTCTTCATAGCCTCCAGCTGATAAACATACAGGCCAATCGCTGCCGAAAAGTAAACGGTCCGGCCCGAATGCCCGAACAATATGTTGTATGTATGGCTTAAAGTCTTCCGCCTTCCACATTGCAGGATCTGCTTGGGTCAATAAACCCGACAGTTTGCACCAAATGTTCGGAAACTGTGACAAAGTATTCATTTCTTCTTGCCATTTGTTTAATTCCCCTGCTGATATATTCGGTTTAGCCATATGATCGATGATGGCCTTTAGGTTAGGAAGCGTTTTCATCAATGTTAAAATAGATGAAATATGTTTATGATTAATCAACAAATCCACCGGAAGATCATATCGAATAAGCTGTTTCAAATTTTCCACAACTTGTTCCTGTAAAATCCAAGCACTGTCTTCCAGATCCTGCAACATGGGACGTAAACCAACAATTCCCGGTCTTGTCATTAAAGAATCCAATTGCTCCGGGAATGATGGAGCAGATAAGTCAAGCCAGCCCACCACACCATATATCCAGTCATGGCGGTCATACAAGGATAATAGAAATAAAGTCTCTTCATAGGTTGGAGCCGCTTGTACAAGGACGGTCCCCGAAATATCATTCTTATGTATTAAGGGCGATAAATCGTCGGGAAGATAATCCCGATAAAGGACTCCCATATCATTTTTAAGCCAAGAGTAATCACCTCGGTCAATTCTCCAAAAATGCTGATGTGCATCAATCATCAGGCTGACCTCCTCTTGTTATCTTTATGTTACCGGTAACATTAAAATAACAGCAATATTTTAAATTGTCAATAAATTAAACGAAATCTTTTAAACTATCTAAAACGGAATTACCATTTTCAACTCTTGTTAATAAGAAAACTCGCCATTCCCAATTGGAACGGCGAGTTTTTAATCATTTAGAATGTTTCATTCTTTTCATGACAATTAGAAATAGAAAACTAACAAAAATCAGGATGAAAATGATCATGAACGGAATGGTCGTTGTTAAAAGGGTGACCCATCCGCTTGTCTCTGTGTCTGGGATAAACTCAATTTTTCCTATATCAAGTTCCCTTATGGCGTTATTCATTCTGTCTAGCGATATTTCACTATTTGGTACAGACGCGATAAAGTATTGATCCTTTTCATACCCTACCAGCCGACCTCTAATTTCATAAACACTATTTTGTGACTCCACCTTTAAAAATGTCACTTTCCCATCCTCTAAAGTTGTAAAAAATTCATCCTCAGTTAATTTCTCAGTCGGTTCTTCGTCATTATAAAAAACTAGCACAACCCCCAAGGTAACCAAGAAGATTAATAAATAAAATACTTTACTAGGGAAATTCCGCATCATCTCATACCTTCTTCCACATTAAACAAACTATAGGAAATAGTAACATACAAAGTTAAATATTAGAAATCAAACTGTGGATACTCTTGGAATATATCAGGCCGATTAGTTGCAAAATGGATAATATTAGTAAAATATAGGGGATATAGCAAACTTAAAAAAGGAGGAACTAATATGCTAATAAGACATGCATCGGTTGCAGATGCGGAAGGTATAGCAATAGTCCATGTGGATTGCTGGCGAACTACTTATAAAGAAATAATGCCGAGTGATTTTTTAGATAATCTGTCTTATGAGAAAAGGAAAGAAATATGGATAAAGAATATTAATAGAGATGGTAATTATGTTTATGTCGCAGAAAATAACGAAGGAAAAATAGTTGGATTTATAGATGGCGGGAAAAGGGATACGAATCAAGTTGAGAATTCCGGTGATTTAACTGCTATATATATCCTCGAAAATTTTCAAAGAATGGGGATAGGTAAGAAACTCATCAAAGAGTTATTTTTAAAATTCGAGGCACTGGGATTTAAGACAATATTCGTTGAGGTGCTTGAAGACAATAAATCTCGATTCTTCTATGAGGCATTTGGTGCTGAATTGCTTAAAACCGAAAAAATCAAAATGGCTGGTGCTGAATTGAATCTATTGGTTTATGTGTGGAAGGATATTAGCCAAGTATTGTTATGAGCGACATGCCACTGAAGAGGCCACTTATTCTTTGGCCAAAAAAAAAACTCCTATTATTTTATAGGAGCTCCAGATGATTTCCTGATTACCAATTCCGGCTTTAAATTGATCGTCCGATAGTCGGCAGGACCGACTTCATCCACTCGCTCGATCACTAATTGTGTTCCTAAATATCCGAAGTCGTAAGCGGGCTGTGAAGATACGGTTAAAAAGGGATCGAAATCCGAGAATAATTCTAAGTCGTCAAAGCAAACGACAGAAATGTCTTCAGGTACTTTAATCTGTTTTTCTCGTAAACTTTTTATAATTTTGATGGCAATGAAATTATTGGCGGCAAAAATTGCTGTTGGACGCTCAGAGGGCGGAACATTCATCAATCCGTCAATACCGTTCCATTGCTTTTCCTGTTTGTAATGAGTCTCTATTACGAAAGACTGATCGATGTTCAAATCATTTATTTTCAGCGTTTCAATATACGCCTGATAACGCTCTTTCGAAGTGGAAATCGTTAGCGGACCATGAACCATCGCGATTCGTTCGTGTCCAAAATCGATGAGATGCTGAAGAAGCTTTTTCGTTCCTTCATAGTTATCACCAAGCACCCTATCACATGAAACATCTTGAATTTGCCTATCTATCAATGTAAATGGAATCCTGTTTTTAATTAATTTCTTCAAATTTTTTGTCGATTGATCGCCTGTTGGTGCAATAATGACGCCATCCACCCGTTTTGAAATCAATGCATCGATATATTCACTCTCTTTTTCGTAATCCTCATCGGTATTGCATAAAATGAGCTGATATCCCATTTGATTGGCCTTATCTGCGGCCCCTCTCGCTACTTGGGTGAAAAAAGGGTTGGTGATATCGGTTATGATTAATGAAAGCAGCTTCGTTCTTTTAATATTCAAACTTTGGGCTGCGGAATTCGGTATATAGTTCAACTCTTTAATGACCGCTTCAACTTTTTCCCTTGTCTTTTCACTGATATTTCCTTTATTATTAATAACTCTCGATACAGTCATCGTTGATACATTCGCTTTTTTCGCAATATCGTAAATTGTCGTCACTTTTTGTACCCGCCTTTACATTATCCCTTATATTGTATCATAAGTATAAATGGTTATTTTATACTTTAGCACTTGGAAGATCATGTTGACCCGGATACGGCACTGAACTTCAAAAAAGGCACAGTCCTTCGTGAAGGATTGTGCCTTGCTTTTGGTTTAATTTTGGTTAAATCCGCTTTCGTCCATGTAAAATACTTCCCAAGAATGTCCGTCGATATCCAGAAAACTCCAACCATACATGAAACCATGATCAATGGCTTCGTTAAAAGGCTTTCCGCCAACATCCAGTGCCCTATTCACGATCTCATCGACTTCTGCCTTACTTTTAACGGAAAGGGCGACGATGGCTTCGGTACTCGCTGCAGAATCCGGGATCTCCTTCTTGGTAAACGTTTTAAAGTAGTCTTCCACCAATAACATGACATATATGGACTCGCTGATAACCATGCATGTCGCATTTTCATTGGTCATTTGCTCGTTAAACTCAAAGCCGACCTTTGTGAAAAATTCTACTGAGGCATCCAAATCTTTAACAGGCAAGTTTACAAAGATCTTTTCTGCTTGAACTCCCATCCAATCACCCTCACTTGATTTATTTGTTCACTCACCTACTATTCGCTGCATTTTTCGATTATCCTGCTTGCAGCAGTGATTGCATTCACATTGAACGGATACAACCTTAGTCACGGGGAACATTCTAAATCACCTACTTAAAGTATTTCAAATATTAAACAGGCTGATTCAATTTTAAAACAACCTGGGAGTTTACCTTAAGAAACTTTCAAGAAGTATATCCCTCTCCCCTTGCTACTTCAACATTGGATCGTGCATAAAAATTGAAATTCGTATACCGGATGGTTTCATAACTAAAACACTTCTTCTCTTTTTTGAAATAAAAATTATATAATTCCATGCTTTACTAAAATTAATTACTTTTAAGGAGGCATGCATATGAAAATTAGTATTAAAACATGAAGTATCCGGAAAACTTTCTGATTTCAGTTGTTTTACCAGGATTGATCCCAATCATTTCGTCCTCCAATAGCCATGCCCTATTATGCAAGTAGCGCAATCCTCGTTTTGCAAATGCAACACAAGTTCAAAAAATAGATGGGAAACAACATTACCCTATGGGATAGGTGGTTCATAAATGGTTACCATTCAAACATATATATCAAAAAATAGTTATGATGCCATTGTTAATAAACATTTATTTGCTAACGAAGATTTTATCCCAATCCATCACTCAAGCGCTAACCAACTGGGAAATCAACAGTTATTTACTTCAAAAGGAACTTCCTTATACGGCACAGTCATTATATCTTATCAAAATCAATTTCTCTCGAGCTTTTATGATTGGGATGAGGTTGATGGTATTTGGTTTTCAATTTTACAGGCAATGTATGATTGTTTAAATACCGATATTGGCAACTACGGCTTTTCTGAACGCTCTATGGGTTGGCAAATGCACAGGCTAAAAGAAAAGAATCCTGCTATATTATTCACATGGTACCATGGTTTAGCTAACAAAGAATGGAATGATATTCCTAAGAAATCCACACTAAGATTCCCTGAAAATGTGCTATTGAATAATTTAATAGAAAAGGGAACCAAGTACTTAAGATTTAGAAATGCTCTATATGATAGCGGTCCAAGCCAAAATATTAACCAGTTAATTAACGATCTTAAATCATTTAATAGTGATTTAGGACATGTGCAATTGGATTAGTACACTGTGCTGAAGTCTTGCAGCTATATTAAAACAGTCCTTGCCGGCACTCGCCAGCAAGGACTGCTTTTCATGTACTAGAAGGCACCTGAAGTCTAATGGCCTTTTCTTGTTATTTCAAATAAACACTCATAATCTGTGTTTCTTTAATTTTTGCCTGGGTACTATTTGTTTTTTCCAGTTTTTCAACTAGCTCGCCATTCGTGATAACGATCGGAGTTACGATGCTTGGAGCTTTTGATTTTAGAAAATCGATATCAAATGTAACTAGCTTGTCTCCTGCTTTTACATTTTGCCCTTCTGCAACGTGGACTTCAAATCCCTCACCATTAAGGTTAACTGTTTCCAATCCAATATGAATCAACAATTCTATGCCATGCTTTGTGCGTAGGCCTAGCGCATGTTTAGTATGAAAAACCTGGATTACTTCTGCATCGATTGGAGATACGACCAACCCCTCCTCAGGAAGAATTGCTATTCCGTCCCCCATCATTTTACCGGAAAACACCGGATCTGGAACATCCTCAATATTTATTACTTGTCCATTAATAGGAGCAAGCAGTTGTTCCACACTCTCTTTTTTACCGAATAATTTTTTGAACATAATATTTCCACCTTTCTCTTTCGGTCTTGAATCTCACAATCAATAGTTAAATATTTGGTGAATTCCGATAATAGTTTTTGTTATTTTTTCTTTTTCAATTTCCCTTCTGCTTTCTTTTTATTCTGTTCCACTCTAAATTTAACCATCTCGGTTATTAATTCATAAGGAATTGGCTTGTTTAGCGGAAACTGAACGGCCCCTTTTGAACATTTATATTCAGATAAAGCAGATTCAAAAGCAGAGATCGCGCTTGGAGTTGGATAGAATCCTATATGTTTTTTATAGGCAGCGAAATGCACCAGATTTCCATATAAAACAAAGGTAGGCATTTGATAGCTTATCTTTTCTTCTGCATCCGGTGCTGCATCCTTCATGACTTTTCTTAACGTTTTTAATATTTCCTGAACTTCTTCGGGAAATTGTATAATGTATTCATCAATTGAATGAAATGTATTGGTACCCTCCATCTTTTCTCCCTTCTTAAATCCAAACTACAATACTCTTATTATAACATTTTCCCCCACCAATCCATGGATTGAGTCCCTTTTGCATTTCGCTAACCTATATTTTTAAAAACTCTTCCATTCTATTCATTACACCTTCTAGCATGATAATCGTCCTTGAGGTATCGAAAGGTTCAATATCCAATAAATGATTTGCATGTGGGATTTTATCCATGCTTATATTCGTTTTATTTTCAATCGCTTGAATTTTAGCTGGAATATAATGATGATCTTTTTCTCCTATAACTATATGTGCTGAATGATTACTGCTCAATAATCCTTCAAAAACCGAAACGAACTTCAATAGCGGCGTGAGCAATATCACTTTGGCATTCATAAACCGCTCACTTTTCATGATTCCATTGATGATGGGTATGGTGCCAAGTGATTTGCCTAGAAATACTGTTCCTTTATATTCATGATTTTGAAGTACCTCCGTAATGACGGGATTGATATCATTAACGATCACTTTTGTGATATCTACCAATGGATGCTTGAAAATATCCTGGTCGTAAGCGTAATGAATATGTACGACATCATACTGATTTTGAAGCATGATCATCGTCGAATAATAGAATAACGGCTTCTCATACGTGTACCCCGCACCTGAAAACATAAAACAAACTGCTGGATTTCCGTTTTCAATATGTGTGTATGTAATTTCTTTTTCAATACTATTTATTTTTCTTTGGTTAACCTCCATGATAGATTCCTCCCATTCTATCGTTTGCTTTTTATATTCATTAGCTACCTGCTGAATTCCTCCTTGATCGATACTATCTAGCTAGATTCCAAGAATTAGGTTTCGTTTTTTATCAGGAATAGGTATACTTTAGATATCAACCTATTTTTTGGAAATTACTTTGATGATCGATCAATCCAGCCTTGAAGGAGAGTGTGTAATGAAAATCAAAGCGTTATGTTTCATTCTTGTCCTGCTAGTCACTGGTTCCATGAGTACGATTCATGCAAGTGCAAACGATCAAAAGGTGAAAAAACTGGATATCGGGGAGTCTTTCGATGGTGCGGAAGGTACAATGGTTCTCCAAAACTTAAAAAATGATAAAGTGTTCATCTATGATAAACAGAGAAGTAAGGTACGCTACACTCCAGAATCGACATTTAAAGTGGCGAATGCATTAATCGGCTTACAGACAAAGGCGGTAAGCGATGAATATGAAGTGAAGCGGTGGGATGGTGTAATCAGGGAATTTGAGGATTGGAACAGAGATCATACGCTGGCTTCAGCCATGAGGCATTCAGTGATCTGGTATTATCAAGCAATGGCCCGCGATATCGGGGCGGAAGATATGCAGCAATATGTGAACCTGATAGATTATGGCAATCATGATATCTCCGGGGGGATCGACCAGTTTTGGCTCGACAGCAGCATTAGGATTTCTGCTCGGGAACAAGTCCAATTCATCGAAAACCTTGTAGAAGAAAAACTGCCTATCGATAAGCAGCATATGAGAACCGTTAAGAGAATCATGATCAATGAAGAAGCAGACTCATATGTCCTCCATGGAAAAACCGGGACACGCCTTTCAGATATGGGATTGGGCTGGTATGTGGGTTACATCGAAACGGACAAAGGAAAATGGGCCTTCGCAACGAACATCGACGGCAGCGGCAGCAAGGCCAAAACGATTACGCTGGATGCCCTGAAAGAGTTGGATATCATAGAAGATTAAAAGTTCACGCATGCTCTCAATTCTTGGGCATGCGTTTTGCTTTGTCTAAAAAGATATTTAAAACCATTTTAATACCTACAAATAATCAAGTTGGATTGAATGCTCTGAAGCCTTTTTTTGGTTTGTCCAATCAAAAAAAAGAAAATTTTCATCTAATATAGTATTGATAATATAGAAAGGGGGATTAATAGTGAAATTAACCGAAATCAAGAAATCTTATGATGTAATCATTCCTTGTGGCAGTGCTTGCACTCCCACTTTGAACCTAAGAAGACTTGGTTTAAGAAGATTCTCTTTGCCTCTTGACTGGGTCTATACTGAGTCATTTGCAGAAGTGGCCAGGCTATATAAAAATCAGTTCAAGGAATATATGGAATTGAGGAATTTGACTTTAGTAGATGGTTCCGGTACTTATTTTGATGATGACGTGGATATAAATGCTGTAAATACCTATTTGGTCAGAGATAACCATTATAAAGTTACTTCAGTTCACGATTTCCCCATCCTGCCTGATAAAGAATGGTTTGAAACATATCCTTATTTCAAAGAAAATTTAGATAAAAGAATTGCAAGATTCAATGACACGATTAACAATAGTGATTCAATCCTATTTGTAAGATGGTCAACAAAATATGACCAAGCCTATTTGTTTCACCAAGAAATGCAGGACATGTTAAAAGAAAAAGAATTTAATGTATTAATATTAGTCCCCTCGGATGATGCTACAAGTATTTCTGAATTAGAATGGAACCTGGAAAATGTTTGTGTTTTAGAAGTTCCTAACCAAATTTGGGATGAGGCCATTTGGGATCATGTTTATAGTGGCATACAATTGAATAGTCTGGATTAACCACTGAGCTAATAACGCTAATGTGTTAACTATTTCAAATTGGACGATTTTAGTTATTGTCTTAAGTTTTTCATCGGGTCATCAACGCCTTTTCGCATCCTTATTTAGTTTTTTAAAGCAAATATCGTTTAGGCAATCATAAATCACATTAATCGCCCTTGGTGATGGTGAATTAATTAAAAAGGTTTAAGAGAAAGGCATCTGCCAAAAGCGGATGCCTTTCTCTTCTTTAGGAGTCAAGTTAATCCTATCTCCCGTTTTCTTTTCTGTTTTAATAACGCTGGCTTTTGAACTTGCTGTGAGAGTGCGGTACATTCAGCAAATGAAAACTGTTTACACCCTTTACAACGATTCTCATCCAGTTTGGATAAAGCCATATTAATGGCATCACCCGTACTGGAAAAGAACTGCTCTTCACCAACCAGTTTAGTAAAACCGGTTTTTTCGAGCATTTCTTTAGGTTCCTGTTGAATACCGGAAATCAACACTTGTAGTTTGTGGGACTTGAATCGCTTCACAATGTCTGTGAGAAGTGCTTCTCCCGAAGTATCAATGAATGACACATTGCTCATTCTTAATAGAAGGACTTTTGGTTTAGAACGCATCATATCTTCGATTTCTTCTTGCAGCCTTTCGATTGAACCAAAGAATAAAGGTCCTTCTATCGTATAAATGTTAATCTGCGGGCAGCTTGAACCTTGTTGCACCATTTCTGGTTTAACTAATTTATCAGCTGGATCTGGTAATACCTTTGATAATTTCAATGTACCGCTCATCAGTTTAACGAACGACAGGATGGCTAATAGTAATCCGATCCCTACACCTGTTGTCAGGTCAATCAATACGGTTAACACGAAGGTAACGATCAATACGACCGAGTCCATGGTTTTTGCTTTTAAGATATGCGAAAATTCTTTGCGTTCGCTCATGTTCCAGGCGACAAACATAAGAATGGGGGCCATGCTGGCCAAAGGAATGGCCGAAGCATAAGGAGCCAAACTGACTAACACGAGCAATACCACCAGCCCATGAATCACGCCTGATATGGGGGAGACAGCACCGTTTTTAATATTCGTTGCGGTACGGGCGATGGCACCTGTAGCCGGAATGCCTCCAAATAAAGGCGTAATCATATTGGTCAATCCTTGTCCCATCAGCTCTTTATTGCTGTTATGTTTACTGTTGGTCATGCCGTCTGCAACCACAGCGGATAATAGTGATTCAATTCCTCCTAGCATGGCAATGACCAAAGCAGCCGGAAGGAGTTCAATCACCAAACCGCCAGTGATCTGGGGAAACTGAAACTGGGGCAATGCATTAGGAATGGCGCCATAGGCCGATCCAATTGTCGCTACCTGACCTGGAAAGAATAAGCTGGCGACTAGAGTTGATACAATCAATCCCAGCAATGCTCCAGGGATTTTCGGTAAATATTTGGGAGTTAATATGACGAGAGTTAAACTTATGATAGCTACCAGTACACTATAGATATTCACTGTATTGAAGTTCAATAAGATTTCCTTCATATTTAAAAGAAAGGCTTCTTCTTTTTTTAAGTTACTGAGTCCAAAGAAATTGGCAATCTGGCCAGAGAAGATAATCACAGCAATTCCAGCAGTAAAGCCGATCGTAACTGGACGGGGAATAAACTTGATGAATCTTCCCAGTTTGAGGACACCCATAAGAAATATCATGATACCTGCCAGGAAGCCGGCGATTAACAGTTTTTCATATCCGTACTGCATGACCACACCTAACAAGACCGGGACAAAGGCCCCAGTCGGGCCTGCAATTTGATATTTCGATCCACCAAAAAGGGAGACCATGATTCCTGCAATAATTGATGTGTACAGTCCATATTCCGGTCTTACTCCGGAAGCAATGGCAAAAGCCATCGCTAAAGGAATTGCTACTATCCCAACTACGACCCCTGCAACCAGATCTTTCTGAAAATGGCCTAAGTTATACCCTTCAAGCCTGCTAGAACTCATCATTTTATCGCTCCTTCTTTTATTGAATTTGTATTTCGTCCTTGCTATATCCATCTATGATTCGATCCAATTTACCCGTTTCGGGATGGATGACCATACCGTGAACGGCGATGGAATCCGGTAATAATGGATGATTTTTGATCAAACGGACACTATTCGTTACACTCTCCTCAACGCATTGAAAACCTGTCAGCCACTTTGATAAATCAATACCAGAGTTTGTTAGGATATCAATTTGCTCCTGAGTGACTTTCTTCTCCTTTGCAGCATCAAGAAGTGAAGTGGATTGAAGCCCCACCATACCGCATCCGCGATGTCCGATCACACACACTTCCTCCACTTTTAGCTCATAAACAGCGACAAGGATACTGCGCATAATGCTGCCAAAGGGATGAGAAACAATAGCTCCAGCGTTTTTAATGATTTTCGCATCTCCATTTCTTAACCCCATCGCCTTTGGAAGCAATTCCAACAGACGGGTGTCCATGCATGTTATGATGACGATCTTTTTATCTGGATACTTTGTCGTTTGAAACTCTTTATATTTGTTTTGTTCGACAAACGTCTTGTTGTAATCCAGAATGCTAGAAATGACTGACATTATTTATTCTCCTTTCTCGTGTTGAAATATGATGGATATGTTCTATGTACAATAATCCAGATGCCTTTCATAAACGGTCTTATTTGGCTCTGTTTTATCATTTGGTGCTTTATTCCATGTTAGAGATATTAAATTAGAGTTAAATGATAGAAGGATTAGAAAATGGTGAGAATTATTACAGTTCCTTCTCTTTTTTTTTGCATTTTTCTTACTAAAAAAAGGGTGATGCATAGTTAACTATGCATCACCCTTTTTTATGTTTTATACAATTATTATTCGTGGCCATCTCTATCATCCACTTCATCATCTTCCCATGTGATTGTTTTTACTTCTTTTGTGTAGCCGTCCACTTGGACGACTGCGTCTCGATCGTCCTCTAATTCAACTTCGACCAAATAATAAGGTGTCTGATCTGATGGTTGATAAAATTCTGTATCGTCACCTGTTCCTTTTACATGTTTTTCGGCAATTGCGATTGCTTCGTTTTCTGTAATGATACTATCTGCTACCATTGTCGAGTCAATTATAGCTCCTGTATATGGGTCGAGAATTAATGTGATTTTTTCATTGTTCTTATTTACCACTGCTTTATAATGGGAGTTGTCTGTCTCCTGCACAAAATCAATTTGTTCCAGATCGCCTTGTGAGGAAATACGCGCCTTTATTTCATTTTGGGTTAGTTGCTTTTGGGGTGTTTTTTCTGCCGTTTCTTCTGCTGCATGACCTATGGTTTCTTTTTTTATAGAACGAACTTCACCGCTTTTCGCATCCATACTAATAAGATATACCCCGGTTTCAAGCTGCATTTCAATCTGATATTCTTCACTTTCAGTTTTCGTTGTCTTTATAATGGTTCCAGGATATTTATCCTTTGCTGTCTGGTTCACTTCTTCTTCCGTCAAGCTTTCCGCGGATAACGATGGAGCCCACCATTGAAATCCGAAGAATAATAGCAGACCAAAAACGAGAGTTGATCCAGCTGTTATCAGCACTTTTCCATTCTTCATCATATCACCCATCCAACGTCATTCTGGCTTAATTAAATAAAAGAGTAACGTTCGTTCCCCTGCCTTCAAGACTATCCATTTCAATCCGTACATCAATTGCATCAGCAATTTCCTTTGCCACGGAAAGCCCTAAACCTGATCCGCCTTGCTTTCGGCTTCTTGCTTCATCTACACGATAAAAGCGATCGAACACTTTTGGCAATTCAGCCTGGGGAATTCCATCCCCTCTGTCTTCGATGCGGATATATGCTTCTCTACTAGTTTGTCCTATATAGACTGAGATTTGCTCGTCACTATACTTTCTTGCATTGTCTAAAAAAATAAACAATAGCTGTTTTAACTTTTGCACGTCCGTAAGTGCTTCAATTGCATCGCCACTATAAATCTCCACTGTTCGATTGTACGCATTTTTATATACTTTCGCTAAGTCTGCCATGATATCGGTCAGATTGACGTTTTCCTTCTCTATATTCCATTTTTCCTGATGCTTTGCTAGCAGGAGCATTTGCTCTGTCATCTCTCTCATTCTAATGGCTTCAGAATGAATGGCCTCTATTGATTCATCAAACAACTCAGGGCGCTCCAAGCCTTTTCTTTTCAAAAGGCTTGCATAGCTTTCAATGACAGTTAGCGGTGTTTTTAATTCATGTGAGGCATTTGATACGAATTGCTCCTGTTTTTCGAAGTTAGCTTGCAGCAAATCAATCATGTGATTAAAGGTTTTCCCCATTTCCACAAGTTCATCTTTTGCCTTTTCTTCCAGGCTAAGTCGCTTAAATTGGCCGCTTGTTTGAATCTCCTTCATCGTATCAATCATCGATCGAATCGGACGGGCGATGAAGTTACTAAGAATAGTGCTTGATATCAGAACAGGTATCATGGCAATGATGGTTACAGCGATTAATACGATGCGCAGAACAGCGAGCATTTCCTCGGTTGCTGAAATGCTTTTGGTGATTTGAAGATTAACTACACTTCCATCCCCCCAAATGATCGGGTTTGAAACGAATACATACTTGTTCTGATGATAAGTGATGATCGCACTCTTCTCACCGGGATAAAAGCTGCTATTGCGATTGCTTAATTGTTTTTCAGAATTGGATGTAACAGCTGTGCCTTTTCGTTGACCCTCTTTTACAATACCAATCATGCCATCTATAGGCAGATAGGATCGAAGTAAATCACTTGGAGATATATTATTGACATTTTCACTAACATCAAAGGCAATTTTCTCTGTCTCCGCTTTCGCACGATTAAGTTCGTTCACCATCATCAGATTACTGAAAACAAAATAAATGGAAACATTCATCAATAGGAGCAGGAAAATGAATAGCACCGCTGTATATAAATTTATTTTTTTGCGAAGTCTCATTTTGCATCCTTCAGGACGTAGCCAACGCCTCTTACAGTATGGATAAGCGGCGTATCAAAGCCATATTCGAGCTTTTTGCGAACATATCGGATATACACATCCACCACGTTTGTTTCTCCATAGAAATCATACCCCCAAACCGCTCCGAGAATTTGATCCCGGTTTAGCACTTGACGCTTATTCTTCAGTAAATAAAGAAGTAAATCATACTCCTTTGGCGTTAGGTCAATTTCGCTTTCACCTCTAATGACTTCACGTGTTTTGACATTCACCTTTAAATCAGCAGTATTCAGCCATCCATCGTATTCATCTTCCATTGAAGATGCAGCAGTCCGCATTCTTAAAACCGCACGAATTCGGGCAAGCAATTCCTCAATTTGGAAAGGTTTAGTGATGTAGTCATTCGCACCGCGATCAAGACCGGAAACTTTATCTTCAACCGAGCCCTTTGCAGTTAACAGGATGACAGGGGTGAAATTGTTTTTCGTACGAATTTTCCGAAGCAGCTCAATCCCGCTTATGCCTGGAAGCATCACATCCAATAAGATCAAATCCCACTTTCGTGATCGATACGCTTCAAGGGCTTCCTTTCCGTCCATTGCCTTTCCGACTTGGTAGCCTTCGATTTCAAGCTCCAATTCAAGCAATCTTAAGATTTTTTCTTCGTCCTCTACGATTAGTATTGATTCTTTACTCATTTGGAAGACCTCCTTTTGGGTGGGACTGTCCCCATTTTGTATCATTCATTTTCAAATTAAATGGATTGGATTATCGGTAAGTATACCTGTTCGTTCAATAAGAAAAAGGCTGCCTCAGCAACCTTCTTTAAGGAAACTTTCATCAGGTGTATATATCCGAACAACATAGCCGCCATCATTTTTTGAATCAGACAAGATAAAGGCGTTTCGGAAAAATAATCTCTTTGGCTATTAAACTTCCCCTCGTGTACTTTTTTGTTATTTTTACGAATGTACAAATTATTGCATGTAAAATTCCAAAAATAAAGACGCTATTGACCCAGTTTTCTCCATAAAAAAAAGAGCTGCCAGAGCAACTCTCATGTTAAAAGCCCTATTTACTTTAAGTATTTTCCACCCCTTAATTTACACGTCTTCACCTAAATTTATATAAGGTATACCGAAGTTATTAAAGAAAAATTCAAGAGAAAAAGGAGGCGTATTCTATATTTTTCTCAGTAAATATAAGAGATATGGAGTGCCTATTAGTGCAACGACAAGTCCAGAAGGAATTTCTTTAGGGGCTAAAACAATTCTTCCTATAAGATCAGCCGAAGTTAAAAGGATTCCTCCAAGAAAAAGACTGACTGGAATAGCCTTTCCATGTTCAAATCCAACCATTCTCCTAGCTGCATGAGGTGCTAGTAAACCTATAAACCCGACTGTTCCTACAATAGATACACTGACTGCCCCCATACAAACTCCTAACATAATAGCTAAAAGCCTCGTCATAATAATATTTACTCCCAGTCCCTCAGCAACTTCATCTCCAAAGGAAATCACATCAAATTTTTTAATGAATAAAATGCTCAAAGGAATCGTAATGAGAGCGACAATGCCAGCAAGTTTCAATTCTTCCCAGCCCTTGGCATAGGTGCTTCCCGCTAGCCATGCTAGGGCAGGGGCTACGCCAATATTCGCTTTAACAATTAATATTTGTATAATGGCTGAACCAAATGCAGAAACCGCTACCCCCATTAACGCAAGTAGGATCGGCTGCCATTGAGTTTTCCATGACAGAATTAAAATGATAGTGATTGAAATACTTGAACCAATCATAGCCGCAATAGGAAGAAATTGTATAGAAACAGCAGGAAATAACACTAGGAAAATTAATGCCCCAGCTCCACCACCAGAAGTGATCCCTAAAACTGAAGGATCAGCTAGAGGATTTCTTAATACAGCTTGTATGAATAATCCACTTGTCGCTAATAGCATCCCAACTAGAAAAGCAGTCAATATCCGCGGAATACGGAATTGCATAACAAACGGTGAGTTAAATGACTTATCAAGCCAGTCTTGAAATGTAAAAAAACTTCCTGCTCCATATGAAACTGAAACTAATATAATCATAATGGTCAATCCAAATAATCCAAACAAGATCCAGCGATATGATATCGGGAGAAGTGAACTGCCGAGACGGCTTTCTCCCCTTGTTTGTCTTTTTCCAGTTTTATAGGCTAAATACATTAACCAAGGGGCACCAATTAAAGCCGTCATGGCCCCAACCGGAATTTCTTGTCCGGGTTGAATCCACATTGCTAATACATCTGCAGCTACAAGAAGGTTGGCTCCCCATAAGAAAGAATGAAGTATTAACAACTTGTGCCCTTGTATCCCCATTAACCGAACTAAATGTGGTGCCATTAAACCGATAAAGCCGATGGGACCGACAACACTAACGGTCACAGCAGAAAGTAAAATAGCCGTGAACCAGGCAAATGCCTTTACACGGTTTACCGATTGTCCTAACGAGGTGGCCAAGTCATCCCCAAGGGATAGGAGATCAAGTGACTTTCCTAGAACTAAAGCTATAATAAAGCCAATCAAAATGAAAAATATTGAAAATTTCACACCAGACCAATCTAGTTGTATAAGAGTTCCAGATCCCCATAAAAACAATCCATTTGTTTCATTTTCAAAAAGGAGCTGTACAGCTCCTGTAATAGAAGAAAAAAGTAAGGCAACAATCATTCCTGTAAGAGCGACACGAACTGGCTCCATAACTCTTCCTAATAAAGCTATCAACAGAACAGCAGATAACCCTGCACCGAGAAAGGAAATTACAAAGGGATAATCCCCTATATATTGTGGAAAAAAGACCATAGCGATAACAGTGAGCAAGTAGGCTCCCGAATTAATTCCTAAAGTGCTGGGGGAAGCAAGAGGGTTCTTCGTTAATGTTTGTAAAAGTACACCAGCAACTGCTAATGCTCCCCCGGAAAGTATACCGATAATGACCCTGGGAAGCCTTAGCCCTAGTACTATATTCTGAACGTTTCCTTCATACCAAACCTCTGTCATCAATGTTCGTATCGTATAATCTGCTTGGCCTTGATATAAATGTAAGATACTAAGAACAAACAATAGAAGGAGGCCCCCAATGAAAAGCCAAGGGGAACTCTTTTTTATTGAACTTGCCATTTTATTCTTCCACCAATGCGTTTTCAATTTGATCTACGAGTACTTTTGCAGATAGCGGGCCCCCGAATAACCAAGTATCTTCCCCTAATGAATAAGTACGATCTTCTTTAACGAACGCTATGTTTTTCCAAACGTCATTATCCTTTAATTGGTTTTCAAATATATTATCATTATCTTGAACGACATAAATGAAGTTGGCTTCTTCTAAGGCAGGAAGTGCCTCCACATTGACTGTAGAGAAACCATATACTTCAAAGTTTTCATTTTGATAAGCGTTTTGTAACCCTACCTTCTCCAAAATAACTGATGCCATTGAGTTTGGTGTAAATACCCGAAGAACAGGTACTTGATTCGAGCTATAAGCCTGAGTTAACACAAATTGATTTGTTTTTAATTTTTCTGCTTGGATTTTCTCTTTTGTTTCTTTATATTTTTCATTTAATTCATTTAAAATGGCATCAGCTTGATCTTCCTTTTGAACTGCTTTTGCAATTGTTTTGAAGGTTGTTACCATTTCATCGTATTGGCTAATGGATTCATCTTGTGGATAAGGTTCAAAGAATATAGTAGGGGCAATTGATTCCAACTCTTTTTTAATTCCCTCATGACGAAACTTTGTTGTAATAATTAGATCCGGTTCCAACTGAGCGATAGCCTCAAGATTCGGTTCTTGTCTGGTGCCCACATCTGTTACATCAGTTGATAGCTCTTCATCGATTTGTACCCATTTGTTATACCCTTCTATATCTGTAACACCAACAGGCTGTATATCAAGAGCTAACAAGTCTTCTACGTATGTCCATTCTAAAACAACAATTTTTTTCGGTTTTGCGTGTAGTTCCGTGTTTCCTAATACATGCTTAATCGTTACTGGTTCATTTTCATTGGATGTTTGCCCATCAGGAGTTGTCCCATCCATTTGTGATTGGTTACAAGCTGCCAAGATAGTTGCAAATGTTACTAACAACAGCACCCTGAATAATTTCTTCATAATTCATTCCCCCGATTTTTTCAAGAATAGTAGATACCCAATAATGAATAGCATATTACTTCCCATCACTTACTTTTCTCCCTTTGCCATATGGAATGCATAAAGGGGTCCCAAACAATGGATCGACAGTAATCTCACATTCTATTTGAAAAACCGAACGAACCATATCGGCATTTACAATATCTTCTGGTTTTCCTTGAGCAAAAACGTTTCGGTTATGAATCGCTACAATATGTTGAGCATATCGACAAGCTAGATTTATATCATGAAGAACCATCACGATAGTACGCTGTTCTTTCTCGTTTAATTCAAACAGCAAATCAAGTATTTCGATTTGATGGGTCATGTCTAAATACGTGGTTGGCTCGTCTAAAAGAATGATGTCTGTTTCTTGCGCAAGTGTCATGGCAATCCAGGCTCTTTGTCGTTGTCCCCCGGATAGGGAGTCAACCGAACGATCTGCTAAAGATTTCATTCCTGTAGCTTCCAATGCTTTATTCACTATAACTTCATCTTCTTCCGACCATTGCTTCAGCCAATTATGATAAGGGTATCTCCCTTGCTTTACCAATTGAGTGACAGAAAGTCCTTCCGGAGCAATTGGTCCCTGTGGAAGAATAGCCAAATGTTTGGCAATTTCTTTTGTCGGCCATTTTTCAATATCTTTCCCATCGAGAATAACAGAACCTTCCTTAGGGCGTAATAGACGTGCTAAAGAACGAAGCAAGGTTGATTTACCACAACCATTACTACCTATAAAAACCGTGATTTCCCCATTTGGAATTTGTAAATTTAGTTGGTCAATAATTATTGTTTCTCCATAGGCTAACGTTAATGATCTTGCTTCCAATGGATGCATGTTATCACTCCTAGTATGGCTTCCGAACTTAATATAATAAATAAAAAAGGAACTCGAATGGTCCTTTTAACAACCTGTCATTACCCATTTTTTCAAGATGTTATATGTTATGAAGGAGAGTCCTTCATTGCATGGTGACTTGTCCTAATATATGAAAATAAGCACGGCAGCATAGCAACTAGAATCGCTTTCAAGCCTTTTATATGAATTGAAAAACGGGTTTATATGCAATACGGATATACAGTGAAGGTGAATTCCAAAATTGAACGATTGAAGTCGATACTGAAGAAAATAAGGGGGCAAGTATTACGCGGTGGTTGAGGTACCACAAATGTTGCTATATGAGGGGGCATTATGCCACGTTTGTTGCATAAGAAAAGGAGCTGCAGATCAGCTCCTGGCAATGAAGTATAGCACTTGTTAGATCAACAAAAAAACAGATTTCGTAGAGAAATCAGTTTTTTATTTTTTACTTCCCCGAGACCAGATTACCACTGGAATCAATAATAAAGATAATGAACCTCCAATAAATGATAATGTTGTATAACTTGAACCGGCCACAATCATTCCTGATAAGGCACCGCCAGAAGCTCCTGATAAGGCTATTAAAACATCCACTGTACCTTGAGTTTTAGCCCGGTTTGAAGTGTCAGTTGAATCAACAATAAGAGCAGTCCCGCTTATTAAACCAAAATTCCATCCTAATCCAAGTAAACAAAGGGCAATAACTAGGAGAATCATAGAATCGCCTGGTGCAATCGCTGATATTAAACCTGCCAGAAGCAGCGTAGCTCCAGAGGCAATAGCCATGGCAGTACGGCCAAACTTATCAACAAGGACACCTGTAACCAGTGAAGGAAGATACATTGCAGCTACATGAAAACCAATAACGAGACCTATTTCACCCAAGTTATGTCCATGATGTCTCATATGAACTGGTGTCATTGTCATAATAGCCACCATTACAATTTGAGTAAGAACCATAATTGTCGCACCAACCATAATACCTCTTTTGTTTTCTATTCGTTCAGTATCAATCGAATACTCAATTCGATTACTTTCCTGGTTGGACGCTTCCATTGTTCTTGCTACAACTAATGGGTCTGGGCGAAGCATAATGAAAAGTACAAGACCTGCTAAGATAAATGCTGCTGCTGATAAAATGAAAGGACCAGCTAATGATGGAACGCCAATGGAAAGAGCAAAATCCCCCATTACATTCACTAAATTCGGACCTGCAACTGCACCAAATGTTGTAAACACCATAGTAATACTAATAGCAGTAGCGCGTTGTTTATTGTTTGCCAAGTCCGTACCAGCGTAACGAGCTTGTAAATTTGTCGCTGTTCCTGCACCATAAATAAGAAGGGAAGCAAATAAAAGGAAAACGCTATTTATTATAGCTGCGATTATGACCCCTAGCGCTCCAAGTCCCCCTATCATGAAACCAGCTGTTAGACCTGTACGACGACCGTAACGTTGAGAAAGTCTACCTACGATTAAAGCAGCCCCTGCAGACCCTAAAGTAAATAAACCAGAAGGAAGTCCAGCAAATGCATCTGTGCCAAGCATTTGTTGTGCAAGAAGTGCCCCCACCGTAATTCCAGCCGCTAACCCAGCACCGCCAAAAATTTGTGAAATACTTACAATAATTAATGTACGTTTGTATAACATCTTTTGTTTTTCTTGAGAATCTACATAACTCTGGTTCTTTTGAAAAGTTTTACTGGACATTTGTTAAGACCTCATTTATAATTCTGTAATTTCTTCCAATCATGTACACCTTCCTCTAAACGAAATGCATTAACACCTTTGGATCTTAGAAGTTCAACAGCCTCCACTGACATTAAACAGTAACAACACGACAATAAGAAATCGCTTGTTGAACTGACCTGCCCCGTTAGACTAAGAAGAAACTCAACATAATTGTTTTAACCGATCCATTGTATAAAAAAATCCAGCAGATATATTGCTGGTATAATAGTTTTATTTAATGCTTTCTAATGCTTGCTTAACGTTTGCGAAAGAAGTAATTTCCGACATATTAATTCCGCTTTTTACAACGGTTTTGGCTAATTCAGGGCGTAGCCCTGTTGTAAGGGTTTGTATTCCTAGCAAATCAAGCATTCGTCCTATTTGATGAAGATGACGTGCAATATCTGTATCTATTTTCAATATGCCTGAGAAGTCAACAATCACATAGTTTAACCGTAGTTCAGAAATTTTTGGTACGACTTTTTCCATAATGTAATTCGCCCTATATGAATCTATAATACCAATCAATGGGAGTACCGCAATACCATCTTTAATCATTACAATGGGTGCTGAAAGCTCATCCAGTTCTCTTTGCGTTTTCTCCTTATATTCGTCGGAAAGGCGTTCGAAAGCAAAAATGGTTTCATTAAGGCTTATGTCCAACATATTGTTTATCCTCTTAATAATGAAGGAATGATCTTTTAATGAAAGCTGAAACTCTAAGCTGATTTTCGTAATAATGTCGGTAAAAATGTCCCTCGTTGGCGGATAACGAACAATTATCTCTGAAATCGCCCCTTCGGGAGATACCTGTCCAGCTGCGTTCTTATTACTCCATTCAATGAGTGTCTGTGGCACTCCCTCATCCATGACCAAAAGTGATTCACCTAAAAAATTTATAAATTCCATATACATTTTTATTGCTTGCTCTTTTTCCCACAGTGGAATATCTAATTCCATACTATGCAGAACACCTTCAACAATTTCTTCAGCTAGAGATTCTGCATTATCGGTTAGGTGGTTTGAAACATTCAAAACCCAGGTCATATTAGTCCAACACCTTCTTTAAGCGAATAAACTCTTGTAGTAATAATAATCATTTACATCATTGATAGTCAATTGAATTAAAAAACACGGACGATGTTTCCGACTTAGCTTAATACCAAATTACAAGGACGTATCTCTGCCATTTATATTCCTCATTAAATTTAATCCAATAGTTGAATTTTGATCCTTTTTTCCGTCGGACCTTTTTGTTGAATTTTCATTATGGAAAAGTCTTTAATTTCATTAGTGTTGTTGACGTGGGTTCCGCCACATGCTTGCTCATCAATATCATTTATTTGAACGATTCGAATTTCGTTAATAGAAGCTGGAAGTAAATTAATGACCGTTTTAATAACCCCTTCTTTTTGCTCTGCTTCAGCTCTGCTAATTGTATTCGTGTCAACATTATGGGGTTGGGCCAGTACCTTCTTTATCGTTTGTTCTAATTGATCGAATGGTATTTCTTGTATTATTTCAAGAGAAAAAGACAGCTCTAATCTCGCATGTTCTTTTTCAATTTGACTGCTTGTAGCTAAAGCATTGTAATATTCATATAAATAACCTGAAATGACATGCAATAATGTGTGATACTGCATATTCTGATACCGCCAAGACCAGTCAATCTGCATTTCTACTGTTTGATCAATGTCCTGTAATGGACGTTCTAGTTCATGAATAATTTCACCATCTACTTTTTTTACTGCTAATACATTATAGCTTTCATCACCTTGTTTAATGATCCCCCGGTCACAAGGCTGCCCACCGCCGCCAGGATAAAAATGGTTTGATTGAACACAACAAATCGGTCTTGTATGGAAACAATATTTGCCGAACATTCTTTTAGATAACTATTCTCTACATATAACTCTATCGTGGCCATTTTTTTCTCCTTTAATTGCGTTAATATCCTCTACGAGCATATCAACATGTTCTTTTTTCGTAGCCCAACTGGTACAAAATCTCACAGCACTGTGTGTAGCATCGACTTTTTCCCAGAAGGAGAATGAATACTTTTTGCCTAATTCCAAAATTACATCTTCGGGCAAGATGGGAAACTGCTGATTTGATGTGGAGTCATATCGTAATGAAAATCCATTTTTAACAAATGCTTCTCGAATCATCATTGACATTTCCACGGCATGATTAGAAACTTCATAATATAAGCCATCTTCAAATAGGGTTTCAAACTGGATCCCCAAAAGTCTCCCTTTAGCCAGCATCCCTCCCTTTTGCTTGATGAAATAGCGGAAATCCTTTTTCAGGGCATCATTCATGATGACTGCCGCTTCACCAAACATTGCACCAACTTTCGTTCCCCCTATATAGAACACATCACATAGCCTGGCAACATCCGCCAAGGTTAAATCGCTGTCTTTCGAAGCCAAGCCATACCCTAATCTAGCTCCATCCAATACCAATGGCAAACCACATTCCCGGCAAACTTCACTCAATGCTTCCAATTCGGCTTTACTATAAGTCGTTCCATTTTCTGTAGGGTTAGAAATGTAAACCAAGCCTGGCTGTACCATATGCTCATGAGTAACATCATTCCAGTGAGCATCATATAATTCTTTCACCTGTCCAGCTTGAATTTTTCCATCATCACTCGGCAAAGTAAGCACTTTATGACCAGTGGCTTCAATCGCCCCTGTTTCATGTACCGCGATATGACCGGTAATTGCAGAAACGGCACCTTGATGCGGCCGCAAAATTGAAGCGATAATAGTTGTATTCGTTTGTGTTCCTCCTACTAAAAAGTGTATATCTGCATTTGCAGCATCACACTCTTTTCGAATGTAGGCTCTCGCTTTTTCACAGTGTTCATCCACTCCATATCCGGGTGTTTGTTCTTCATTGGTTTCTATTAACCGTTTCAGAATTCGCTTATGAGCACCTTCTGTATAATCATTTTCAAAACGTATCATCCTATAATCTCCCCAAACTATCCAATTTCTTCTGAATGAACATCATAGAAGCGTGGATTTCTTTTATTTCGTTTTCTGATAATCCTTGGAATAACCTCACTAATTGTTCATCAGATCTTTCATTAAGCTGGTCAAAAAGAGTCAACCCTTTAGGAGTCAACCGAATTAGACTAGTTCTGTTGTCCAAGGCCGAGTTTTCCTTCATAACCAGTCCATCTTTGCTTAACTTATTAATTATTCTGCTCATATAGCTGCGATCAATTTCCAGTTTATCAACTAAATTGTTCGCTATACACTGCTCCATCAAACCGATTTCTAAAATTACCCGTGCCTCAGTAAAAGAATATCCGGTATCCAAAATATGCTTATCCAACACACCAAGTAGATTCGTATAAAATCTATTGAATTGACGAATATCTGCAATGGTATTTTTATTTATATTCATTTTAGACTTCCTTTTTAGTGGACTTTATCCACTAATACTTTATTGTGATTAGTGGACTTTGTCAACATTTTTTATAAATCTTTGAAGGATTAATAGATACCCCTAGTTTAACCAATTTCAAAAAATTCACTTTTCCTGATTTAGTTTATATTCTTTAGGCTGATTGTTTCTTCTCGAGGAAGTTACAATACTTTAATTAGAAACACTTGTGCAATTTCCAACTTAAACTCCCCACCCTCCATTGTTGAAGAAGGACATCCTTTGACCCATAACTTTTATCTATAAAATTAGAGATTATCGAACACGGGATGAGTTAAGGTGCATAAAATAGAATTGTGATATTTAACTATATTTTTGAAAGGATGTAATATTGTGTATCCTCCTTACACTAACCCACACCAACTTAAACAAGAGACATTGTCACAGGTCGGCCCTTGGGTACAGTATGGTTTAAACGAAGCTCAAAAAACATCTGTCCCTCATGCAATGATGGAAATTGCAGCTATTGCCTATCTGATGGGTAAAGGATATGATCCAAGGTTGGCGCATCAAATAGTCGAATCATGGGAAGTTAATGAAATGTTTTAACTGCTGTAGCTTTGAAATAAATCTAAATGTCCTCTTTAACGAGCGTAAATAAAAAAATCCATTTTGAGAAAGATGATCAAAATGGATTTTCTTGTGATTCAGTATTCAGTTTGATTATTTGAAGATATGCTTTTTGGTACTTTAACAAATGAGGTCAAAATCCAGAGCTGCCGAATTGTTTTCTTTTTTGCTTAAGGAGAAAAAACATCAAATTTGATTAATTCAACTAAAAGGTACTATAGCTTTAATGAGCTGTGACGGTCGCAAATGAGGAACCCATTACTTTGCACAAACAATGAAACCATTTAATGAATTCTCCTTTTCATTCGAATTGTTCATCAGTTCATAATAACCAGTTATCAACGTTTGCATCATGTAAGGAACTTTAATAAATTCTGCACGGATACTATTTGCATAACTTTTTTCCCATTGACCGTCTTGTAAAAATGTTGCATCTACGGTAAGTTGTTTTATCACTTCAAAATTTGCCTGCTGGAGTAGCTGGTGAATTTGAGTTTTATGAAACAAGTTTTGGATATTTCCTTCATTCTTTACGAAGTTTGAGTACAATGCCAAAATGGAAACTGCACAAAAATGGGGACGTTGAGAAATGCAGGTAAAATCGAGGTCCCATTCTGCAAAACATATAAGTTCTGCCAATTTACGAATTTTTTTAAAGTATTTCAATAAATCTTCGGGTTGCTTGAAATACCATGAACAATGGGATAATACCGCCACATCAAATGGTATAGGTGATTCAAAAAAATTAAAATCCATTTCAAAATGGAAGTCAATACGCTCTCCTAATGAAGATTCCTTAATACGTTCTGCTGCTTGACCTAATGTTAACGGTGCTCCGTAATCGGGACTAGCAATATCTATTGCGACAACAGATCCGCTTTCCCCTACTGCGTCTGCTATAGCAACGGTTGTATCCCCTTGACCACAACCTATTTCTAATACACGCATTCCTTTTTGAATCCCAAATGCCGATACTAATTCCAAACGGTGCTGCAACTGAACTTGTTGTATCAAATCATCTTCAAATAATTGATATTCCGATAAAAAAGATCTTGTTTTTTCGTTCAGTTGAAATGACTTCAAGTATAATTCACCCCACATTTATTGTGTATTGGTTCATCAACAAAGAAAAAGTCTGCCTAAGCAACCTCCTTTATTGAAATTACACTTCAATTTTGCAAAACCAATTTTAACATCTTACATGCTTGCGCTTAAAACCAAGCTTTCCTTTACCGACTTCCTTTTGAATACTTTCGTAAGCATTTAGAAAACTGCTTTTTTTCTTGTCCCGTTTGACTTCTACAATTCCTATTGCCTTTGCGGTCTCGACTGCCTTTTCATGGAGTGGCAAATATGAAATCCCCACGGTGTATAGAAAATTATTCATAGCGGATTTCGTTCGTTCTGGCGAATTGTGAATCGTACTTTTCACAAGGTCAAGCATATCGGAAATTTTTCTTTCTGAAAATTCAACATCTTTTCGATTTCCTAAAAGCCAACAATAGCAACTCCAGCCCGCTGACATTCTCAGCTCTTCACCGCTTGCAATCCATTTATCGGAAACTTCTTGTGCAATATCTGACTCTGATAAAGTTACAGCCACTACATAATCGGACAGCATATAAAAATACGCAGCATCCATCCAGCGATCATAATCAGACTCAGTCATGGCTTTTGGGTCTGCAATTATGCCTGCAAAGTACATTGCATCATAGTTACCTGTCGAATAAAGCTCTTCAGCTAAACGCTGATTTATTTTTATTTTCCTTACAATTGGTTTCATGGCGCCTGTAGCCACGCCAAAAAGCGGCTCATGCGCACCATTGGATATGTACATTTTTTTAGTTCGTTCCTTGCCAAGGGCTTCAAGCTCCTGCATGACCATTTCTAAATTCATCGTTTAGCACTTCCTTCATTATGGAGTTTTCCCTAATATTTTGCCCATCAATATATATCACCATTATCCTATAACAGACTGCCATTTGTCAGCACCGTCTAAGCACATGAGTGTTACGCAGGAATGCATGTTGGCACTTTGTTAACTTATGGCAAGAAACAATGCCTTCTGTTAGATTTGCTTGGGATCAGGGGATTTCCCCTTTGTTTTTATTTAGCTATACTGCCCCTTTAGCTCCATAAAAAAAGAGCTGCCGATGCAACTCCGTTAATTAAGGCTCAAAAAGCTTTTTTTTCCGTACTTTTTCGGTCAATTGTCTTAATTTTTTTAATGAAATAATAATGTTTGTAGAGGGCTAGCACGACCAATAAGATTTTCACTAATAGGATGTCCACATAAAATACAGAAATTACGATGAAGAAATCGGCAATTATATTGATTCTGATTTTCTCTCTTCGAGTCATACCTTTTTTTTGCAGGAATGCTTCAACGTATTTTTCATATAATGAGGTGCTCTTGAACCAGTTTTCAATCGACTTGGAACTTTTAGCAAAGCAAAAAGCAGCAAATAAGTAAAATGGACCGCCCGGCAGAACTGGTAACACAGTCCCTGCAATACCAATCAAAAGAGATATGGATCCAAGAAGAAAAAATAGGATACTTTTTACTTTTTTAATTGTAATCACCTTTTTATTTATATTCTATTCCGTTATTACATAAAGAGGAAGTCTAATTGATTAGTATCTTCCCTTTACCTTCTTGAACTAACCTGACCCCGTTAGTTTCATATGAAACAGGATGCCGCAGCAACCTTTCTTAGTGAAGTGAAGCACCTGTTAGTTGAACAATTATCATCCTATTTTTTACCATAATTCTATCGAACTGCAATACAATAACTTTTTCTTTATTATTTTTTAGATGGAGTATCATTTTCACATAACTAAACCTATATAGATGACAGATCTGATTTACTGCTCTTGCATCTATTACTTCTATATAACGTTTGATGGAGTGTCAAAAAATCCCCTGCCAATCACATAGGAATGTACCCTTTTGTTAGATATACAAATATCATAACAGGAATAAAACTAAAGACCATAAATAAATTGCTAAAGGCTATTAATCTATTGTTTGAAAATGAACCTAATATTACTCCAATTGGGTTAAGAACAAATGTTAGCATCCCGTAAGATACTTCAATTTTAAAGACCAAATAAGGAATCCAAGAAACAATTCCACAGAGTAAAAGCGTAACAGATAGCCAAAGATATATCTTTGTTTTTGGATTGTCTTGACTCATATTCCAACGCCTTTCAAAAATCAATACCCCAATCTTAACATAGTTTCCAAATAAAGTTACCGGATTTCCCTGCCCCTTTACCTCAATTAGAAAAAGCTGTCTTAAAGACAGCTCCAACCTTCAGATAACGCACCCGATAGATCAACAATAATTACTCATTTCTTTGGTAAACTTCATCAGTAATCCTTTTTGTGCATAAATCCTTTTCCGCTTTTTAAAATCCCTATCAAATGTTTATAACGAAGAAATGCCGAAATTCCTAAAAGGAAATCGACTATTTCTTCGCTTCATTTTGGAAGAGAGCGTTAAATATCAAGTTTACGGGTACTGATCCATTTCACAATTTCAGGATCACTATGAGAAAAGAACAAGCTCTCTTTCGTATCTAACGCAGCAATCTTCTCCATATCTTCTTGGTCCAATTCGAAGTCAAAGATTTTGAAGTTTTCGATGATTCTTTCCTTACGAACAGACTTTGGAATCGCAACGACTCCTCTTTGTGTCAACCATCGTAAAATCACCTGTGCCACAGATTTATTATACTTTTCGGCAATGGACACTAATATTTCGTTCTGGAACATATCATTTTTTCCTTCAGCAAATGGACCCCACGACTCTATCTGAACATTGTTCTCTTTCATAAGTTTCGCACTTTCTATTTGTTGGTTAAAAACATGAGTTTCAACCTGGTTTACTGCAGGAATTACTTCATTGTGGATAATCAAATCCACTAGACGGTCCATCTGAAAGTTACTAACCCCAATTGCCCTAATTTTTCCCTCACGGTTCAATTCCTCCATTGCACGCCAAGAACCAAATACGTCCCCAAATGGCTGATGGATCAGATACAAATCCAAATAATCCAATTGCAGTCTTTTCAGCGATTTTGTGAATGCATTCTTTGTGCTCTCATAACCAGCATCCTGAACCCAGAGTTTTGTAGTAATAAACAATTCCTCACGTGGCACACCACTCCGCTTGATTGCTCTGCCTACTGCTTCTTCATTTAGATAAGAGGCAGCGGTATCGATAAGACGATAGCCTGCCATAATAGCGTCATAAACGCTTTGTTCACATTCATTTTCATCTTGAATTTGAAAAACCCCAAAACCTAGTATCGGCATTTCAACACCATTGTTCAAGATTACTTTTTGCATATGAAATCCTCCTGTTTTATCTGTTATTTACCTACTCTATTTGCGTATTCTGCCGGATAGCGATCTCCTGAAATCTCGATTTTCGAGAGCGCATTGTTCAAATCATTTAATTCCTCATGGGTCAGTTCAATATCTGCTGCACCAAGATTTTCTTCGAGGCGCTCCAATTTCCGTGTACCGGGAATCGGAACAATCCATTGCTTCTGAGCAAGTACCCATGATAGAGCGATTTGAGCAGGCGTTGCATCTTTTCCTGCAGCAATCTTCTTTATCAGTTCGACCAATACCTGATTTGCTTCGATATTCTCAGGTTTGAAGCGAGGAACAATACTGCGGAAATCGGAACTGCCGAACGTTGCGTCCTTATTAATTTTCCCAGTAAGGAATCCCTTACCCAACGGACTGAAAGGAACAAATCCAATTCCAAGCTCTTCAAGGGCAGGCAGCAGTTCTTCTTCAGGACTTCTCCACATCATTGAGTATTCACTTTGAATGGCAGTGAGTGGATAAACCGAGTGTGCACGACGAATCGTTTCCACCCCTGCTTCAGAAAGTCCCCAATGCTTAATCTTGCCTTCCTTGATCAGGTCTTGTATTACTCCGGCAACCTCCTCAATTGGAACACTTGGGTCCACCCGATGCTGATAGTACAGATCAATGGTGCCAACCTTAAGCCGTTTAAGCGAGTCTTCGATTGATTGCCTAATACGCTCCGGCTTACTGTCAAGCACCTGCTTGCCATTTACCATTTGGATACCAAATTTAGTCGCAATAACCGCTTTTCCCTTGAAAGGAGCAAGCGCTTCTCCTAACAACTCCTCATTTACAAATGGACCATATACTTCGGCAGTATCGAAAAAAGTAACACCTCGGTCAATTGCCTCATGAATCAGCGAAATCATCAACTTCTTGTCCGAAGCAGGACCGTAACCATGGCTCATGCCCATGCATCCAAGTCCGATAGAAGAAACTTCTAAGTCACTTTTTCCTAATCTGCGTTTTTGCATAACTTATATTCCCTCCTCTTTTTTGATTGTCACTTTGCTGTTATATTTTATCCGCAACCGATGTGGTGTTAAGCACATTGGCGGCAGTAAGAAAATCTGATTGTATAATTGAGATGTTCGAACTAAAAAATGATAAGAGTTAGCCATGGTGCGTTTCAACACATTCAATTACTCCCTTATTATGCAATATATAAATAAGAAACCCTTATACCATTCCTGCCAAATCATTGCCTAATCCTCTCACATCACTTAAATTCCAGAGCGATATGTATTAGAATGGAACTAGAAAGAATAAGGAATCAAGGAGGTCTTTATGTCTGAACAAATCTATAAACAGCGGGCAGAGCTCACCCAACTCATTGAGAGTCACACAGGCGAGGACGGGTCTCATCCGACTGCTATTCCTTCTTTATTTTACTCTCGATTCTCTACAGTTACCGGTCCGAATTACGGAGTTTCCAAGCCTTCCTTATGTATAATCGTTCAAGGAATGAAGGAGGTACTGCTTGCACAGGATCGCTATGTATACGGTCCAGCCGATTACCTTATTGCCTCTGTTAACTTGCCAATTACCGGAATAGTCACAGAAGCCTCTTCCGAAAATCCATATTTGGCACTCAAACTCGAATTTACACCAAGCCAGATCTTAGAGGTATTACAGGATTCTCAACTTGCTGTTAACCAGAAAGAACATGCTAAAAGAGGCATGTATGTATGCCAAATAGAGATATCTCTGTTGGACGCGGTAACCAGATTAGCTCGTTTGCTGGACAATCCTAATGATATACCGGTACTCGCACCTCTTATCACGAAGGAAATCATCTATAGGGTTTTACAAGGGCAGCATGGAGTTACTCTTGGCCAAATTGCGATAGAAGGAAGTTCCACCTATCAAATCGGCGACGTTGTCGACCATATAATGAATAATTATGACCAGTCTTTTCGGATTGAAGACCTTGCGGAAATTGCAAATATGAGCGTTTCATCGCTTCATAGGCACTTTAAAGAGGTAACAGCAATGAGTCCCATTCAGTTCCAAAAACAACTGAGGCTACAGGAAGCCCGGCGCCTATTATTATCCGAGTCAACAGATGCCACTGAAGCAGCATTCCGCGTAGGCTACGAGAGCCCATCCCAATTCAGCCGTGAATATTCCCGCTTGTTTGGTTTACCCCCAAAAGAAGATATTAACCGCCTGAAGGCAACATATGAATAAAAAAGTGCATTAATCTATTATGGATTAATGCACTTTTTTATTCTGGAAATTTGTTTTATCCTGCTTCTGAACAAATTTCAGAACATAATGAGTCCCACTGATATATATTCCCATGATAGCTAGATGATCTAGTAAAAACCCCATGGAGGAATCATTAAATTTCCAACCAAACGGATTATATATGGTTAATTTGTAAATCATCTCCCTCTCGAAAGAAGCCTGAACCCCGTAAACAACAATCAACACCGCTATGACACGAAATGCTATGGTGCGGATACGGCTGGTGCCAGTAATGCCCGTCATCTTTCGAACTGAATTGATAATGGTTGCCCAGGACATTCCTATATGCACAGCCATGAAGATAAATCCCCAATATGAAGTCATAACATGTATCTGCAATGGAACCGTGTCATTGTTAATCGGAATAAAAGGTATTATGTCACGAGATATGGGCACAGAACTTATCATCACTGCAGCCATGGATACAAGAAAAAGCAGATTGACCGCTATACTCAGAATACGTCGTACATTGTGTTTTCCCTTAAAGATCGTCTTATACCATCGTCGATTTAAAATATTGTGGGTAATAAACAATAAACACAATAATACTCCTGCCAGTTCATGCATTGCATTTCCTGTAATCTGGTAAGCCATTGCAACTAACATCAGAACTGTCATAGAAAGGTCAATGACCAGCCTGATTAACATATTTCGATTCAAGAAGTTCTCCTCTTTCTAATTTTATTTATCCCTAGGTCGGTTTTCCGTAAGCTAACTCCCTATGTCTCTTTATTATAATGAACCATCAAAAGAACCTTCTGGATAATTCCGGATTTTTCTTCCTCCATTAATCTGCTTTCATGCAATATATCCTGAGAGCCCTCCAGATCATCTGCCGCTTTCACCTCCCAGTGTTCGGTGGGGATACCTGCGATTTGGGATCCCGTATTGCCATCCTTTGATCCTGTAAACTCTCCAAGGTCAAAACTTTTCATTTCATCCATCGTGTTCACGAAGTCATCCCGTTCCTGGTTCGCATGACAAGTAAAGCATCTGCCGATTTCTTCCTTGTAATCCACCGACTTGTCTCCATTGAATTCCTGGTATAGCCAATCTCCATTACGCATCTCAGCTGGATTCCCATCAGCCCAGCCAGCACGCTTTTCCATTACGAAGATTTCATCAAGATCTTCATCCCGATAGATTTCGAGTGTGATTATTGTGCCGTCAGGGATTGACTGACCGTTCTGCACCGCTTCGATCGCTTCCCTGCTCGTGTATAGTTCCTCCCTGACATTTCCACGATTGACAGTGGTATAGTTTACACCTTTATCGTAGTTCTCAGGGAATTCAACCAATTCACGATTGGATTCTGATTGTTGTTCCTGTTGGGAAATCCCATTACTGTCATTATTGCTGTTACATGCAGAAAGAGTGTTGGACATGACCAAAGCCAGGGACATAAATATTAGTTTTTTCATCTGTTTTCCTCCAAGTTTATTTCCAAATTATCACTATACAAAACTAGCAATCGTTCCCATATATACAGTGAATTTGTAATTTGAGGCATTAGCACATAAACACTATAAAAGAGTAGTGTATTAATGTAGAGGTATCCTCATTATCCTACAGATTAAAAAGCGGCCGCTGTCCTATTTCTCTTAAATCAATGCCTAATCCTCTTACGTTTCTATCTAAATCGGAATCGACTTTATATCAGTGCTGGAAAGCGGATTGATTAATATTTCCTTTAAATAACCAAAATGAGGGAACAAGAGGTTATCAACATTTGTATTTTACTAAGAGGTATTCATTTAAAGTTGAGTTTACGGAGATATGGATTAAAATCCTGCCCTATATTGCCATAAGAAAAAAGCTGTCTTAAAGACAGCTCTGCTCGTAAACTATTAAACTGATTAATCTTGTTCATCATCAAGTTCAATAAAATAATGGTCCTTACGGTATGACACTGCCTCCATGGTCGCGATCAGGTTTTGCTCATGCAAGACGTCTATTCGATAAAATCCTGTCCGATAGTTTCTTTTGACTTCAGTTGCACGGGCTACTATCTTGTCTCCGGG
Organism: Peribacillus sp. NPDC055009; assembly: GCF_053608705.1. NCBI lineage: Bacteria > Bacillati > Bacillota > Bacilli > Caryophanales > Bacillaceae > Peribacillus > Peribacillus sp. NPDC055009. Next base: position 52,361 of record NZ_JBSGVZ010000001.1, on the reverse strand, counting down.
TTTAGCTGATTCAATAAACTGGATGGTTGTCGAAAGTCCTAATGATGTTTTTCCATAGGCATTACAGGCTGCGGAAAAAGCATGATCTGCTACAGCATAAATAACTGCCCCGTGAACAGTTCCATATGCATTTACCATAGTGCTTTGCACTTCTAATGTTGCTTCTGCAAAACCAGCCTCGAATTTTTTCAACTGAATGCCTAACGACTGAGCATACGGATCGTTTTTCACTTGCTCATGAATTTGTTCATAGTGTTTTTCATAAATTTGATATTCATCAATTTGCTTCTTCACCATTACCTGCCCCTTCCAATACCATTGATATCAGTAATTGTGACGTGAATTGGAGGTGCTGATTATTATCAATTTAAAAAACCAATTGAAGCAGCATCATGTAGACAATCGTTCCCCCCGCTATGGAGAGGAGCATCATTTTCTTCCAAAGGTGAAGCAGGGCAACTACAGCCACCCCAATGAATTCAGGGATGCCATGACTTCCGGATTGTAAGCTCACGTCCTTTAAACAATAAATGACCAAAAGCCCAATTACCGCGGATGGCAGCATTTTACCGAGATACTGTACATACTTCGGTGTGGGCTTACCTGATGGGAAAACGATGAACGGAAGAAATCTTGTAAGCATTGTGCCTAAAACAACCATCGCAATTGTAATGATTTGCTGCGTTAAAGTCATTGTCATATGGTTCTCACCTCAACTTTCTCTAACGGCTTTCTAAGTAAGGTGAGTACCCCCAAAATGGCAAACATGGCAGGGATGATGAAATTGCTTCCGCCAAAAATAATAAGGCAGACAGCTGACAGCCCAAGCCCAGCGAGAGCACTATGATGTTTTTTCTCTTTCATCCATTGTTCAATGAAAATCACTACAAAGAGAGCCGTCATAACAAAATCGAGTCCTTCTGTGTTGAACTTGACAAAAGAGCCAAAAATACCGCCAATCGTTGATCCTATCACCCAATAGCAATGATTGAGCATTGTCACGAAAAACATAAACCAGCCCTTGTCTACATTCTTCGGAACATCAACGGTACAATTGATGGAAAAAGACTCATCGCAAAGCCCAAAAATCAGATACAGCTTTTTCTTACCAGTCCCCCTATACTTATCCAGCATTGATATGCCATAAAACAAATGCCGTGCATTCACCATTAATGTTAGAAAAAGGGCGTTAATCGGATTGAACGCGACAAGCAATAAATTGGCTGCAATAAACTCCATCGATCCTGCAAATATCGTTAGACTCATCAATATCGGGTAAATCGCACTGAACCCTAATGAATTCATAAAGATTCCATAAGCGATGCCTAAAAATAAAAATCCTGCCAAAATGGGTACTGTGTACGGAAAAGCCGCACGAAATGCAGTTAGCATTTGAGTTCTTTTTTTCATATAATTCACATCCTGATGACTAAATTTATTTAAACTTAACATACACAATCCGTACAAAAAACAAGTTAATTGTATGGATTACAATTAAAATAAAATTCGCACATTTCATAAAACGGGCGGACTGATAGGCTTATCACCTTATATTCGTTTAAAGCCAGCTCAAATCCATTAGAGTTCCATACAAAAAATGTTATGATTGTATGGAATATGATAGTAGAGGTGAACTATGCCCGTAAATTCATTTGACAATTATCCAATGTCTTGGAAACCTGATAAGAAAGCATTAAAGCGTCCTTTTTATAAATCTCTTGCTTCATTACTTGAACAAGATATAACAAATGGTTTTATAGCACCTGGAACCAAGTTGCCCCCGCAACGAGAATTGGCGGATTTTCTAGACTTAAACTTCACCACGATTACCCGTTCCTACAAAATATGTGAAGTAAAGGGATTGATATATGCTGTTACGGGAAGCGGAACCTTTGTGGCTCCTAATGCCACTCGTTCCATAACCATTTCCGCAGATAAAGCGGCAAACAGCATTGATCTTGGTTTTGTGGCATCTTTTGAGCAAACCAATGATATTGTTTCAGAAACTTTACAAAAAACTGTGAACAAAAGTTATTTGGAGCATCTGCTGAATTACAACGACCCGACTGGTATTCCACATCAAAAAACAGCAGCTCTAAACTGGATGGAATCTTTCGGCATTCACGCGGATCAAGAGCATATTGCAATCGTTTCCGGTGCCCAAAATGCATTGGCCATAGCCTTGGCAGCTTTGTTTGAGCCTGGTAATAGAATTGCAACCGACTTATACACATATTCAAACTTTATCGAGCTGGCAAAGATGTTTCATATTAAGTTAGTGCCCATTCCCGGAGACCATTATGGAATGCTGCCAGATGAACTTGAAAAGCAGTGTTCTCAAACAAATATTGACGGCATTTTCCTGATGCCCTCTTGCAACAATCCAACTACAGTCATGATGTCAGATTTTCGAAAGCAGGAATTAGCTGCGATCATCCGTAAGCATCGTTTAATTTTGATTGAGGATGATATTCATGCATTTCTGACTGCAGGCATTATCTCCGACTACCGGCAGCCGATGTTCCATTTGCTTCCGGAACAGAGCGTTTATATTTGCGGCACCTCTAAGTCAATATGTTCTGGATTAAGAGTTGCCTATATGGTTTATGGGGAGGCCTTTCGCGAGAAAATTGCCCAAGCGATTTTCAACATTAATGTAAAGACCTCTTCTTTTGATGCAGAGGTTATCACAGAGTTAATCCTATCAGGAAAGGCTCATGAAATTGTTTCTCAAAAGAAACAGCTTGCACAAACTGCAAATGATATTTATTCGGAATATTTTCCTTTAAGAATGGATGTTGGACATCCTCTCAGTCTTTATCGTTGGCTTCCAATTAAAGGACATAACGATGCGTTACAGCTGGAAACGGATTTGAAAAGGCGCGGTATTCGGGTATTTCATTCCAATCGTTTTCAAAGCGGGCAGACCACCCCTGATATGTATTTGCGTATTGCACTTTCTTCCACAAACTCATTCGATGAGTTAAAAATCGGATTAGAAATATTAAAGCAGTATCTAGGCTGATTCAAAAATTGATGATACTTAGATTAAATATAAAAAGCCTGACCAAATACGGTCAGGCTTTTTTATACTTTTTTAGCAGAAGCCGCCCTTTCCCGCCTTAAAAACAACTACACCCAACAATGATTAAGAGTATAAACAAAACGACTATAAAGGCGAAACCTCCACCAAATCCAAAACCGCGGTCAAAATCATGTTCACAACCTGACATATAGAAACATCTCCTTTTTTTTAAGGAGGAATAAATGGGTAATATCATCTTATGCTCTAATCAGGAAGATGACACCAATAGTCTCCATCTCTGTTCAGAGGATAAAATGTTGGATTTATATGTATTTTCTCATAAATAATCTACTGAGTTACTGGGACATCTTGACTAGAGGCGGTAAAGGTACATATTAAGTTGTCATTTAGGAATAAGGTATCCATGTTTAACCTTTGCAATATTATTTGAACTGGACAACATTAATAAACATATGATGGAAAACACAATTTCATTAATTTCGATCCTAAATTATAACGATAAAATGTACTGAAAGAGGAGATGTTTTTTTGTATCCGAATGATTATTATTATCGAGTAAACAACTGGGAACCTATTTTATATATGTTACATCAAAGTTTATATGCTGAAGAAATGGTATGTGCCATGAGCAGTGAGCTTTTCCATATACCCGAAACCAAAGATTTAAAAGGAAGTCGCGAGATGCATAACCATCTAATCCCTGCTTCATATCACCGTGTAACCGCAGTGGGGTCAGCCCAAAGACTAAAAAATGGCGAGCAACAGCAAACCATTGTAGAAACAATGACAGCTTGTATAATAAACGCTGAAACCCAAGATAAAAAAGTACATGAAGGATTAAAAGTAATGGAGGAAAATGCAAGACCTGAATATATAGCCTTTATTAAAGTGATTATCAAATGGCAAGAACAAGCAGAATCCTATTTAAATCAAGCAAAAGAAGCTTTACGAACTATGGGGGTTTCATTTCCTGTTGGAAGTGAACAGCAGAATTATTAATATATTATGATTCTACAAAAATCTTCAAACTAGCAAACAATATAGATTCCAAAGGATATATTCCCCCACCTTTGCTTGACCGAACTGTAAAAAGTTCGGTTTTTTCTGTATAAATGGGTAGTACCAGCGAAGCTGTCACCGCCCGCAATAAAGAAATGTCAAGATTACAATAAGTTATTTAATTTTAAAACCTCAAACACATATACCCCCTTCCTGGTTTAGATGGGGGTTTCATTTCTAGCCCTTAACTATCCTGCCCCTTTAGCTCATAAGAAAAGGCTGCCTAAAGACAGCCCCAATCTTAAGCAAAACCCAATTATAAAGTGAATGTCCCACCATGATAACAATAGTAATTTACAGCTCTTAGATCTTTAATCTTTCTTAAGGACTGTTCTGCTTCCTCGACATTTAAACAAAAGTGTGGATTAGCAATGACCAATTCATGATTCTCTTTAACAGCTGCGTCACCTGTTATTACACTTTTTAAATTTGGAAAATATAATGAAATATGCCCTGAAGTATGCCCTGGTGTTGCTACTACCCTGCATTCGTTATCTAAAATCAAATCACCATCATGTACCTTTTCATCAATTGAAACATACTTCAAATTCTTTAATTGTTGTATAAACCATTTACCGAATTCGATTTCTTGATTTGGCATATTTCCCAGCATTTTTTCGGCTTGAACCAATCTCTCTGACTTCATTTCACCACTAATAAATTTTGATTCAATTTCACTTGCTATAATGTTAATCAAAGGATACTTTTCCTTGAAATCATATAAGGAGCCTATATGATCAATATCATAATGAGTAATGATTATATTCTTTAAATTCTTCATTTCATAACCATTTTTTATAATTTCATTTTCAATTAAAGGTAAAAAATTTGGATACCCTGCATCGACCAAGGTTAGTTCGTTCTTCAAAATAATCAAGCTAGGATTTATGTGATTTTTTTGTCCATTAAATTCAAATTCAATCGGCAGTTCTATTATCTTCATTTTTCCTCCTCACCTACTAAAGAGGTAATCGTAGCTCTCGTTTTTAAACAAAAACACAAATTAGTCCATTAAGAAACCCAGCATGGATACAAAAAAAAGAAATAATGAGACAACAACGTACCTCAAAGATCCTCCTTTTCTATCTTTTTGAGGCTCCTCTAATCCTGTAATTAACATTATTACCGCCAGAAACAACATAGAATATGGCATCAACTCAACACTTCCAGTAATTAGCTGATATGCATATAAAGCAACTACAATTATTGCTAAGATGATTTTAACTATTTTCAAGAAATTATTTCCCCTTAAGTACAATTTTTTATTTAATCATATCATTTGACAGCTTTTCATTGTGTGGAAAATGGAAATTTCTTCATTAATTACCCCGCTTTTCTGCACGAAAAAGCCGACTGGTTTTGAATAAAACCAATCGGCTATATGGGCTTTTAATTTATTTGAATGTTACGCATTTACTGCTTTACGGGCCTGACTTGCATGTAATTTTTTCATTGCAAACCTCGCTATCGGCTGTGCGATCAGTACTTCAACCCAAAATGCGATGAAAAAGTTACGTGGCCACTCATAAAAGAACGTCTGAATCGGCTCCATACTAATTTCTCTCATGCCAATCCAAGATCCGATAACCGTCAGTAAAATGGACAAGATGGTTACGCTGAATAATATTGTGAATAACACTCTTGCATTAAAACCGTCCGTAGGTTCAATAAACTTTTGTACGAGTTTATTAACCAGAGGATTTACAACAAGTGTTACTAATAAAATGACACAAATCCATACAAATGGAATTACTCGTAAGGTTTCAAAATACACTTCTTTACTGAATCCAAATTTAAATCCCATAATAAGTGGTGCAATAATGTTGACTGAAAGTATTGATATAATCGCTAAAAATAATACAAAGTCTTTTCCATTTCGCGGTAATCTTGTTTCATCGTGCATATGATCATCCCCATTAAAAATATTTCAGATGGCAGACGTATCGTGAGACATATATTTTTGGTCAATAAAAAAGACCAATATCTCTACACACTGATATAACAATTTTATCACTTCTATTCAATGAATTTCAAGGCTTAATCTTACCTATGCTGCGTCGTTTTTCCCGAAAAGGGCTGCCGCAGCAACCTTACTGATTGCAAACAAATCACGATACAGCACGACAAGAGTTCATTTGATCTTCATTTAGTTAAAAAGCACAAAATAATATCTGAAATTTCACACTTCTTCTAATGATTCCTGAATACGAAACCTGTATACTTTTCTCATGTTAGTTTTCATCACATCAATAGTCATATCATATAACACACTATGAATAGGAGTTGAGTGTAAATTGTCTACATATCTAGAAAGCCATGCTTTAGAAGAGGCGGAGTTCCACCATGCTGCGGATTTGGATGAATCTCTGAAGCCGAGATCAAAAGAAGATAGGACGGTTGGCCCGATATCCTATACGTTCATGTGGATTGGGGACGGCGTCAATTTAGGGAATATGACACTTGGGGCAAGCTTGGTCGTAGCGGGAACCGCTACGTTGAATATTCTTCAGACATTTACCGCAGCTGCCATTGCCATCGCTATCATTTCCGTGATTTTCGCTTTAAATGATAGGATTGGATACAGGACCGGTATTCCCTATGTTGTTCAGCTCAGAATGTCCTTCGGGATGAAAGGCTCCATCATATCATCACTTTTGCGTGGTATTCCGGCCATAATCTGGTACGGTTTTCAAAGTTGGATCGGCGGTACTGCCTTAAACGAAATCGTAAAGATCATTACGGGTGGTGCTTTTGATAATACGGTCATTTGCTTTGTCGCGATTCAATTGGTGCAAATTGTGCTTTCGCTATATGGCTTCCATGCCATCAAATGGGTGGAAATGCTTGCATCCATTGTTATCATGCTGGCGTTAGTCTATGTATTTGGTATTCTTCTTACATCACATAGCGAGGTCATCGCGGAAAAATGGGTACACGCTGAAGGCTCTTGGGGCTTGCCGTTCTTTGCTTTCATCATGATGTTTTTAGGAAACTATGCGGCTATCTTTTTAAGCGCAGGGGACTATTCAAGAGAGCTTAAGTCTGGCATCAGTGATGCAAAACGAGGATTTTTGTATTTTTCGCCCATTTTACTAGCATACGGCTTCGTACTGACAATCGGTGTAATGCTTGCTTCCGCTACCGGCATTTCCAATCCAGTTAAGGCGTTTGCAATTGTGGTGGATAATCCTTATATCACAGTAGGCGTTTCGGCATTTATCGTTATAGGTGCAATTGCGGTAAATATGGTTGCCAATATTATTCCACCAACATATGTGATTACTTTGCTTACAAAGTTGAAATATAAGGTTGCCGTTATCATAACCGGAGTTCTTGCCTTTTGCTCATTCCCTTGGGTGCTTGTACAGGATTCTTCGGCAAAGGGCCTTGGTTTATTCATTCTGATTTATTCCGCTTTTTTAGGTCCAATCGTTTCGATTTTATTAGTCGAATACTATATATTAAGAAAGCAAAAAATGAATGTTGCCGATTTGTACAGAGAAGACGGGCCATTTGCAGGGTATAATCCATGCGCACTGCTCGCCATGCTTATCGGTGCCGGCGCTGCCTTTATAAAAGTCGAGCTTGCCTGGATCATCGGCGTTATTGTGGCAGGCATCGCCTATATTATTCTGATGAAGTTCGCCTTTAAGGATTCAAGATTCAAAAAGGGGACGATATTCGAGAATGAGTTTTAACTTATTGAAGGGGATACTGCTCAAAATGGCAGTATCCCTTTTTAAGTAATGTTGATTTCAGGAATTATATATTTGACCATTTTTGTAAGTGAATGTATAGTCTCCTTCTTTTTTCATTAATACCGGCAAGTACTGTGCGACCATCTCAGCAATTCCGAGATTAAGTGGATGAAGTATCCAATCAATGGATTTCCAATCAAGAATGCCTTCCCGCGTTTTTTTCGGTGTTTCATATATTAAATCCTCATCCGCCATATACAAATATACATATATTCCATCCACTTCACCTTCTGGAGTCTCCCAGGTTACCGTTCCTTTAGAAAAAAAAGGCTCCACCTCTATCCCAGTTTCCTCAAATACCTCACGCTGTGCACCTATATCAGGCGTTTCACCTTTCTCGATTTTGCCTCCCACCCCGTTCCAAACACCCATAATTGGAGCTTTCTCCCGGTTAAGCATGAGAAGTTCATTATTCTTCTTTACAAAACAGACTGTATACTTAAACATTTATTAAGAACCCCTTTATCGTTAGTTCGTGCTGTTTACATGTGAGTTTGAGCATATACACGTGAGTTTGAGCGATATACACGTGAGTTTGCGCTGTTTAATCATGAGTTTCACTGTTTTACTCGTGAGTTAGATAATTCAAGTTTAACAAATCCCCTTGAATTTTGTATGATAAGAAAGGAAGATTACTAAATGGGAGATGTGATATTTTGAAAAGTCTAGCTGTATTTTGTGGATCGAGCAAAGGTGCATCTGCTATCTATGTAGAAGAGGCTAAAAAACTGGGTGCGGAACTGGCAAAACGTAAGATTACCCTTGTCTATGGGGGCTCAAGTGTAGGGATCATGGGTGCAGTTGCAGATTCCGTTTTGGAAGCAGGCGGAAATGTAATTGGCGTAATGCCAGATTTTCTAGAAAAAAAGGAAATAGCACATAAGAATTTAACCGAACTGATCGTCGTGGAATCCATGCATGAAAGAAAAGCAAAAATGGCTGAGCTTGCAGATGGGTTCATGGCCTTGCCAGGCGGGCCAGGAACATTGGAAGAATTCTTTGAGATTTTCACTTGGGCTCAGCTTGGTCTTCATCAAAAACCTTGCGGACTCTTAAATATCAATCACTATTATGATCCTTTGGTCGCTTTATTCAACCATATGGCCGACGAACAGTTCCTGCATGAAAAGTTCCGTTCCATGGCGCTGGTGGATGTTGAACCAAATGGACTTCTTGATCAATTCAATACATATGAACCGCCAACCGTAAAAACTTTCATTACCGAAAAACAAACCTGATCATTAAAAAACAGCTGACCAAGATCAATAATGATCTTGGCCGGCTGTGATAAACTGCAGGTTAAGTAAATATCCGGTTTAAATAATCTCCATGCCCTTTGATAAGTTGCACTTCATGTTCGGATGAAATCCAGAAGAAATGAAATGTCAGCCCCGCTTCATCTCCTCCACCCGGCGGCTGATGGTCCCATTCATCAGGAACATTCGATACACTTATTTGATAAAAATATCTATTATGTATGGCACCATCGACGTTCTCCCAAAAATCTTCTGTTATTAATTTCTCCACATGAAAATTTTCCAGACCTGTTTCTTCTTTCATTTCCCTAATCACTGCTTGGTAAGCATCTTCTTTAGGCTTCACCGTTCCCTTGGGTATCTGTATACCGGCTTCCTTAATGGGATGTTGAAAAACCAATACCTGTGTTTCTCCATTATTGATTCTTGTCACATACCCGTAAGCTTTTTTTATCATTATCACCATCAATCACCAAAAGCAAAAATGAGCTCTGTCTCGCATACAGTTTCCCCCTCGACAGTAGCCCTGCCTGTTCCTTTACCGATAGGACCTTTCAAGCGAGTAATCTCCACTTCTAAACGTAATTGGTCCCCTGGTTTTACTTGCCTTTTAAAACGGCATCCATCGATCCCGGCCAAAAGCCCGATCCGTCCTTTATTTTCTTCTTTTGTAAGCATGACAACAGCACTTACCTGTGCTAATGCCTCCACGATCAACACACCTGGCATCACTGGGTAATCGGGAAAGTGACCAGAAAAAAACTCTTCATTTGCCGTAACGTTTTTAATGGCCACCGCCCTCTTTCCTTCTTCCAGTTCCAAAACTCTATCAACTAAAAGAAATGGATAGCGATGCCTGATAATGTCTTTGATTTCTTGGATATCGATCAATATTAATCCCCCCATTACGATGGATTGCTTTCACTTAATTTTACCATCAGAATCACCATATGGATATTTTTGTATTATAAAAAAAAGGCTGCCTGAGCAACCCTGTTTTCACTTACAAATCCTTTGACTTTTTTTCCTTCGATTTAGTTAACGGGGATAGAACCATTTGTTCATACCTCTCATATCCCCCTAATAGTTTATGAATCACGCTTATTTTAGGAACAACAAGGTAAACCGCCAATCCTGAAATGGTGCTCAGTATTGCTCCTGCCAGCACATCCGCCGGAAAGTGGACACCTACCCAAATACGGGAAATGCCAACAAGGAAAGCCAGCATGATCCATAACAACCACCATCCTCTTTTGAAAAGCCAAAAAGATACACAAAACGAGAAAAACAAGATGGTATGGTCGCTTGGAAATGAATTATCCACTGCTTTTTCAATTAACTGATTAACATTGGCCAATTCGGCAAATGGCTGATTATTATAATGTAATCTCCCTGCTATTTTCCCCATCACTTCAGCTATTACAAACGTAATCATCCCACAAACAACCATCATCCTACTCTGTTCATTTCGAGTGAACCATATTACGATGACTGCCAAAGCTAATAAAAATACCATGTACTCGGCAATGAAAATGGCAGAAGGGTTTAAATAATCGTACTGTTTCCCTAAGTCATTGATCATTCTGAATACATTGGTATTCAACTCAAAAAAGTCCATTTCATACCCAACCTTCCTCTTTTTCTTACATATTAAAGAGAAAGGAAATATATCGCCATCGTTCTTCCTAACAGTTTAAGCTGCCGTCTTACAATATTGTCACCCGGTTAAAGAAGCTTGGTGGGGTCTTGTATATTTCCTGAACTTTCTATATAATCCAAGAAAAATACGGAGGTTAGTCAAATGAATACTGATAGGAACTCTGTTCTAATTCATGAAAACCAAGAAACGGTTTGGAATGCGATCACGAATGATGAAATCATTTCAAAATGGTATGCCCCGGGTTCAAAATGGAATATTCCTAAACTCCAGGTTGGAGAGAAGGCAATCTTCGTATTAATGCCTAGTGCACATAACAATCTTAAAGAGAATGAAAGCATCCCAATGAGCTTTACAATCCAAGAGATAATCCCTTGCGAAAGGTTTTCTTATTCTTCGGATTCGGATAAACTCGTTTTCACTTTTGAAATATTCCCAGAATCCGAAGGCACTAGAGTATCCATTAACATGAACGGATATGAACTTAGTTTGGCTAACTTAAAAGCATGTTTAGAAGGAAAAGAACTTCCCTATACCTAATCATTCATTTGAAAGAGAACCTAGTTCATTTCCATGTTTATTAAAAAACGGTGCTATCCCCCTTCGCATATAGCGTCTGAAGGGAGACGGCTGTATTTATAATAGAAGAAATTCGCATCAGGAGGTAAAAAATGCTGCACATACAGAAAAAGTCCGATACTGTCATCATTGTCATTCACGAAATATATGGACTGAACCAACATATGCAGGGTATTTGTGAGTCATTATCAAACAATGACTTTGATGTAATCTGTCCGAATTTGTTAGACCGCGAGACGCCTTTTGATTATTCCCAAGAGGCTGCTGCTTATCGACATTTTATGGAGAACGTTGGCTTCACGGGTGCTTTATATGAGATAAAGGATATATTATCGGATATAAGAGATGAATACCAAAAGATTTTTATTCTTGGATTCAGTGCAGGGGCAACTGTAGCTTGGCTGTGCAGTGAGGAAGAGTGTGTCGATGGAATAGTTGGTTACTACGGTTCGCGTATTAGGAATTATACAGAATTGGCGCCACAATGCCCTGCATTGCTATTTTTCCCACTAGAAGAGCCATCATTTAATGTGGACGAGTTAATTTCAGTTTTAGAAAGAACGAATGTCGAGGTTCATAAATTCAACGGAAAACACGGATTCAGTGATCCTTACAATTCAAAATATCATGCAGAATCAGCCCAGGCTGCCGTTAGCAAAATGATGAAATTTTTCATGCAACATTGAGGTTACACATTCAACCTAATGCCGTTTTGTATTGATCCATTGTATCGAACCCGCATCACTATGGGGATGACATTCATTTTGAACCTTTTTATATTCTGTTTCCAATTCTTTTAAGGTTAACTTCATAAGCTGTTCCACAGTCTTATTTACAGTATGGATCATAAGTTTAAAGATTAATTCCTTCCGCCTTTCTTCCACACTCTTCCTCATTTCACCCTCTCCTTTTATTCTGATATTATATGAAATGTATCCTTAGACAGGGGGAATAATCGTCGGATTCCTTCTCTTCAATTTTGCTTATTTTAATATATTCATTCTCTAAATCGGTTAAGGTTAATTCAAATAGATGGATGTCATTCTTTTTATAAATTCCCTTGTTAATCAACTTGTTTATCAGGAAGTTTCTTTTTTTCTCAATGGCTTTACGTAATAATATCCCCATGCTAAATCCTCCTTTTGATAATCTTCCGACTTGCCCATTCACAAAAAAAAACCGAAGACACCTCTTTACATGAAAGAAAAGTCTCCGGTTTTCCGGTCAATTAACCTATAACCCCTATTAAATTACTTGGTATTATTGTTTTTATAATACTAACTCTGTGATCCGCAGTCAACAATTTTTTCCTGCATCTTATTTATTTTTGCTTCGCTTCATGAAATGCTGCTTTCACTTTATCCAACAGGTCTTTATCCGAAATCAATTTATACCCTGTAAGTGCAAGGGCTTTTGCTCCGGTCAGGATGGCTTTGTCTCCAGCAGGAGATTTGGCACAGTCGCGAAATTCATTCGTATGGGCAATCAGCTCATCATGGCCAATTTTTATATATGGATGTGCTGTCGGCACTACATGGCTTACATTACCTGCATCCGTCGAGCCAAAGCCACTCTCTTTTCGAGGACCCACTGCTTCCCCTAATTGAGCCAGTTCTTCTTTTAACAGTTCATCCAGAACTGGATTAATGACAAAATCGAGTACTTCATTTTGGAAACGTTCAACTTTAACCGTACTTCCTGTGGCAAGTGCTGCCCCTTCGGCAACAGCACGTATTTTATTGGATACTTCTTGGCAAAGTTTCCATGTTGTTGCTCTAATGTAAAATCTGGCTGAAGCATATTCGGGAATGATGTTAGGAGCTTCCCCGCCATTGGTGATGATTCCGTGGATTTTGACCTCGGTCGGGAGCTGTTGACGCAAAGCATTAATGCCATTGAACAGCTGAATCACCGCGTCAAGTGCATTCACGCCTTCTTCAGGTGCAGCTGCTGCATGTGCTGACTTCCCGTAAAAATGAAAATCTAGGGGGTCGACTGCCAGAAATGGACTTGTGACACGCGTATGCCCACCAGGATGGATAAGGATTGCCGCATCAACCCCATCAAATAGACCGTGCTTCACAAAGCTGCCTTTTGCGCTTCCATTCGGCCCGCCCTCTTCTGCCGGTGTTCCGAAAACAATCACCTCTCCGCCCGTTTCCTCCAGCACTTGAGCCAAGGAAATGCCTGCTGCAACACTCGTTGTGCCGATGATATTATGGCCGCAAGCATGGCCTAAACCCGGCAATGCATCATACTCGGCTAAAAAGGCAATTGTGGGACCTTTCTTTGAAGAGGTTTTTTTGGCGATAAACCCTGTTTCATGCCCGGCAATATTGCGGGTTACTTCAAATCCTTCATTTCGAAGTATTCCGGTTAATGTATCCGAAGCGAAAAACTCTTGATTCCCAATTTCGGGTTTAGCATGAATGGCTTGACTCGTTTCGATATATAATTTGGAATGAAAGTCGATGTGATCTTCAATGATCTGCTGATGCTGCTTCTGCACTAATTCTCTCGCCATATTCTTATCTCCCCTTTTTGGTTTAAGGAACCGGATAGGCATCTTGAATCCATCCGGCATTCCTTCACTCGTTTTGAATCTGAATCATTATTTTTCATTAGCTGGTTTTGTCCAAGCATCCTGGTAATTCACTAATTCATCTACAGAAACATATGCAGGAATGGTGTTTCCTTTAAACGTTTTTTCAATGAACGCTTCCACTTTTTTCGATTGATAAAGCTCCACTAATTTTTGCAGCTCAGGACGATCGGCATTACCCTTTTTAACTGCAATGATATTAATATATGGTTTCGCCGTTTTACTCTCATGGAATAAAGAATCTTTTAAAGTAAGGCCTGCTTCGACTGCAAAGTTATTATTGATGGCTGAAGCATCGGCATCATCCAATAGACGCGGTGTATTGCCGGCAGCAACAGGTTGGATTTTCAAGTTTTTCGGATTTTCCTTAATGATTTCCAATGATCCCGATCCATTGAATTCCTCTTTCAATGTAATCAATCCAGCTTCCTGAAGAAGAAGCAATGCACGGCCAAAGTTCGTTGCTTCATTCGGAACGGCAATCGTAGCGCCATCCGGAAGATCCTTGAGATCTTTATGTTTTTTCGAATAAAGGCCCATAGGAGCAATGACAGTCGACCCGATGGCCTCTAATTTCAGATTTTGGTCTTGAACGAATTCATCGAAGTATGCGACCGTTTGGAATGAATTGGCATCAATTTCACCTTCACTTAAAGCAAGGTTCGGTTGGATATAATCATTGAAAGTGACCAGTTCAATATTAAGCCCTTCCTCTTTCGCTATGTCGACAATGTATTCCCATGTTCTTGTATCCCCGCTGCTGACACCGACTTTTACTGTTTTCACATCATCCGAACCGCCTGATGCACCTTCTTCTTTCCCGCATGCTGCAGACAAGATGGCCAATGCCAATACTATGATCGTTAATAAGATTTTCTTCATTTCTCCTACCTCCTGTTATTTTTATCTTCTTCTGATTTTTCTTGAAACAAAATTCCCGGTGGATTGCAGTAATTGAACGATGATCACGAGCGCCGCCACTGTGACGATCATCGTCATCGTATCAAACCTTTGATAACCGTAAGCCAAAGCTAAATCTCCGACCCCGCCTGCACCGACGGCACCTGCCATGGCCGTAGATCCAACAAGCCCGATTGTCGCTGTTGTAAATGTAAGGATCAACGAACTAAGTCCCTCAGGAATCAAAAAACGATAAATGATTTGCCATGTCGTCGCCCCCATCGCCTGAGCTGCCTCGATGATCCCTTTGTCCACTTCCAACAGGGAGTTCTCCACAAGCCGGGCGATATAAGGAGCCGCGTAAAAGATTAGCGGAACAATGGCCGCATTCGTTCCGATCGCACTGCCTACAATCATTCTGGTAAACGGAATAAGTGCTACTAGCAAGATGATGAAAGGAACCGACCGCAATATATTGATGATCGGGTTCAATACATTAAAGACCCATTTATTCTCCAGGATATGACCCTTTCTTGTAATGACAAGCAGGATACCAAGCGGAAGACCAATCAATCCGGAAAATACCAATGAGATGGCTACCATATAAAGTGTGTCACCGAAAGCTGTCGACAGCTGATCTGCCGTTATTTCCATTCCCCAAAGCGTATTACCCATTTATCTGCACCTCCTGGACGAGAATCCCCTCATCTTTAATATACTGATAAGCCTTGTCCACCTCATTTTTATTCCCGGTCACTTCGATGATCAAATTCCCGAAAGGCGTTTCCTGAATTTCAGAAATATTGGCTGATAAAACACTTAAATGAACATCATATTTCTTCGAGATGGTTGAAAGCAAAGGAGTACCCGAAGTAGTCCCAATAAAATTAATTTTCCAAATAATCGGGATATGGGACCCTATGCTTTTTAGGAAACTTTGTGGAATTTCGTCATGTATGACCGTTCTCACGAAGTTTTTTGCAATATCCGTTTGCGGCTTCGCAAAAACTTCGAAAACCGAACCTTGTTCAACGACGCATCCGCCCTCCATGACCGCTACCTTATTGCAAATTTCCCGAATGACAGACATCTCATGAGTGATTAGCAGAATGGTAATATTGTATTCTTTATTGATTTTCTTTAAGAGCTGCAGAACAGCACTCGTTGTTTGCGGATCCAATGCCGAGGTAGCTTCATCACACAATAAGATCGATGGATTGGTAGCCAATGCTCTCGCAATGCCGATCCGCTGCTTTTGACCGCCGGATAATTGTTCCGGATAACTCTTTGCTTTGCTCGATAAGCCAACGAACTCCAACAGCTCGCCTACCCGCTTTTTGATTTCTTTACCAGGGGTTCCCGATAAAATCAGCGGCATGGCGATATTATCAAAAACGGTCTTTGAGTTTAGCAAATTGAAATGCTGAAAGATCATCCCGATTTTTTTCTTTTCTGCCCGTAATTCCTTCGCGCTCAATTTGGTTAAATCCTTGCCCCCAACAATCACCGAACCAGCTGAAGGATGTTCAAGCAAATTGACCAACCTGATCAACGTACTCTTCCCGGCCCCGCTATAACCGACTACACCGAATATATCCCCCTTTTCCACTGTCAAATTAATGCCCTTCAAAGCCTCGACAGTCTGTTTCTTTGTTTGATATACCTTTTTAACATTTTGAAACTCAATCATCCAATCTCCCCCCATGTTGTTTATTTGTACGAATTCATTATCCAGAGAGAAGAGCTTTGCAACGCTTCATAATGATAGGGTTAAATTCGAAACTCACGAGTAAATCTGCGAAACTCATGAGTAATTGCACCAAATTCCCTAATAACCATATACATTTTGAATAAACAAAAGAGGCCTCTTCCGTCATCAGACAGAAGAGGCCTCTTTAGACATAAAAAAGAGTAAACTCTTAAATTAATTATCTAAGAAAAGCTCCTTCTTATCTTTCAAACTTTCGTCCGTTGGAATTAGCACAGTATTTTTACAAAAGTAAAAACCCGCTGCCGAGGTATCATAGGGCCAAGTCCCTCCACATCTCTTGATAAGAATTAACGTTATATTTAATTATGTCCTTCACTATATATTCTAATTTCTCTAAAGTCAACCCTATTTTTCATCGGTTAAAATATTTTCACAGTATAGTGATTGACGCCTTTTAATTATATTAATATAGTTAAATTTTATATTCTATAATGATTTGCCCATTCTCCATACTGGGTATATTTCATTTTCTTCCCTTATCTTCATCATGCCTGAATTCTTATATAAGCGAATCGCCCTTTGATTATCCGGAGAAACCCTTAAATGATATTCGGATACATTAAATCGCCCGAAAAAGTTTTCTGCATAGCGAACCAATTCCTTGCCAAGGCCTTTACTGCGGTATCCGGGAATAAGATAAAATAGATCTACATAGCCGATCTCAGTTCCTTCATACTCCCGAATTCGAAGTTCCATTTGCCCAATCGGTACTTGGTCCTTTTCAATGATCACCTGTCCCCCCGGGAATTTGCGGACCCTTTCTTCCATTCGTTGCAGATATGTATTTTCATCTCCAAAACCTGCCTCAGATCCAAAACTTACAACAAAGGAATCTTTCCTGAATTTAACGATAATATCTTTATCTTTGTCCGTATCAATGGTACGAAAGATCAACTTCATCCTCTCCTATCATTTTAGTGAAATAGTTTTCAAGCAAAAAAAAAACATTTCACTTACGGTCTTCATGATATTTCATTATTTACTTTTCAAGCGTCTTATTTCATTTTCTCTGAAAGGATTTTTCCTTAATCCCTATAGGAATGGTCATAATATTAAATTAAAAACAAATGCAATATTGTTTGGTGAGTTCTAGTAATGGGGATTGGATTGGCACAAACAAATCTATTTAATTTTCGAGTCTAACTTTGCAGGGTAACCCTAAGTGAATGAATGTTCGAGAGGAATTTGTTTATTAAGCTCTAACTCAACTTTTTCCCAAGCATCCTTTTTCCCTTTCATTTACATTCCAATTATAATAGGTAAGTGGAATACATTTACATGATTATCCATTATAAAAATCATTGGAGGTATTGAAGATGAAAGTTGTTGCAATAGTGGGAAGTATCCGTAAAGAGTCTTACAACCTTAAGCTTGCCAAATATATTCAATCTAGATATCAAGATCGGTTCGATCTCGAAATATTGAACATTCGGGATTTACCTTTTTATGATCAAGATATTGAAAATGACCCTCCATCAGTTGTAAAAGAATTTAAAAGCAAAGTGGCCGAAGCAGATGCAGTTTTGTGGGTAACTCCTGAATACAACGGTACGATTCCAGGTGTATTGGGCAATGCAATCGATTGGTTATCACGTGTCGATAAAGTCTTAATCGGCAAACCATCATGGATCATGGGTGCTTCAATGGGGCAATTAGGAACGGTTAAAGCTCAATTGCATTTGCGTGAAATCTTATTCGCAATAGGCATCGCCTCCCCACTCCTTCCAGGGAATGAAGTATATGTTGGTGCAGTGCATGACAAAATCGATAACGAAGGCAGGCTTACACATGAGTCGACTGTCCAGTTTATCGATACGGTCGTGGATAATTTCATTAGCTGGTATAATCATCATACTCGTTAATGATTAAAAAAAGACTCCCAGCCGGTTTGAGCCTGCTGGGAGTCTTTTTGCATCATTAAACAAAATTCATCCTCTTCCCGCCTGGAATGCAGGGTATTTCGTCATTCCTCCGTCAGCGAATAGAGTGATGCCCGTTACATAACTGGACTCTGAAGATGCCAGCCATGCAGCAACCGCAGCAATTTCTTCAGGCTTTCCGATATACCCCATCGGAATCATGCTTTCAAGATCCTTTTTCTTTTCGGGATCTTCAAGCTTGTCGGCATTAATTGGCGTGGCGATGGCTCCAGGACCAATGCTGTTCACACGGATTCCCTTTGGTGCATATTCAAGTGCCAGTGTCTCCGTAAGCAGCTTCACCCCGCCCTTGCTTGCAGCATAATGAACGAATAAAGGCCAGGGAATCATCTCATGTACACTGGACATGTTTATAACATTCCCTTTAATGTCGTTCTCGACAAAATACTTGATAGCTTCACGACAGCCCAAGAAATTTCCCGTTAAGTTGGTATTGATTACCCTATTCCAGTCGCTTAACGGCATCTCGTGAGACGGAACCGGATTTTCAATTCCTGCATTATTGATGAATATATCGAGTTTCCCGAAATTCTTTATCGCTGATTGAACAAGATTAATCACATCTTCTTCAACGGTGACATCGCCTTTTACTGCAATTGCTTCCCCGCCATTTGTTTTGATTTCCTCCATTACACTATCCGCTTCCTCTGATTTAGTGCGATAATTAACCACGACCTTTGCCTTTTCCTTGGCAAAGCGAATGGCCATCGCTTTCCCTAAACCAGTGGATGAACCGGTTATAACAACGACCTTACCTTCTAAATCTGTATACATTTAATCACCCTCCAATTAACTTTTTGCCATCCCGAGCATAATCCCAGCAATGATGATCAAGATAATTCCGATTATGATTCCAATTAGTTGGCGTTTCGTTTTCTTTTCACGTAAAATGATGATCCCGCCGAGAGTTGAGATGACAATGCCCATTTGCGAAAGGGAAAAACTAGTGGCCACTCCCACACGGGGCTGGGATATGAATAAAAACATATTCCCTGCAGCCCATATCAATCCCGGAATGATATTGCGAATCGTATATTTATTAAACGGTTTATGTTTAAAAGTCAATAACAGACCGCCTATTACCATCCCTATCGCTTGAGGGAACAATGCTGACCATCCATCAACATCGAAAAGACGGGCCACGACCACATAAACCAAATAACCGAATGTCGAGATGAGGAGAATAACAATTCCTTTCTTCAAGTTTCCCGATTTGCCCTCTTTTGATTCTTTATCCTCCAAGGAGGTCAAGACAATTCCTATAATAATGAAGACTAATGCCAAGACGCCTAAAATGATTGCTTTCATTGTAGACCATTCGTTAAAAACAATGACCCCGAATAAAGTCGTTGAAATGAGCTGCATTCCAGTAGATATCGGCATTGTTTTGGATACTCCCATTAAATCAATGCTCTTAAGCTGATTAGCTTGTCCAACGGCCCAAAACAATCCAGAGACAACCCCGACTCCAAACACGAGAAATGACAACTTAATATCGGCAAAAATATAAACACCTATTGAAAAAATCAATGCGCCAATGGTTGTACCCAATGTTTGACTATATGGCCCACCCCCGAGTTTCACATTAAATAAAACGATGCTTCCCCAGAATAGTGCCGGCAAGAGAGCTAATAATATATCCATATTCAACCCCCATATGTAAGTTCAAAGCTAATAAATTTCATTTTGTCTTCTTTTTAATATGTTCGCTTTATTTGAATTGACCCTTGGTAATTTTATGAAGTGTTTTTGCAAAAATAGTGTTCAACACAAAGAAAGCTTCCGATGCTAATAAATCGGGAGCGTTTAGTTGGAGAAAAGACAGCTGTACTGCTGTCTTTTTTTATAAGATTATAAAAAAAGCAAACCTTATGCAGGTTTGCTTCCAGTTATAGATATGGAACTTATTTCTTCAAATGATATGGCACAGTCGTAACAACCACATTCCTTTTATAAAGTAAGTAGGCGCGGATCAGTAAACTTGATTGGTTATGAAGTATATTGTGCCAGCCCTTCTTCGGAATGAATTGGGGGATGATCACCGTTACTTTATAATTGGATTCACTAGCCTTATGTTCAACTGTGTCCACAAATTTAGTTAGTGGCTGAATGATACTTCTATAATAAGAATTCAGTGTAACGAGTCTGACATCTGGCTGCCATTTTTCCCACTTTTCTTCGAATTTCTTTTCGTCTTCTCTTTCAAAAGCGACATAAACGGCAATGACCTGATGAGCAGATAGAGATTTTGCATAATTTAAAGAGTTCTCAACCACATGAGTTATACCTGCCACAGGTACGATAATGATATTCCCTTCAATTGGTAAGATCGGCTCGCATGTTGTAATCCTTAGTTGGTCACCAACTGCTTCATAATGCTTTTTAATTCGATGAAAAATTAAAATGATGATAGGTAAAAAAATCAACACAGGCCAAACCTGAGTAAATTTGGTTAAAAAGAATATCATCGTGACGATAAAGCTAATTATGGCACCAATTGAATTAATGGTTAATTTCATCATCCAGCCTTTTGGCTTTTCGCGAACCCATTTAACAATCATGCCAGTCTGGGACAACGTAAATGGAATGAATACCCCTACCGCATAAAGCGGAATGAGATTTTCTGTATGTCCTTCAAATGCGACTATCAAGATGATGGATGCAAGTCCCAGTATGATGATTCCATTGGAATACCCTAATCGGTCCCCTCTAATCGTAAACGCCCTTGGTATGAATTTATCCTTCGCCAGATTTACCGCAAGCAGAGGGAAAGCCGAATAGCCAGTATTGGCCGCAAGTATCAAGATCAAGGCAGTCGTACCTTGAATGAAGAAATACATGAAATTCCGTCCAAAGATCTCTTCAGCAATCTGGGAGACGACCGTTACCTCTGCGCTCGGAACAATGCTTAAATAATAGGCTAAGAATACGATTCCCGAAAATAATACAGCTAGCAAGGAACCCATCGCTATTAAAGTTTTCGCAGCATTATTCGGGGCTGGATCTTTAAAGTTCGGGATTGCATTGGAAATCGCTTCGACTCCTGTCAATGCGGAGCTTCCTGATGCAAATGCTCTTAGCAGTATGAATAAACTGATACCCGCTACCGGAGTCCCGATTGATGCGTGCAATTCCGGTGAAACTCCTCCCGTCAAAATCTTGTAAATTCCAACACCAATCAAGATGAACAATGCTAAAACGAATAGGTAAACCGGATAGGCCAAAACAGAGGCCGACTCCGTAACCCCCCGAAGGTTCAGGATTGTAAGTAGTATCACAAAAATGATGGCTATGACCACATTATATGAATGCAGGCCGGGAAAAGCGGACGTGATTGCATCCGTACCTGCAGAAACACTTACAGCTACAGTTAATATATAATCGACCAACAAGGATCCTCCGGCTATCAACCCTGGATTGACACCTAAATTGTTTTTTGAAACTACATATGCCCCCCCGCCATGCGGATAAGCGAAAATGATTTGTCTGTAGGACAAAATCAAAGCAGTTAACAGGATCAATACTCCGATCGCGATTGGGATGGAATACCAAAATGCTGCAGCACCGACCGTGATCAGGACGATTAATATTTGCTCCGGTCCATATGCAACCGAAGACAAAGCATCAGAAGATAATATCGCCAAAGCCTTTGTTTTGTTAAGCTTTTGTTCACCAAGTGCATTTGACTTTAAAGGTCTCCCAATCAAGAACCTCTTTATAGAAGATAACATCAAGATTTCACCACCATAGTTAATTTATAAGTTTATGTTACCCAGCTGTAGCAAAAAACTAGACGAAACACAAAAATGCCTACAAGTCATAGCTAAATAGACCTGTAGACATCAATTTTTTTGTCTAACAAGCTCCACCTTCCTTCTCATATAACGCTTACGAGGTTAGCTGTCGGATTCGGACCTAAGAGTAGCCCTACCTTTTTAAAAAGGATTCACCCCTTGGATTGTAAACAATCCCAATAACGGGTCCCCCGCACCATAAGGTTTAAGCGATTTAGAAATATGAAACTGTTGATTATCATACTCCCGTGAAATGGAAATGTAAATGAAAATTTTGCTCAAAAATAAATAATTCTTTGTAAGTGAGGTTTTGTTCTTGGCTTATATAACATAAGTCATGCAATGACATGATTCGAAGGTAGGAAAGGAGGTAAGTAAAGGTCAAAATCCAGGGGCCAATGAACATAAGGTGGTCCGAAAAGGAAAAAAATCACCTTCATGAAGAATGCGATGAATTAACCAGATCTGCCCCAGCTCGGATCGTCATTAAAAGGGTAAACTTGCATTAAATATCAAATTCCGCTTTTATTCCCGTCCAATAGGGGCACTATTCCACTGATTCACCTAATTAGTTCCTTCCTTCTTGAATTGGTCTCAAATTGCTTTTTTTAAAGACAAAGTATTTCTGGCCAATATAGTTAAGCACGGTATAAAAGATTGTTCCTATGAGAACAGCCAAATTTTGTTGTATGGATAAATGGACGGATCCTTCCAGTGATTCCGCAATGGCTTGGCCTATAGAATAAGCGGCGGAATAACAAATCAGGATGACGCATAAGAAACGGGCAACTCCTCGCCGCCATTCTATATCACTTTTAAAGGTAAAAGTCCTGTTCAAAAGAAAACTCGTTACAGCTCCCGTTCCATTGCCGAAAAAGGTGGAGACCCAGTATGATAATTCAAGAACATTCATAAGAAAAAGCATGATGGAAAGTCCAACCGCTGTATTGACTATTCCAACCAATAAAAAGCGGATAAAGGAGTTAGTGTGTTTTAGATAGTTTCTCAATACTGTTCCGTTCATTGTCTAGTTGCTCCCGTTTTTTTAAATCGAGCGGATTAAATAAATCAAGATCAACAATATATTTAGGCCGGCGTTTGGATTCATTATAGATTTTTCCGATATATTCCCCAATCAAGCCGACAGCAATCAACTGCAGTCCGCCGATCAACCATATGGAGGTGATTAATGAGGTCCAACCAGTTTCGGTCTGACCATAAAACTTTAACCATAAAAAGTAAGACCCAAAGAGTAAGCTAATGAAAAAGGAAAGACATCCTAGCCATAATACAAGCCGGATCGGTGTAACTGAAAAGGAAGTAATGCCATCAAGCGCAAAAGCAACCATCTTCTTAAATGGATATTTCGTTTCCCCAGCCAATCTTTCTTTTCGGTCATAATAAACAGAGTCCGTCTTAAACCCAATGAGCGGGACAATCCCCCTTAAAAAGAGATTCGTTTCATCAAATCGTTCCAACTCCGCGATCGCCCTTCTGCTCATCAGCCTGAAATCGGCATGATTATAGACAAGGTTAACCCCCATCTTGTTCATCAATTTATAAAAACCAGTTGCAGATGTCCGTTTAAAAAATGAATCAAGGTCCCTTTTCTGGCGGACACCATATACGATTTCACATCCTTCCTTGAATTTCCGAATGAATTCAGGGATGACTTGAATATCATCCTGTAAATCTGCATCAATGGAAATCACACAATCCGAGGCTTCCTTGGCTGTAAACAATCCTGCCAGGAGTGCATTTTGATGTCCTGCATTCCGGGAAAGCTTTAGCCCGCGAACCAATTCATTATTGATCGTTTCCTTATAAATGATTTTCCAAGTTTGATCTTTGCTTCCATCATCAACCAGCAGGACTTTACTTTGACCAGAAACAACGTTTTCTTCGACTAATCCCCTCATCAATCCACAAAGCTGGGAAATGGTATCCTGCAAAACGCTTTCTTCGTTATAACAAGGTACAACAATCGTTACTATCGGTGAATTCATTCTATTCCCCCCTTTTCACATGACTCTGTATAAATGAATTTTCCATTTGCTGCCTTTCTTTGTGAAAACCCTATCTAGCACCAATCCGTTCTCCTTCGCGTTGTTGATTGGGATGGCAGAAAATATATATTTGCCACCTAATCCTTTAAAGGCATCCATATTAAGATCCAAATTTTCCAGCTCTTTCTTCGAGCCTTTCTTGAACATATAATGCTTCCCAAGCTCATCGGTAAATAGGTAACAACGTCCTCCCCATTCATCAAAGTAGATTCTGATGTTTTTATTCTTAGCCAATTCGTTTTCAATTATTTGACGAAATTGATGTTTGTAAGAAAGCGGATAGAAATTGTTATAGCTATCGAGCGTGTAAAATCCATTAAATTGTGCGATTGCAGGATGCAGCCCAATGCTAGCAACACGATACTCTTCCTGTGGAAGGTCGATATGATCTTTTATTTCCTGGAAAAGGCTTTCTGAATAGAACTCTTTAAAAGATGGTTTTTTATTGTAAGTGATTTCTTCATTGAAGCCCATTAAGATCATAATTTGGACGGCGATGAAAATGGAAAGGGTTTTCTTAGCATAATCGCTGTGTTCCCAAATGATTTTTATCGCGAGGGCAAAGCCCAAATAAATCACCATCGGCCTTAAAAAGTGAAATCTGGCAAAATTAAAGGTATCCAGGGTGTGAAACCTTTCCGTCAAAGGAACCCAGCCTTTATAAAACCAGAATGCGTACCATGCTGAGAGTATAAAGTTCAAGCCGAATAAAAATACATATACCTTTTCCTGTCGCCACAGTTTTTTGGTCAGAATGATATAAAGGGCAAAGACTGTAATCGGCAGGATGATAAGCGCATGTACAGTCATGACATGCGTGTGTCCAAGAACGAAATTTTTGAAAGTGAGCTTGATGACCCAATCAAGCGGCAGCCTTGCGTGAAAATATTCATCTCTGCTATTTGGCTCCGAATCAAAAATGAATGAAGACACCAAACGATACTCCACCAAACCAAAAATGAAGGTCATATACACGATCGAAAGAAGAAACGTTATATTCCACCCTTTTCTCCTGATCACATCCGTTAACCAAAGAAAGCCCATTGCAACAAGGAAAAAGAAAAAACCAAGCACGATGCTTGAATAAAGCGGCAAAAGTGTAAGGACCAAATAATTCTTCCACGAATGATCCTTGCTGCGAATATTCAAAAAAGCCCAAAGTGCAAGCGGCATCCCAAGTGTACTGAGCATTCCCGACGGCCAAAATGGGGTAAGGGCAAAGGCCAAGGATGTTCCAACCCTGATCCAACCTGATTGGCTCCCTGTAACCAAATGTTTCTTTAATAAGATATACATACCAAAGAATGCAATAAATCTTGTTAATGCCTGGCTTATTGCATATGCAACCATTGTCGGAAAAAGTGCGTAAAGCCACACGATAATACTGAACTCACTGCCAAAGGCATTTCGGGGCAGACCATTCATGATCTGGGGAATTTTGGCGTCTATCGCACCGAATAACTCACCGCTTTCTGAAAGGACTTTATACCAGGCAATGTTGGAGTCCAAATTATCATGTACGCGAATATGCGCATTTTCTCCAAGGATGAATAAAGGAGAAAGATATAAAACAATGACGAGTAAGGCAAAAAGGATTTGTGTTCTCTCTTGTTTTTCAATTGGCAACATTTACACCTCTTGACCAAATTCATATATCCATAATATTTGCTTCAAAGGTAAATCTATTCTTTTTCAGGAATTTATTTTAACCTATTTTGATATAGGTCAACCAATGGCTACATAAAATGAAGGGTAGAACTAAAAGCATATAAAAGAACCTTAAAAAGGGGCTGGGCTATGATAAAGAAAGCGGTGATTCCAGCAGCCGGTTTAGGAACACGATTTTTACCTGCTACGAAAGCTCAACCAAAGGAAATGCTGCCGATTGTCGATAAGCCGACCATTCAATATATTATCGAGGAAGCGGTTCAATCAGGGATTACAGATATTATCATCGTTACGGGTAAAAACAAACGTGCCATTGAAGATCATTTCGATAAATCCATTGAACTGGAAATGCTTCTGCAAATGAAAGGTCAAAATGAGCTGCTTAAGATCGTGGAGAACATTTCCAACATGGTGGATATCCACTATGTAAGACAAAAGGAACCTTTAGGTCTTGGGCATGCAGTATTATGTGCCAAAACTTTTATCGGAAACGAACCTTTTGCCGTCCTGTTAGGGGATGATATCGTGGATAGCCAGGTTCCAGCTTTGAAGCAGTTGATGGAACGGTATAACAAGGTTCAAGCGAGCATTATCGGATGTAAGGAAGTGTCACCTGCCGATGTCTCCAAGTATGGGATCGTAAATTTCCAAGAACGATATGAGGATTTATTTCTGGTAAGAAACTTAGTGGAAAAGCCAAAAGTGGAAGATGCACCATCAACACAGGCGATTATTGGCCGATATATTTTATCACCTGAGATTTTTGAAATCCTTGAAACCGTACAGCCCGACCGGAAGGGGGAGATCCAGCTTACCGAAGCTTTAGACCTTTTGTTAGAAAAGGAACCATTATATTCGTATATCATCGAAGGAAATCGATATGACGTCGGCGATAAATTCGGCTTCCTTCAGGCTTCAATAGATTTCGCAATGAAACGACCTGAACTTCGTGATCAGCTAATAACATATTTAAGGCAGCTGTTCCCTTAATCAAGTATATAACCCACGCCCAATTACCTAGAGGTGATTGGGCTATTTCCACATACCATCATCACTAAACTAGATATAACAGTCTTTTATAAATGCTTCCGTGAAATGTAAATGCAAGTGAAAATGTTGGACAAAGAAAGAATAATTTATTAAAAGTGAGGTTATGTTGATAACGTATACTTCATTATTTATCCAAACAACGATATCCAGAAAGGATTGTACATGCATAAAAAAACTAATAATCCAATAATATCAGATGAATTCTTAGATCAAGTGGTAAAGGAAATCAATGCAGAATTTGGCGGGCCCATTAAAGAAAAAAATGATTGCTTACAACATAGGGACGATGAAGAAAGAAGGTAAATCCCACATCATCAAATCTAAAGCTTCCATGAAAAACTCTGGCTCTATTCAGCCAGAGTTTTTTTATGGCTTCTTATATAACCTTATTACTTCCATAGAATTATCCGCCCTTTCTTTAAAGACTTGTCCAAACCAATTTAACTGATCCTCATAGAATGATTACATGTAATTATTTTAAAGAAAGGGGAAAAACCACATTGAGCCACGCTGATGATGTCTTCCGCACTTCTCCAAAGGTTCCAAAAGGAAGGGTGATTTCCGGACATACAAAGGAGTTTCAAGCAGATCCCATTGGTTTTCTGACCCGATTGGCCAAGGAATATGGAGAAGTCGCTAAATTCCGTTTGGGCCCATTCCAAAATGTTTATCACGTTTTAAATCCTGATTTAATAAAACAAATACTCGTAACAAAACAAAAATCCTTCATCAAATCCAAGGACTTCAATGTTTTAAAACCGCTTATCGGTGAAGGTCTGCTTACAAGCGAAAAAGACTTTCATATGCGACAGAGAAGGCTTATCCAACCCTCTTTCAAAAAGAATCATATTAGCCAATACGCCAAGGATATGATTGATACCACAATGGATTATATATCAACTTGGCAACATGATGAAGAACGGATCATAACGAAGGATATGATGGACATCACTCTCGGGATAATCAGCAAGACGATGTTCAGCATGGAATTCAAGGATGGGTATGAAATTGTTGGAAAACCGCTGGAAACCGCTTTGAGAATTACAGTCAAAAGGATGAGAAAGATTTTCCGTATGCCATTATGGGTACCTACCAAAATCAACCGTGAATATAAAAAGGCGATACAAAGACTTGATAAAGTGATTTACGGCATTATTGAAAAACGGAAGAACGACACAGTAAAACATGAAGACATGCTTGGGATCCTGATGGACGCACGTGATGCCGACGACGGATTGGGTATGACAAGCCATCAGGTCCGTGATGAATTGATGACTATTTTCCTTGCCGGTCATGAAACGACAGCAAATGCTCTTTCCTGGGCACTGTACGCAATTTCGAAGCATCCAGAAATTCAAGCCAAGCTTTTCAGTGAAGTGAATAGCATAATCGGTCACCGGACACCCAAGCCTGAAGACTTCATGAAATTACCATACACTCAAAATATCATTCATGAAACACTTCGCCTGTACCCGCCACTGTATATCCTATCCCGTGATGTGACGGAGGATGTCATAATAGGAGGATATCGCTTTAAAAAAGGCGATATGATTCT
This sequence comes from Peribacillus sp. NPDC055009, assembly GCF_053608705.1. Classification (NCBI taxonomy): domain Bacteria; kingdom Bacillati; phylum Bacillota; class Bacilli; order Caryophanales; family Bacillaceae; genus Peribacillus; species Peribacillus sp. NPDC055009. The sequence goes on along the minus strand of NZ_JBSGVZ010000001.1, from coordinate 23,660 downwards.
AATAAGTTCTTATGTGATGCAGCATGATCCAGAGTATTTTGATCAACCGGAATCATTTATTCCTGAAAGATTTGAAAATAACTTCATGAAAAGCCTGCCTGCGTTCGCTTACTTTCCGTTTGGCGGAGGGCCGCGGGTTTGTATCGGCAATCATTTTGCGATGATGGAAGCGGTGTTTGTCCTGGCCTGCATTGCAAAGCGGTATAGGATAAAGCTTGCACATGATCATCATGAAGTAACCCCCCTTCCATCCCTTACACTCAGACCTAAGAGTGGACTGCGCATGGTGATAGAAGAAAGAGATTCAGAAGCCTTCGAACCTGGCGCATCCAATTTTTAAAGTGAAAATCTCATATAAACATAACATTTCATTGGTTCGATTACCGCCTATAACAGGCTTGCCTATTCTTTTGGAAAGGAGGGATGAAAAAATGTATATGCTCCATTCACCACGGAAGGGAATCATCCACACTGAATTGCACTATTTAGGGATGGCCTCGCAGGTATATTCCGGTTATTTGGAATTTCTAAGCGAAATTGACCCGATACAAGAAACCGAACACCTACAGCCGCCCCTTCTCCCCTTTTTAAATGAAAACGGATAGTCTCGTTAGCTTCTCCCGCTTCGTACCTTATATTAAAAGAAAAACCGACCTTGAATGGTCGGTTTTTTGTTATTCAGCAGTATGTTCCATAACCCCAAATCCAAAACCGCCATCACAACCTGACATATTTATGGAAGGACTTGAACTGATTACATCATCTTATTCACTACCAACAAAATGTCAGAAATACTGCGATTAAACAGAATTATTTTTCTCTCTTTACAATATGTATTTATTTCAATATAGTGCCTTACGCCGATTTGTTAATTTTTCCTTTGATTTATTTCATAAAATCCAAATACTTTTAGATAATAAAAACTATTCCTGTTTTGCTGATTAGGAATCTATTCCAGTTCACCTGCCTAAATTGACATTTTTCCGATTCATGATATATTGATATAGTACTTTAGTACGTGAAAGCGTTCAATAAAAGAAGAACTTCCTAGTTTTACTTATAGACTATTTTATTAAAAGGAAAGGCATGAATAAAATGGAGAAGACTCATCAAGATTTAAAAAAGGGCCTATTGCCGAGGCATGTCCAGTTCATTGCTCTAGCCGGAATGATAGGAACAGGGATTTTTAAGGGGAGTTCCGATACATTAAATATGGCAGGTCCAAGTGTTGTAATAGCCTATTTAATAGGGGGGCTATTGTTATTTATTGTAATGGCCGCATTAGGAGAGATGGCAACCGCTTTTCCTAATTTGAACGTACAGCATCTCATTAATAAAGCTTTTGGGTTTCAACTATCCTTCATAGTCGGATGGCTCTATTGGTTTAACTGGATTATCGTGATCATTGTAGAGATAGTCGCAGCCGGAAGCTTTCTACAATATTGGTTTCCCACAGTACCATTATGGCTGTTAAGTATACTTTGCGCTTCAGTAATTATAGGAATTAATTTGTTTCAAGTAAAATACTATGGAGAACTCGAATTTTGGTTCGCAGGAATTAAAATAATAACCTTGATTGCCTTTATTATTTTAGGAGCTTTGATCATGCTAGGACTTTTTCCTAGTACTGCTTCATTTTCTAATTACACGGAACATGGTGGTTTTTTCCCAAAAGGAATTGACGGAATGTTAAGTGCACTTTTAGTGGTAATGTTTTCATATGGTGGCGCAGAATTAATTGGTGTAGCCGTTACGGAAACAAAAGATAGTCAGCGAGTCATACCAAAAATCATTAAAGGAACAGTATGGCGGGTGATTCTTTTCTATGTCTTGCCGATATTTATTATTTGCGGGGTAATACCTTGGAACCAAGTAAGCACTGAGGTAAGTCCTTTCGTTCAGGTTTTCAGCTTATCGGGTCTTCCCGGAGCCGCCGATATCATGAATTTCGTTCTTTTAACCGCTGTCTTATCAGCTGCAAATTCAGGTATATACGCTACTTCAAGGACACTGTTCACTCTTTCCCATAATGGGGAAGCGCCTAAGGCATTTTTAAAAACAACAAAAAAGGGTATCCCGCTTAATGGTATATTTTTAACTACATTATGCATATTGGCTGGTGTGTTTTTATCCTATTTGTACCCCGACCTGATTTTAAGCTACCTTATGGCCATTCCTGGATTCACAGTTTTATTATTATGGATCAGTATTTGTTCAGCGCAATTGAAGCTGCGTAAGCAATACATTGGCAAACCAGGTTTCCGGGTAAAATGGTACCCATACACAACTATATTAGCCATCACGGCATTAAGCATTATCTTTTTGGCATTTATCTTTAATAAGCAAAACATCATTGGGACCACAGTATGTCTTGTCACGTTAGTGATATTTATCCTTCTTTCCTTTATTGTCAAACAAAAAAAATAGAAATATTATCCTCCCTGACTTTAATGGGGATTTCAGACTGAAGGCAAACTCGAAGAAAGTCGAGTTTGCCTTTAGTCTTTTTAGTGCTAGTACAATTTGAACGTCGATTGGAATGTTTTTTTAAAACTATGGAGCAACTGGCGGTTCCATCAATTGAAATGGTCTCACCCCTCACAATGATTTTAAACAAACCTGGGTTACGAGTTTTGGATGAAACCCACTTGGATTGAAGAATTTTGATTAACTGGCTAGTCGAGACCCCGCTAGATGCTTGCTTTGATGAGGCATGGCAAGCAGTCGGCTGAAAGGGAGCGGATTTCTGAAATTTTTTTCTGAAGAATAAAAGGAAACAAATTTGGATTTAAAATACTCGTTTGCTCCATTTTCAACATACATATGTTAAAATAGCCAATGACCCAATCATCCTACAAATTAGAGGTGTGTATCTTGTCTATATCTAAAACAAATCGCTTATCACTTGTAGAGCAAGTGGTTTCCCAAATCGAATCGTTAATCGAATCAGGTGAATGGAAAATTGGAAATCAAATTCCCCCTGAAATGGACTTGATCCAACAGTTCGATGTAAGCAGAAATACATTAAGGGAAGCTGTACGATCACTTGTTTATGCAGGGCTATTAGTAACGAAACAAGGAAAGGGGACATTCGTAAGGTCATCAAGTGCCTTGGGGGCAGCATTTGAAAGAAGGATCCAGCAGTCAAGTTTATTAGAAACGTTAGAGGTCCGTCATGCCCTTGAAAGAGAGGGAGCTCAGTTAGCGGCATTAAGACGTAATCAAGAAGATATAGAACAATTGCGGTTTCATATATCAGCATGCAGTAAAGCTGCCGAAGCAAGGGATATCAAGGCTTACGAAGAAGCCGATATACAGTTGCATAAATCGATTATGGTTTCATCACATAATGATTTATTGATTGATTTGTACGAACATATGGAACACTCCCTGCATGAATCCATCCATCAGATAGTGGAGATGAGTTCTGATGTGAACTTTCATTTGAACATTCATTGCAAACTTGTAGATGCCATCATCGAACAAGATGTGAACCGGGCAATCGAAACAGTGAATGAATACATTGCACAATTCAAAAAATCTATAGAGTAAGTAAGGAGGAGATTATGGGCATTCATCAAGCGGCAAATCAACTAGAACAAACTAAAATGGATATTAAACCCAGAGTTGGACTACTCATCATCGGAATCATTCTTCTGGGGGCAAATCTGAGGGCTCCCTTAACTTCGGTTGGCCCCCTTGTCACTTCGATCCGAGATAACTTGGGGATATCCAATACATTATCAGGTTCATTAACGACATTGCCTTTGCTTTCCTTTGCTTTATTATCACCGTTTGCACCTAGGATAGCACGGCGTTTTGGAATGGAGCTTACGCTTTTCCTTTCCTTGATATTACTAACAATCGGAATTGTTATACGCTCAGTTGGCGGAGTGCCGACATTGTTCATAGGGACCATTTTAATCGGTTTAGCCATTGCAATAGGCAATGTATTGTTACCAAGTCTAATTAAACATAACTTTGCCAGGAACATCGGTTTGATGACAGGAACCTATGCTGTTTCCATGAATTTATGTGGCGCAATAGGTTCCGGGATCAGCATTCCCCTTGCTTCTTCATCGGGGTTGGGATGGGCTGGTGCCCTTGGATGTTGGGGAATTTTATCACTTATTACAGTTTTTTTATGGATGCCGCAAATAAGACGGCCATTCAACTCAGGTAAGGATGTACAAACGGAACAAAAGGATAAAAAGATTAACTTATGGCGTTCTGGTTTAGCCTGGCAGATTACATTCTTCATGGGTTTGCAATCGTTTATTTTCTATACAGTAATTACCTGGATGCCGGAAATCCTGGAGCAAAAAGGCCTGAACGCCGATGAAGCTGGCTGGATGCTTTCCATCATGCAGCTTGCAGTCATTCCAATAACATTCCTTGTGCCAATTTTAGCTGGACGCTTACAAAGTCAGCGTCTGTTAGTGATCCCGCCTGTCGTCTTCCTTATTGCAGGGATATTCGGCATATTATACGGAAGCACTCTCTTCATACCAGTATGCATGATATTGATCGGGATTGGAGTTGGAACCATATTCAGTTTATCGATGATGTTCTTTAGTCTTCGAACACAAAGCACCCATGAGGCGACGGAATTATCAGGAATGGCTCAATCATTCGGGTACCTCTTAGCTGCCATTGGACCAGTATTATTCGGCTTGCTTCATGACATTACACACAGCTGGACAGTTCCCTTATTGATGTTGGCCGCAATATCGGCACTTATTTTCATTGTTGGAATGCGTGCAGGAAATAATGAATATGTAACTACTCAATAAAGCCAGTAAAGGTTTTAAACGGCCATGGCCCCGGTTGTACCGGGGCCATTTACATACCAGCCACTGATAGCAGTAAGACAGGTCCCTATTTCGTGATTTTAGTTTCGATTAAAGAGAATGGTCTGTGGTATAAATTGAGAAGGAATGTATGGCGTTCTCGCTTCGGTAATTTCGTGGATCCCTTACCTTTAGTAAATTATCAACCTTAAACTCTGTCAGATAAGTAAATTCCACCTTCTCCTTTTGGAGAAAAAAGAAATGACCTAGGCTTAGACGAGGTAAAATTATTTGCTGCATAGTACTGTTCGTTATCAGTGGGGTAAAGTACAAGTGAATAAATGCCTTAAGACTGATCTCAATCAATGTCTTCTTCAAATGGATATAAAATATTAGGATTTAAACCATACCGATCAATGAAATTCTTTCGAGTAAACATCTTAATTTCTTTTAATTCAGAGGGAGTTGGAAATGAAGAAACTTTATATACAGGAATGTGTTCAATATTAATTAACTGCCCTAAATCTGTGGTTATTAAGATATCAAACCCATTTTTTCTGAAAAGTGAGTCTATATCGGAAAAATCCATAACATAAATATTTAGCTTGTTTCCGAAATGATGTTTCAATACCTCACGAATATAATCTTTCTCTACATATGATCGGCAAATTAATGCAGTCTCTATAACCATTTGGTTTTGTTTTCTTAAAATTGAAGCTTGGACCAACATGAATATCTCTAATACTTCTATATTTTCAAAAGAAATAGCAAATTCATCCGATATGTATTGTGCTATTTCTTCAATGATCACAAATAACTCATTATTCTCAAAATAAGGAACGAATTGCAAAATATTATTTATTCTCGTATCCGTTTTTAACTGTAAGTCAAACGATATCCCACGAAGAGTTTGCGCAAATTCGTACATGAAAATATCATCCTGAGAAACATCCAGCCCAATTTTCTTTGATAGATTACTTAAAAATTGACCTAAAGGCTTACCGCTATCCGAATTAAATTTGGAACGAATGTACCGAAGTTCTTGGGTACGATTTAAAGACATTTCTTCGCTCATAAAATATAAAGAAAAAAATAAAATTTCAGAAATCTGTTTCTCCCTATTTGGACATTTCACCATGAATTTAAATAGTTTCTTTGATATTTCGAATGCTGTGGATGTTTCATTTTCATCTATAACCACTTTTGGGAATGTCACAAAACAATTATGGGTTATTCGAATGTTGGAGATATGAAGGATTATCGCTAGTCTTTGTATGGCACCCATGTGTAAAGAAGTTGAATGTTCCTTCAATAGCTCCAATAAAGTGTCTTGAAACTCCTTAAGATTAAAGGAAGTAATAAAATCATTTAAATTGCCGGACATATACTCTACATACTGCATGATGAATCTTCTAATCTTTATTTCATCCCCAACAATTTTAAACGGACTATTTGATAAATGAACTTCGGCATTTTTTAATACTTCCTCTATTTTTTCTAACTGTCGGTACACTGAGGAGCGACTAATATGCACTTTTTGAGTAATATATTTTATCGTTACTCCATTGTTAAAAAGAATTAATTCCAAGGTTTGAAAATAGGTGTTTTCACTTTTAAGATGAAACCAAAGCTCTTCCAAGGTGCCGTTTTTAGGTTTCATTAACCTTACGCCCTGCACTTCATTCTTATCAATTTTCCATTCAGGTGGAAGATTTGAACTCATATGCAATATATCCCGCCATAATGTGCTTTTCGAATAACCTGTTTTTTTTGATAGCTCTGTTAAACTACACCAGTTATCCTCATAAAATAAATGATACAGCAGTTTTGAATAGCGGTCAGTAAATCGATTCATACAATCACCTTTAACTTTTGATTTTCATATCTTTTCTTACTAAAACTATTAATATATAAGTTGAGTATTAATACCTAATATTAAAAATTCCCTCACTCTTTTTTTAAAAAATAACAGAAAATATACACTACTTACTACCCAAATTTACCATAATTTTATTCCTGCGTCGTTTCATAAGTGGTATGTGGAAATCAATAATTGAAACTTATCTTTGATGTAACAAGCATGCCCAGTCGAATACTATCAACAAGCTATGTATAGTTGTAAGGTTTAAAATGTAAATGCAGTTAGTAATATAACCCAAATTAACAATGAAGCATTTCATTTTAGAAACAATTTCTTTTGCTTTATCAATCGTTAAGCAATAATGGTTTCATTACAGCATTCATTTGTTCCGGACAAAAAAAAACACCTCATTCTTTATTGAGGATTTAAGGGAATACACCTTAAAAGAATGCAGTGCTTACTATTTAAATGAGCAACGCCTCAAAAGCAGTGCTCTCATGTAAAAAGTCAGTAAAGAGGTTTATGAAAATGAAAAGTTAAATTCATAGAAGGCATCCATATTGAGGAAGAAAAAATTGTTCATAGGTTTAATACCTACCCCAACAAGGTTCAATAGAATATTAAAGATACATCATCTTTATATGTTGATGTGATAAGTCAAGAAAAAGACTGTGTTGAATTGCTCGACAGACTGACCAAACTCCAGGGTGGTGTGTCATCTGCATTCTATTCAACAACCGCTACTCAACAATTTTCATAAGGGGACACCTTTTGTAGATTCTCTACATAAGCCGGGTTAGTCTTTATCAAATGGGATATATGCGCTAATTCGAATTTCTCATGCTTAGCATCAAAGGAAAGAAGCTCGGCTTTTAAATCATTTCTATAGATGTAAATAATTTTATACTCCCTTGATTTATAAATAACTTTATCACCAATCTTCATAAGCACCCTCATTTCTAATGTGGATTTAAAAAGGCTCCCAAAAAATGAAATCATTTTTAAAAGGTAAGGATGATATGGGGATTTTCATCCAGGATCTTTCTTTTTTAAAATGATGGTATGCAGTTCTATCGCTTTTATATTTTCAACCAGTCTTTTTCTTGTAAGCTCAATCTCTCTGAAATTCAAACCATTTCGGTTATTGGATAAACATACTAAATTGTCGATATCTTGATAAATCTGTTTAAATGTAATTCTCATATTTTGGTTTGCCTCCTTTTCATTGTAAGAAAACGGGCTTTGGTATATCTGCTAAATGTGACTGCATGCAACAGTTCCTTTAATGAATTAACTCGTATCACACGACTAAAGAATCATTGGGCTAATTTGGACGGTTCAAGTACTTCCTTTACAATTTCCACGACCCGCTCTTGTTCTTCAAATGTCATACCCGAACCGGACGGCAAACATAAACCTTGTTCAAATAACATACTTGAAATGCTTTTATCGCCGCTTTCTGTAAAAAATGCTGCATTTTTAAAGACAGGCTGTAAATGTAATGGTTTCCATACTGGTCTGGACTCAATATTTTCTGCTTCTAACGCATTAATCACGTCACTGGATCGTACTCCATTGATTTTGTCGTCTATTGTTAATGCGGTAAGCCAGCGATTCCCCATCGTATCTTTTAATTCAGGCATGAAGGTAATGCCAGGTATGTTCCCTAAAGTTTTTTTATAACGATCAAAAATTTCTCTCCGAACTTTAACACGGTCATCCAATACTTCTAATTGGGCACGGCCGATTCCAGCTAGAATATTGCTTAAACGATAGTTATATCCAATCGAGCTATGCTGATAATGAAGCACTGCATCACGTGCTTGTGTAGATAGGAAGAGAGCCTTATGTAAGTATTCCTCGTTATTTGAAACCAGCATGCCCCCTCCAGAAGTTGTTATGATTTTATTTCCATTAAACGAATAAATCCCTATATCACCAAACGCTCCTGTTTGCTTCCCCTTGTAAGATCCACCAAGGGATTCGGCCGCATCCTCTATTAAAGCAACCTTATATTTCCCGCAAATGCTCTTAATCTCATCTACCTTTGCACTTTGTCCAAATAGGTGGACCAAAATTACAGCTTTTGGAATTCTCCGATTTTTCCTCGCATATTCCAAAGCCAGTTCCAATGCCTTAGGTGACATATTCCATGTATCAGATTCAGAATCTATAAAAACAGGCTTCGCACCTTGATAGATGATAGGATTTGCACTGGCTATAAAAGTTAATGAAGAACAGAATACAGTATCACCAGTGGTGACTCCCAATACTTGCAATGCCAAATGAATGGCCGCAGTTCCTGAACTTACTGCCAACGCTCCCTTAGTGCCCGCATATTTGGCAAATTCGTCTTCCAAAGCTTTTACGTTCGGTCCTAGTGGCGCTATCCAATTTGTCTCGAACGCTTGTCTAATGTACATTTGTTCATTCCCACTCATATGAGGAGGCGAAAGATACAATCTTTTATTCTCCATCCCACACACACTCCTTATTATATTATCCTAGCTGGGGACCCAACAGCGGTAGATGCATCAGAAATGTCTTTAATAACGGTTGACCCGGCACCAACCGTACACCATTCCCCTATCGTTATGCTTGGTATGACCGTAGATCCAGCTCCTATCAAGCTACCAGTTCCTACCTTGACAGCTCCTGTCAGGGTAACACTTGGTGCTATATGGATATAGTCATCAAGATGGGTATCATGCTCAATGACTGAAGACGTATTAACAATGACGTGATTCCCCACTTTAGCGCCAGCGTTCAAGACGACATTAGGCATAATGACCGTTCCTTTACCTATCGAAACATTTTTACCCACTATAGCAGTTGGATGAATGACTGTCTCATAATCCATTACATCTAAATTCAGTTCGTTTACGATTTTTAATCTTAAATCGTTCCTGCCTATCGCAATAATTACCTTATATTCAAAATGAATAAATAAGCTTCTATAGCTTAAGATGGGGCCAAAATATACATTTCCCTTTCTTTTCAGCACTTCGTATTGATCATCTAAAATAGCCATGAGACGATATTCACCCATTGCTTCAACAATATCTTGAACAACTTTTGAGTGCCCGCCCGCACCGATTATTACGATTTTCTTCAATTCAAATCACTTCTCACATCATCAAATTTGGGGTTTCTTGTTACCTCGAGGTACAGTTGAATTTGGGTAAACCTTAAATCAATATCATTCATCCCATTATCCAACAAATTTTTGGGTTGTGACATGTCCTTCCTGGGTAATGGCTTCTTGTTTACATACCTTAATCAAGGTAAGGTATAAGATCTTCATATCCAGTAAAAAAGATTGATTTTCAACGTACCAGACATCAAGCTCAAACTTTTTCTCCCACGAGATTGCATTTCGCCCATTCACTTGGGCCCACCCCGTCATTCCAGGCCGGACATCATGCCTCCTTGCTTGTTCGGAAGTATATAATGGGAGATATTCCATTAATAATGGCCGTGGGCCTACAAAACTCACATCGCCTTTCATGACATTAAATAATTGAGGTAATTCATCTAAACTTAATTTTCTAAGTAATTTCCCAAAATCAGTTAATCTCTTCTCATCAGGAATCAAATCCCCTTTTTCATCTTTTTCATCTGTCATCGTTCTGAACTTATACAGATAAAATGGTTTGCCATTAAATCCTGGCCGCTCCTGCTTAAAAATGACAGGCGAACCTAATTTTAAACGGATTAGGATGACGATAAACAGCATAAGAAGTGAACAGGATATAAGCGCCAGACAAGATATCAAAAATTCAAAGGCCCGTTTCATTTTTTCCTCCCAAATTATCATTGTGTATCGTTATCAAGTAAACGAAGGTATTCTTCAGATAGCTATACAGAATTCTAGTGATTAATTGAAAATTTCTTAGCATCTATTATTCTTACTTCTCTTTAACATTTTTTAAAAGGTGAATATATTGCCCAATTTCCTTCATTGAAAAACGCAAATCATCAAAATTGTGACACTTGCTTTACTTTTTCTGTTAATTGCTAACATCACCCGGATTTGAGGCATTATCACGGTATGGGAATTTTGTTATTCTTCCTGTAATTCGCCAAATTCAGCATTCTATCTTTTAACGTTTCTTCGCTCATGTCTTCATATGTTGTAATAATCTCTTTTATCGCTTTCCAATTTACTTCTCTTGGTTTTCCAATATGGATTTGCGGGTAAATCTGATTCAAGTAAACTTCGTCTTCCCCAAGCAATTCTTCGTATAATTTTTCACCTGGCCGGATTCCAGTATAAGTTATTCCAATTTCTTCAACGCTGTAACCTGACAGTTGGATAAGCTTTTTAGCGAAATCGACAATTTTGACCGGTTCGCCCATATCAAGTACGAATACCTCTCCTCCTTTGGCCAGGACCCCTGCCTGAATGACTAATCTTGAAGCTTCCGGAATTGTCATGAAATAGCGAATCATATCCGGATGAGTGACTGTCAAAGGTCCCCCCTTTTTTATTTGTTTTTTAAAGAGTGGGATGACGCTGCCATTGCTGCCAAGGACATTTCCAAATCGGACCGTTACAAATTTAGTATGACTAGACAAACTCTTATACCAGATCATCATCTCGGCCAAACATTTAGAGGCACCCATTATACTTGTCGGATTTACGGCTTTATCTGACGAAACCATGACAAAAATATTAACCATTCCAGCCTCTGATGCCTCGGCAACATTCATCGTGCCTATCATGTTATTTTTCACCGCTTCTTTAGGGTTGGACTCCATAAGCGGTACATGTTTATGGGCGGCTGCATGGTAGACGATATTAGGCCGATGATGGTCGATTACCTGAAACATCCTCCGGCGGTCCTGAATGTCTGCAATTTCGGTCACGATCTCAATTGTATCTGCATAAGCCTCTCGCAATTCCAACTCGATCGCATAAATGCTGTTTTCACCATGCCCGAGCAATACAATTTTAGCTGGATTATACTTCAAGATCTGACGACAGATTTCCGATCCAATTGAACCGCCGGCACCAGTTACTAAAATAGTGCTATCAACAATCTTTTCTAAAATCCCTTTATCATCAAGTTGAACGGGTAAGCGACCCAATAAGTCTTCCATCTGGATATCCTGCAATTGATTAATTGGAACCTTGCCTTGAACAATCGCTTCCAGGCTAGGGACAATTTGAGTCTTTTTGTAAGTTTTGGTGCATTCCGAAAAGATGGAATTTATTTCTTCTCTTTTCAAAGAAGGAATCGCAATCACGATATGTTCGATCTTGTATTGTTCAACCACTTGAGAAATATCTTTTGTTGCTGCTACAACTGGTATATTGAAGATTTCTAAACTAAGCTTCGCTTTATCATCATCAACGAATGCAACCGGGACTAAGTCTATATTGCTGGATTTTAACAACCGACTCGTTATCATCGTCCCTGCAGACCCCGCTCCAACGATCAACGTTCTTTTTTTATTGGGTGATTGCTTAATGTATCGTTCAAAATAGATCCTCCATGCCAAACGTGAGCACCCAATCATGGCAATATATAGAATACAAGTAATGAAAAGCTCTCTAATATATAGAAAATGGGTAAAGTATAGCTGAAAGGCGGCAGTAATCGTAATAGAAAAGGCCGTTACTTTGAATATATTGAACATTTCCTTGATACTGGCGTATTCCCAAGCCTTTTTATAGAGTTTTAAATAAGCAGTGAAGAAATAATGACACATAAGCAAAATAAGCGTAGTTTTCATTATAAATGCCGATATTTCATTATACGGATGTAATAACCAATAACTTAAAAATACAGCCGTCACAACAATCACAGCGTCCAGTAAGACTAATGTGAAAAGCCGGTTATAATATGTCAAATCTACTTCTCCCCATATTAATATTTTTAGTCAAACAAGAGTTCTTTAACTTTCATCCCGTACAAAACATTCTCGGCATTTTCATTAAAGGCATCGACTATTTCTTGACCGAAATTCTTCTCAATCAACTTATGTGCTTCCCTGAGTTGAAAACCTCTGTTTCCAACATTATGAGCATCTGATGCAATAAAATGAGTAAGACCTGATTGAACTAAATATTTGGAAAACCTTTTTGTTCTCCAGCCGAATTTGCCCGTGATGCTCCCTGCAGTTATTTGTGAATAAGCACCCTTCCAAATCAGTTCTTTTAGAAGTTGCGGATTTTTTATTATTTCCAAATTCCGCTCTGGATGAGCAATGATCGGTGTCATCCTTTTCATTTGCAGATCATAAATTAATCGTTCCGTATACACTGGCACATGGTTTGAAGGCAGTTCGAGAAGGATGTACTGCGAACCATTCAAGCCCATGATTTCATTATTGTCATAATCATCCGAAAGTTCATCGGATATCCTTATTTCCTGCCCAGGCCATACTTTTAGCGGGATATCCAGGTCATCTAGCACTTGGTTTAATTTTGCTGTTTCATTCACGACTATTTCCTTATCATTTTCATATATCCCCTTATTATAATGAGGGGTTGCTATGATGTTGGAAATTCCTTGCTCTACAGCTTTTCTCGCCATTTCTATACTTTCATGGATATCTCCAGCACCATCATCCATCTTCGGTAAAATATGACTATGAATATCAATCATCGTTATCCCTCTTTTTCCTAACCACGAATGCTAAACTTATACAACTTCCAAACTACTTATTTTATTTACCATAGTAGTAGTATTCGTCAGGATATTTTTGTTTTTTCTTATTTAGGATTGCACCCAAAAGCTTTGCATTTGCATTCTCAAGTAATTCCTTCGCTTTTTGTGCTTGCTGTATTTCAGTGCTTCCGCTGCTCACCACCAAAACCACGCCGTCTGTCATACTCGCTAATACTTGAGCATCTGTGACTGCATTAACAGGCGGTGTGTCCAGAATTACTAAATCATAATTTAGCTTTGCTTCATCCAACACTGTCACCATTCCGTTAGACCCAAGCAACTCCGATGGGTTTGGGGGGATTGGCCCACTTGTCAGCACATCTAAATTAGGGTAAAAGGAAGGTTGTACAGCATCGAGTAATTTATTTTGCTTTGATATGATATTCGTTAACCCCAAGTAGTTCTCCATATTAAAGTTAGTATGAACACTAGGCTTTCTCAAATCTGCATCTATGATGAGAACGCGTTTCCCTTGCTGTGCAAAAACTGCTGCGACATTGATTGAAGTCGTCGATTTTCCTTCACCTGCATTTGCAGAGGTGAAAATCATCGTCTTTATGTCTTTTTCCACAGCGGAAAATTGAAGGTTCGTTCGAATTGTCCTATATTGCTCCACAACAGGTGACTTCGATTTCAACATGGAAATACTGCTTCTTTTTTTAATCTCCGTCTTTTTATGCCGTATATTGCGTGTCAAGCTTTTCACCTCTTGAGGTTGTAATTACAGATTTATCATTTCCGTTTTTTTTTATTTTCCATTAAATTCACGATGCCTAGCATCGGAATCTTTAAATGTTCTTCAATATCAGACTCAACTTTGATTGTTTTGTCGAAAAATTCGATCATTAATGTAAGAAATAAACTTATGATTAACCCTGCAAAACATGCAACGATCGTATTCATGATCGGGTTCGGTTTTATAGGTGAGGAATTATCTCCTATAGTTGCTTTGGATAAGACATTGACATTGTCCACATTCATAAGCGTTTTTATTTCATCTTGGAATATGTCCGTAATTGCACTGGCGACACTAACGGTAATTTTAGGATCAGCACCCTCAACTTTAATGGTGAAAATTTGTGAATTCCCATTACTTACAATTTTGATTTGTTCCGATAATGCTGTATTTGATATATCAAGATTCAGTCGTTCTTTGACTTTTTCTAACATCATCGGACTTTTTATGATTTCGCTGTACGTTTCAATCAATTGAATATTGGTTTGAATCTCACCTACATTGTAAAGTTCTGACTTTTCTTTAGATTGATTGACTAAGATTTGTGTAGAAGCTTGGTAAACAGGTGAAAGAATGAAAAAGCTAACGATCCCCGTCATTGCCGTTAATAAGGTTGTGATGATAATAATGAGCACGATGCGTTTTTTCACCATTTGAAAAAGATCTTTTATATTGAGTGTCTCCGCCATTCAATCAACTCCAATCCATCTTTAAACCTTTTCGTTTGTCACTTTTTTTGTTCTCGGCCTATAATTTTATGACCTTATCAGAAAGCAATCCATTTTCCTCCATCACATTTTTGGAATCGAATATTAATGAAGCATGATCATGGACACTTTTCCAGTCAAAACAATTGTGTGGTGTTCCGATGACAACTAAATCGGCTTTTTGAAGAATGGCAGCATCGTATTTTTCCACCTGTAGAACCTGTTCATTGATTCGGATTTCTTTTGCATAGGGTTCGATTACGGTTAGATTCTGGACCTTGTTTTGTAATCGTTCAAGTAAGCGGACGACCGGGCTTTCCCTTAAATCACCAATATCACTTTTGTAAGTTGCACCTAAAACCACAATATGTGAGTGTTTCATGAGCTTGTCATTGGCTGCAAGCAATTCAAGTATGCGGTTATATGAATAGTGAACCATTCCGTCATTGATATCCCCTGCCATTTCAATCATTTTTGTCCGATGACCATGTTCTTTTGCCTTATAGAGCAAGTAGTATGGATCTACCGGAATGCAATGTCCCCCGACACCAATGCCTGGGGTGAATTTCATGAACCCGTATGGTTTTGAAGAAGCCGCATTGATCGTTTCCCATATATCAATTTCCAACTCATTGCATAGTACCGTCATTTCATTGACCAAAGCCATGTTAATCCATCGAAAAGTGTTCTCAAAGATTTTGCTTAATTCTGCAACACGAACCCCCTTAACACGATGAGCTGTCGAACCGATGAACTTGCACGCTAGGTCTGTACAGGTTTCCGTCATCCCCCCAATAACTTTTGGCGTGTTGCTTAAATTAAAACTTTTATTTCCTGGATCTATTCTTTCCGGGGAATAAGCTACAAAAAGGTTCTCACCTATCACATATCCCCTATCTGTCAATGGTGTACAGATATACTCTTCTGTCGTTCCTGGGTATGTTGTACTTTCCAAAATAACCATTGTACCTTCATTCGCATGTTCAGCGACAATGTTCCCTACATCCCTCACATACGAGATATCAGGTTCCTTCAACTTATTAACTGGGGTCGGGACACAAATCAAAAGGACATTCATGTCTCCTAGCTGCTTCATATCCGTCGTCGCTGTAAACCGCTTTTGGTTTATCAAATCTCTAAGCCCGTCATTATCTTCATCATTGATATAGTTGATTCCGCTATTTAAACTTTCCACTTTTGTCTCAGAGACATCGAATCCTGTCACCGTATAACCTTTAGATGCATAATGGCAAGCAGTTGGGAGACCAACATAACCCAATCCAATCACTCCGACTTTAGCGGTCTTGTTCTTTAATTCTCTTTGCAGAGCAGATTTGTGCGAGTATTGGGCAGTATTTTTTTGTTGTTGCCTTTCTTGCGTTGTCGCTGTTATCATGATTCAACTCCTCCATTTCCTTATCAGAACATAACGGACATTTAAATTATTAGGCCACAATGAAAATTCACTACAAAAAACCAGCAAATTCCTAACGCTATCTTTCTTAATCAGCAAAGTTGACCAGATATATCATTTTTTATGATTGAAATACATACCTAGAGTTCCGCCTTGAAAAGTCGCCTTGTAAGTTTCCCGTTAATTTTTATCGTCAGCATTAATAAATTATCATAATTATTTTTGTTGCTG
The DNA here is from genome assembly GCF_053608705.1 of Peribacillus sp. NPDC055009. Lineage (NCBI taxonomy): Bacteria > Bacillati > Bacillota > Bacilli > Caryophanales > Bacillaceae > Peribacillus > Peribacillus sp. NPDC055009. The sequence goes on along the minus strand of NZ_JBSGVZ010000001.1, from coordinate 7,244 downwards.
GTTCCAGATTTCGAATGAAGCGTTCTGTTTTTGATTCATCTACCCTATTTAACCAGAATCACCTGTTTTTTTGACGTGAGGTACAAGTGCATGGTTAGGGTAAAACTAAATCTGTTTTTTAGCCAAAACACCTATAATCATAATTAATTTTTGATTCTGAACTTAATCCCACGCATTTCACATTTATAATGGACGTCCCTCAAGCAATCAGCTGATAAAAACGAACATAGTCTTTTTCTATCCATACTCCATTCTTCTTATCGTTCAGGAAATACAAATCCCCCGATTGAATGACCTTTAACCAGGGGGGCCATTCATCGGGGGAACTCCAATGTTCAGTCAAAATGTAAATTACATACTACTTTTCAGATTCGTCCTCTGTCATGTCCTTCACTTTGTTAATAGTCCATTCCTGCTTATCTTTCGTTTCAGTATTTTCATACTGCACCTTGTAAGGTCCCTTTCCTTCAATCACATAGTACCCATTACCTTTTACACTTTTTCCAGGAGCCAGTTTCGTGCCAAGATTATCTCCTGGATAGATACGTAGTTTTTTATCCTCTTGATTCCATACCGACATTTCAAAAACGTCTACAAATTTTTCTTCTGCCGTTTTATTAGTTGCCTTCAGCTGTAACTGTAAAACTTTTTTCCCTTTTTGATCTGGATGCTCGAGCTGCAATGCTTCTTCAATCCCAATACTTACGCCAGATACGGTCTTCTCTAGCCCTGTTTCTTTTTTATCCGTTTCGTCCTTAGTAGAAGTATTCGTTTGCTTTTGCATTTCTTTCTGGACTTCCTTTTCTCCTGACATGCAGCCTGTCAAAAATATACTTAATGTAAATATACAGATTCCAATACTTCTGAACCGTCTCTTCAATATCATGATTCCACTCCTTTTTAAAAATATAAATCCTTCTTATAGAGAGATTCTTCAGTACCTTTTTCTCATTTAAAAATTGGACTTCTTTCCTTGTGACGAAAAAATACTCAAACACTTTAAGAAGCGTTTTCAAACATGTAAGAAGGACCACTTCCAATAGGAGAGGCCTTCTTACATCATTATCGAATTGATTATTTCACTGCTGTTTTTGCTATTTCTCCCCCAACTACTAGAGGTCCATTGTCAACTTCAATGACATCTCCTGCTTGCAATCTTCGAGTAACCCCATTTTCATCCACAATAAACCGGCTGTAAATTTGGTAACTTCCATCTGGATTAATGAATCCTGCCCCAGTCTGAGTTAGGGACACTGTTCTCTGCGCTATTCCATTCACTAGCAAACGGAGACTCTTAGTTCCCTCCGATGCCTTGCCCGTAACATAATCGGCATTAGGAGCTACAGGATTCACCTGCAGTTTCTCCGCTTCCTTGATTACCGTAGTATGAGCCTGTAGGTTCGATGGAGTCCGAACACCGTAGTCAACCGTTACGATATCGCCTACTTGTAGGGTTTTATTATTTCCATTCTCATCTACTCCTACATACTTACTGTATATACTGAATGTTCCATCTTCATTGACAGGTGCCGTACGCAGTGCTTCGCCATTTACCAATAAGCGAACGATAGTTGCCCCTTCAGGAGCAGTTCCAGTTATAACCTCTGCAATTGGGTACACAGGATTGATCTTTACAGGTTCACTTGGCATAAACTGTACTACCCTAACAGATGAACTCTCGCTGACATTCCCAACCGCGTCGGTAAGGGTAACAGTAATAACCGTATGGACTGGTTGATTTGGAATCGCAACCTTGAATTTCCCTTCTGGACCTACAACTCCGGTATATTTCTTGGAATTAATGGTGACGGTCACATTTGCTTCAGGTTCACCGCTTCCTGTTACCTCTTTACTGTTTGTTGTAACTTCATTCAATTTCGGTGCATCTGGAGCCGTTATATCTTTATCCAATAAATCTTGCGCTTTGTTCAATAAGTCTTGAAGACGGTCTTTTTCTGCACCTTCAGGAAGTTTATTGACCGCTTTTTGGGCTTCGTCAATCGCCCCTTGATCCGTAGTTCCTTCCAATGTATCGAACTTATCGTCCGTGAACAGATCTTCCACTTTGTTCTTCGCATCGGTTAGATCTTTTTCTGCTTGTTCTTTTTTGTTCAATA
>NZ_JBSGVZ010000001.1:0-5030 GCF_053608705.1 Peribacillus sp. NPDC055009 | reverse complement strand
GCTTATTGACCGCTTCTTGGGCTTCGTCAATCGCCCCTTGATCCGTCGTGTCTTCCAATGTATCGAACTTATCGTCCGTGAACAGATCTTCCACTTTATTCTTCGCATCGGTTAGGTCTTTTTCTGCTTGTTCTTTTTTGTTCAATAAATCTTGCGCTTGGTTCAATAAGTCTTGAAGACGGTCTTTTTCTGCACCTTCAGGAAGCTTATTGACCGCTTTTTGGGCTTCGTCAATCGCCCCTTGATCCGTCGTTCCTTCCAATGTATCGAACTTATCGTCCGTGAACAGATCTTCCACTTTATTCTTCGCATCGGTAAGGTCTTTTTCTGCTTGCCCATCTACATCTTTTCCTAATTCAATCTTTTTTGTTTTACTAAATTCAATATTGAAATTCTCTGGATTGCCACCAATTGATTGAGCTACGTTATATTTATATATACCTTGCCAAGTAAGATTGCCACCGGATTTGCCCACATGACTATTTGCAGGATCGCCTGTCGGACTCGTCCAGAGCTTTAACATGCCTGTATCCATACTCATCGTAAGGGAGGTGCTTAAATTATTTAATGCTTGTTTTTTCACTGAGGACAAGACAACATTCTCAGGAGTATTAAAATCAATGGTGGTTGGTTTATTTCCCACTTCCAAAGCATGACCGTCTTCTGTAGTTACATGGAGTTTCGCTTGATTATTGATCTGTGCCGGTCCATAAAGCGAAACCATTGGGTATGAATCCGTACCAGATCTATTCATCTGTACATCTGCACCGGCATCCACGTTAAATGACTTAAACTTCCCAGATCCGGTAACTCCTTTTTTTCCATCAATCTCTAGCTTTGCATTAGCCCCAATAGAAAAATCTGCATCACCGCCTGTTGCATAAAATATTCCATACCCGCTCTTACTTGTAAAAATTTTCACATTCGCATTTGGTGCGATCTTAAATTGAGGTTCTTTTGAAATCGACCAAATAAGAGCATGGCCACTATTATGGCTAATATGAGTTTCACCATCAATTTCCACACTTCCAGTTTCCGCCATCTCGTGCGTTATGGATGAGCCTGATACTGCATTATCCTGAATATAAATGTCGTTTACTCCTTTGAAAACAGCTTTCCCGTTACGGTTCCAGATTAATTGTGGCCCATTGTAGTTTACATTTTCGAATATTTGCTCTACATTTTTTGTTACATCATGTATTGTAATGAGACCGTAATAGTTCTTCCCTTTAATATTTACGTTTTTTACATGGACACTGCTTAAAATATTACCGTTGGCATAAATACCGCCTTTTGATCCTGTTGACCCTGTTTCCGTTATTATATGGTTATTACCTTCGATCACGATTTCCGATTTTGCCGGGTGAATTTTAATCGCTCCGCTGATATCAATGTTTTGTCCAAGATGGATCGCAGTAATTCCGTTATCCGTTTCTAAGGCTGCCTTCAACTCTTGAAAATTATTGACGACTGCTTCATTTACCATCATTTTTGAAGCTGCTTTCCCAGAAGATTGAGTTTCGTTTGTTTGTGTACGAGCTTCTTGATTTTTCACCCCAGACTCTTGTGAATTCGAACTTTCCTCATTCTTTGGTGTGGATAGTTCTTCTGCAAAACCTGCACTTGGCATTAATAGAGAACTTGCTAATAGAAATGATGTTGTCATAACGTTAATAGGTTTTAACATTTTACTTTTCTTCATAAAAGAAACGCTCCTCTAAAAAAAAATTTTACTTACAAGATCAATAATACTTTTTTTCGAGAAGTACCTCGTCCCAATAATGATCCATAAAAAATCATTTTAGGAACCACATTTGGGCATTAAACGTCAATTTTAATGTGATTATTTTCATTTATGGTGATGAGTTCCATCGGGTGAAATGATCCTGCATTTTATAAAAGCAGGTCCTCTCATCAAATCCCCTCGTTTAAATTCCATAAAATTTAATGATTCTTTTAGGGCTACAATCTTTATGGTTACATAACTAAAAAAGTGTGATAAAAGCAACCATTGGTTCCGTCTTATCACATTTACGCATGAAAGGATTTATCATTTACATTCCCTGAAGAGTTACTTCTATTTTTCTTATAACTCATTGTCATAACGTTCCGTCGGATTACATGAACATATATATCCACCCAACGCACTTGGTACACGCCATGGAACTTTTCACCGTAATCTCCTTACATACCACTTTTACTTTTATTCACCCTTTTTTCCATGGGCACTTTTAAGAAAGGATAGTGAAGTTATTAAAATGAGGGTGATTTTCAGCGTATTTATTTCCTGTTTATTTAATAAAAGATACATCAGAAATAAGACTAAAAAGGCTTGAATAAAATAGATCCTGTATTTCAATAGGGTGAACCAAGTTTGTGACACCCATAGTAATAAAAAGTTATATTGCTTCGACATCATCTTTCTCCTTTATCATGATGTTGATATTATCCAGATTTAGATTCTGGCATCATTATATACAAAAAGGCTAGTGTCGGTATTTCATAAAGTAAAATCATTCGTTCAGAAAAGAAATGCAGTCCATTCTTCATTGGATTTCGAAAAAGCAGGTGCAGATTAGGGGGCGGCTGATTTTACTACCGAAGAACTAGCGTTGGATTAAATGGCATAAGGATAAAAAGGAGGAGTGGGCATAGCAAATAAAATCGAATGGCTACTGAGTAAAACAGACCTACTAATATCCAATTCACCTGTACTTTTTATTTCTTAAAGGACCGAAAAAATTACTCATAAAAAACCAGCCTGCCCCCTGGGATCATAGGGAACAGGCTGCCAGAGGGGTTATCAAAGGCACAATGTTTTGGAACCGCTCAGAGTATGGGTCTTCTGCAATGGGGTTTTTGGGAAGGATCCTCACTGCTACTTTATTTTATAATATATTCCAAGTCATAACGTTTCAAAAATGAAATGAGATAAACCATTTTTTATATTGCGCCTTCCCGTTAGAAGTTATCTTAGCAGGTGAAGAAGGGGTGGAACGGAGTGTCATGAACGAAAACCGTAACTTCATATCATGAATTAATGAGCGAATGCTATTCATCTGCCTCATAGGGAGATTTTTTTAGAATCCTTCGATTAGTCACCAACTTGAACTGAATGATTTTAAATCAGATTAATCGATAAATAAAAAAAGATTGTAGAGAGAATGACGCTTCCCTACAATCCAGAACAAGCTAACTTATTTCTTTAAGCATACTTCTTACTTTCCTCGTCTTTAAAAAAGCTCTTCATTGCATGGAAAACGTCAGCCTTTTGTTTAAGGATATAGTACCTGAATTTTTCATTATCGATGTTCTTATAAGCTGTCATCAATGTCGAATGACGATTGTATTGATTGACTTCCCCGTATCCGAACATATTGGAAACCTTCATGAGTTCTTCAACAAGCTTAACGCAGCGGACGTTATCGGATGTTAGGTTATCACCATCGGAAAAGTGAAACGGATAGATATTAAACTTCGCGGGGTCATATTTATGATCAATAAGTTCTAATGCTTTTCGGTATACGGACGAACAAATCGTACCGCCGCTTTCCCCTTTTGAAAAGAAATCCTCTTCCGGAACAACTTTCGCTTCTGTATGATGGGCTATAAACTCGATTTCCACCGTTTCATATTTTGTCCGCAAGAAGCGGTTCATCCAAAAGAAAAAGCTTCGAGCCATATATTTTTCCCATAACCCCATGCTTCCGGAAGTATCCATCATTGCCAGTACAACTGCTTTGGAATCAGGTTTCTGAATCTCATTCCAAGTTTTGAATTTAAAATCTTCCTTATAAATAGGATGAAAACCTGGGTCCCCCCTTAAAGCGTTCCGTTTGAAAGCCGATATCATCGTTTTCTTTTTGTCGATATTTCCCATTAGGCCTGTCTTGCGGATATCGTTGAATTCGATGTGTTCAAGCGTGTGCTCCGCGTGTTCTTTCTTCTGAAGATTAGGGAGTTCCAATTGGCTGAACAGGGCTTCTTCCAATTCCATCATCGACACTTCGGCTTCATAATAATCCTCGCCAGCCTTGTCACCTGCACCCTGGCCCTTACCAGCCCCGGCATCGGACGGTGAGCCATCCCTCGCGACTACATCCCCCACTTTACTGTCTCCATCGCCTTGCCCTACATGTTTGTTTTTATCATAGTTATAACGAATTTTGTATTCATCCAAGGAGCGAATGGGAATCTTGATAACATCCCGGCCATTGGACATCACGATGCTTTCTTCTGAAATTAGATCAGGCAAATTATTCTTGATCGCTTCCTGCACCTTTTCCTGATGACGTTGTTGATCATCATAGCCTTTCCGATGGAGGGACCAATTTTCCTGTGAGATAACATACTGTTGATTACTCTCTTCCGACATTCTCTTCCCCCCTTAAAAATGTTTGCACGCTTTTCATCATTCCTTCATATAATAAATTAGTGTGGGAAAGCCCACATCATTCCGGTTTTCCAATCAAAAATACAGTGCGAAAAAACGGATTAAAAGAAAAGTATTACTCTATCTTATGCAGCGATGCTGGATAATTTACAACAAAATTCAATAATGGACGTTTACCTACGAACTAGACAAGTCCTGACATGGGCATTAGATGCCCTTTAAAGTTTTTTTAAAAATGCCACTGCAAAATAAATATTTCAAGAAAGCGAACAGACCTGATGATCATCAGGTCTGTTCGCTTTAAGCGGGTTTCATTTTTCGGATAATAGGATTATTAAAATGCCAGCGTAATTAATGAAATACAACAAAAAGGGTGCACCAGCAGTTTTTCTGGACACCCTTTTACACAGATAGAATGATTCTGGTTGTGATATTCGTCAATCTTCATCTTCCTCTATTTCATGTTGAACTGTACCTGGGCGTTTATCCCACTCTTTCAATTCTTCATTCGTCCTTTGATTTTCCATCTGCTTTCCAAGTTCTTTCATCTCTTCATAATCCTTAGCCATGGAGCTATTTTCCGGAACATGTTCTTTTTTCAATTCCTCTTTACTCATTTGCCATCACCTCTACTTAT